>DATGVZ010000026.1:0-52887 GCA_035299765.1 Gemmatimonadales bacterium
ATGCGGAAGACTCGCTGCGGGACTGGATGCAGAAGGTCCAGGCCTTGGGGGGGGGCGGGGGGGGCGAGGCCTGGACCGATGCCTACATCTTCTTCAAGCACGAAGAAAAAGGAATGGGACCTAAGCTGGCACGGGAGTTCCTGACGCTGGCTGATACTCCGCATCACCCCACGCCAGAATCGGATAAAAGATCGGACCCAGAAAAATGAGTCCCAGCGTGAACCCGACGCCCTTTCCAAAATTCACGGACACGTTGTGCGTGACGATGATCGCGATGATGACGTTCACCAGCGGAATCAAATAGAGCAGAATCCACCATACCGGCTTGCGCGCGATCTGGATCATGACAATCGCATTGTAAATCGGGATGATCGCGGCCCAACCGGGGTAGCCGGCCTTCTGGTACAGCTTCCACATGCTGGCGATTTCGAACAGCGCGACGGCGAAGCAGATGATCCAAAACAGCGGGCCCGGCGCATTCGCAGTCGTCGAGAACGTGTCTTGCACCGCTCACCCTCGGGGTAAGAGTCGCCCCAAGATAATGCTTTAGCGGCCTCCGGCGACTTTCCGGCGCTTGGGCTGTTTCGCGGCTGACTTGGCTTCGGCCTTCTCCGCCTTTTCCCCTTCCAGACTCTGCTTCAGCGCCTGCATCAGGTCGAGCACCTTGGCCTTCGGTGCCTCCTCCGGCTCCTCCGTGATCTGCTTGCCCTCGACCTTGCGCTCGATCTGCTCCTGCATCCGCTCGCGCACGTTGTCCTTGTACTTCTCCGGGTGGAATTCCTCCGTCGCCGCCTGGTCGATCAACTTGATCGCGAGATCGAGCTCGGGCTTCTTCACTTCGGTCTTGGGAATCGGCACTTCGGCGATTTCGCGAATCTCGTCGGCGTAGCGCAGCTGCTCCATCGCGAGCGCGCCGTCCATCGGGCGGACCATGATGAGATACTGCTTGCCACGCGCAGCATACTGGCCGATCGCGACGCGCTTGGTCTTCTCGAGCGCGTCGGCCAGCAGCTTGTACGCGCGCTCGCCGCCTTTATCGGGTCCGAGGAAATAGGTGCGGTCGAGGTAGATGCGGTCCACCTTCTCGGCTGGAAGAAACTCGATGATGTCGATCGCGCCGGTGGCTCGCTCTTCCAACGCTTTCAACTCATCAGGCGTGAACGTGACGTATTGGCCCTTGCTGAATTCATAGCCTTTGATCATCTCATCACGCTCGACCTTCTCGCCGTCTTTGGAGCAGACGTACTGCTGCTTGAGTCGGGCGCCGTCTTTCTTGTGCAGCCAGTTGAACGTGATGGTGGCCTTGGATTCGCCGGCAGCGTAGAGCTGCACGGGTACGGAGACGAGGCCAAACGACACCGTAGCGGAACCGATGGAATGAGCGGCCATAGTGGGGTATGATACGCGCTCATGCCCACCCGTCGGAAGGCCCGCTCCGAAGAAGCCGATTCGCTCAGCACGTATCGTACGAAGCGCGCCTTTGACAGAACTCCCGAGCCCGGGGGAGTAGCTCCGAAAGCCGCCCCCAAACCCGGGGGCTTGTTGATCGTGCACATGCACGACGCGACGCGGTTGCATTGGGATCTGCGTCTCGAAATGAACGGCGTGCTCATGTCGTGGGCCGTCCCCAAAGGTCCCTCCGCAAATCCAGCCGATAAGCGTCTCGCCGTCCGCGTCGAAGACCATCCGCTCGAGTACGGCGACTTCGAGGGTGTGATTCCCGAAGGGAATTACGGCGCGGGCACGGTCATCGTCTGGGACCGCGGCGTGTGGGTTCCGCTCGAAGACCCATACGAAGGTCTGGAAAAGGGGAAGCTCCTGTTCGAGCTCCGCGGCTACAAACTGCGCGGCCGCTGGACCCTGATCAAACTCAAGAAGACTCCGAAAGAGTGGCTGCTCATCAAAGAGCGTGACGAGTACGTCTCCCCCGAGCCGTACTCGAACGAATCAGTTCTGTCTGGCCTCACCAATGACGAGCTCCGCAACGCCAAGCAGCGCGCCGAGCCGATCAAGAAGGAGCTTGAGAAACTCGGCGCGCCGAAGCGGAACCTGCGGGTTGAGGACACGGAGCTCATGCTCGCGGAGACGCGCGATCAGCCGTTCTCCAAGGCCGGTTGGCTGTTCGAGGTGAAGCTCGATGGCTATCGCATGCGCGCGGCCTGCCAGAACGGCGAAGCGATACTGTATTCGCGCAAGGGACTCGACTTCGCGGGCGCGTTCCCGGAGATTGCGCGCGCGGTCAAGGCGATCCCGTATGACGGCGTGATTCTCGACGGCGAGCTCGTGGTGTTGAACGAATCCGGCCACCCGAGTTTCGGGAAGCTGCAGGCGCGCGCCAAGTTATCCGGGCGCGCCGAGGTGAAGCGTGCGGCGATCGAGGCGCCGGCGACGCTGTACGTGTTCGATCTGCTCGCCTTCGCGGGCTACGATCTTCGCAAGCTGCCCCTCATCAGGCGCAAAGAGATCTTGCAGAAGATCTTGCCGCCGACCGGGCCGCTGCGCTATTCGGAGCACTTCGAAAAGAATGGTGAGGCGCTCTACGAGCAGGTCGTGAATCTTGGGCTCGAAGGCATCGTCGCCAAGCAAGCGGACAGCCCGTATCGCAATGGCCGGTCCTCTGACTGGCTGAAGATCCGCGCCGATCGCATCGACGACTTCGTCGTCGTCGGCTTCTCGAAGCCCAAGGGCTCGCGCGGCGGATTCGGCTCGCTGCATGTCGGCGCGTACAAGAACGGCCGACTGATCTACTGCGGCCGTGCCGGCTCGGGATTCAGCGGCAATGAGTTGGCGGAAATCAGCGCCACACTCCAAAGCCTCGTCCGCAAGACCCCGCCGTGCGATCCACCGGAACACGGCGCGCTACCCAAGGGACCGGATCACACGTGGGTCGAGCCGCGGCTCGTGTGCGACGTTCGCTACAAGGAGTTCACGAAAGACGGACTCTTAAGGCAATCAGTGTTCGTCAGATTCCGCGACGATAAGAAGCCCGAAGATGTGACGATGCCGGGAAGCGGGAAGGGGGAAGAGGGAAGGGTAAACCATGCGGAAGGTGAGCAGGGCCTTACCCTTCCCCCTTCCCCCGTCCCTCTTCCCCGAGAAGTGAAGTTGTCCAACCTCGACAAAGTATTCTGGCCCGAGGAGAAGTACACGAAGGGCGATCTCATCGAATACTACCGCAGCATGGGACCGTGGTTGCTGCCGTATTTGAAGAATCGCCCCGTCGTGCTCACGCGGTATCCGGACGGTATCAACGGCAAGTCATTCTATCAAAAAGACGCGCCGGGGTTTGTGCCGGACTGGATTCAGACGATTCCGATCTGGAGCGAGGATACGCAGCGCGACATCCAATACTTCGTGTGCAACGACGTCGAGACGCTGGTCTACCTCGTGAACCTCGGAACGATCCCGTTGCACATCTGGATGAGCCGCATCGACGACCTCACGCGCCCGGACTGGTGCCTCATCGATCTCGATCCCAAAGAGGCGCCGTTTGCGAATGTCATTACCCTCGCCAAGACGATGACGAAACTGTGCGATGACGTCGCCATGCCGGCGTTCATCAAGACCACGGGAAAATCAGGCTTGCACATCATGCTGCCGCTCGGCCGGCAGCTCACCTACGCGCAATCCCTGCAGCTCGCGATTTTGTTTGCCCGGCTCGTCACCGATCAGCACACCGACATCGCGACCACGGCACGGACGATCAGCAAACGTGAAGGCAAAGTGTATGTGGATGCCTTTCAGAATCGCGCCGGCCAGTTGATCGTCGCACCCTACAGCGTGCGGCCGTCGCCGCAGGCGCCGGTGTCCATGCCGATCGAGTGGGACGAGGTCAACGGCAAGCTCCACAACAGCAATTTCACCATTGCGAATGCGCTGAAGCGCATGCAGAAGCTGGGGCACGACCCGGTGGCCCGTGTCCTGGAGCTCAAGCCGAATCTGGTAGGCGTACTGGAACGGTTGAACGAGCGACTGAAATAAATGGACCATCTGTTGACCGCTCCGGCCGGTGCGCGAGCACTGCTGGTGCTCGCGCATGGCGCCGGGGCGGGGATGCGCCACGCCTTTCTCGAGCGGGCAGCACGCGCATTCGCGCAGCACGGCATCGCGACGTACCGGTACGAATTCCCCTACATGCAGGCAAAGAAAAGCCGGCCCGATTCGCCGGCGGTTGCCGAAGCAGCAGTGCGGGAGGCTGTCGCTGCGGCCGCGCGCGAGGGGCTTGAACTCCCGTTGATCGCGGGGGGCAAGTCGTTTGGAGGCCGGATGACGTCTCAGGCACAATCTACAGAACCGCTACCGGGCCTACGGGGACTCGTGTTCCTCGGCTTCCCGTTACATCCGCCCGGACGTCCGGGGATCACTCGCGCGGAGCACCTGTCGGCGGTGCGGGTGCCGATGTTGTTTCTGCAGGGCACGCGCGACGAGTTCGCCCAGCTCGACTTGTTACGAGGGGTCGTGCAGCAGCTCGGCGAGCGGGCGACGCTGCATCTGATTGACGAAGGCGATCATTCGTTCAAGGTGCCGAAGCGCACTGGGAAGTCGGAAGACGACGTGATGCAGGAGCTGGCCACAACCATTCAGGACTGGGCCGCGCGGGTGGCCAACCCCGCGGCCATACCGCGGGGTTAACAGTGGCGAACTATTGGTTAGTCAAAACGGAACCGACGGCGTACAGCTATGCCGATCTCGAGCGGGAAGAGACAGCCGTCTGGGACGGCGTGAAAAACCCGGTGGCCTTACGGAACCTCCGCGCCATGCATCCGGGCGATCAAGTCCTCGTCTACCACACGGGTGGCGAGAAAGCGGTAGTCGGTTGGGCAACCGTCATATCCGCGCCGTATGCGGATCCCAAAAAGAAAGATCCGCGGCTCGTCGTGATCGATCTCAAAGCGCATCGGCGGTTGCCCCAACCGGTGACACTTGCGCAGATCAAGTCCGACAAGACCTTCACGGATCTTCCCATCGTAAGGCAGGGACGGCTGTCGGTGAGTCCCGTAACGGCGGCGCAGTGGAGCCGCCTGCTCAAGCTGAGCGGGGCCGAGCGGGCCGACTAACGTCTCGCCTTTTTGCTGAGTTTGCGCGCGCGCTTCTCGGCCCGTGCCGATGCAATCCCCGCCGCGATCCCCGCCACGATCGCCGCGCGTCCGACCGCCTTCAGTACCTTCCCGGTGCGGCGGAGCGCTTCCTTGATCCGCCGCTGGCGCTGTTCAGTCTCTACGCGCTTCTGCGCTTCCTCGAGCAGCCGGTCGGCTTCGCGTGCGGCGGTCGCCGCCCACTTCCTCGCCGTCTTGGCGGCCTTCACCGCGGCTTTCTTGAACCGCTCAGCTCGTGACGCCATGACTCATGTCCTCCAAAGGGGGTCGCTTTCTGATACCCGATATTGAACCTACATAGCCCCTAAAGCTTCCGACGCCTTCTTCACGTCCCGGGGCTTAACCCATAGCAGCGCCCCGTAGCGGCCGGATCCGGACCGCACCGCGCTCGTCGCTGTGACGTTGACGCCCGCGCTGCCCAACCGGTTGAGCAAGGAGGCCATGGCGCCCGCACGATCATCACCTTCGACCAGGAATACGGTCTTCGGCTTCGAGATCTTGACGCCCGCCGCTTTCGCGGCGTTGACGAACGCGGCGGAGTCCGAGGGAACGATGTCGATCTGCGAGCGACGCGCGCTCGGGAACGCGTGCACGGCCAGCAGATTCACGCCGGCATCTCGAAGCGCGCCTAACACGCGTGCGCCTTCACCCGCCTTGTCAGGCGCCGTGATGTAGTAGTAGTCGAGCTTCCGGATCGTGTCGGGCATAGCGGCCTCCTGAGTGAGAGCGATGGTAAGAGACGAAGAGACCGCATGGGACCGTAAGGGTCAACCTCCGCCGTTCGCTAGATAAAGGAAGAGGACGTTCATGCAGCCCGTTGGCCAACTCGCCAGCGTCGCGTCACTAGCCAACCCGCGAACGCAAGTAAGCCGAGAGGAATCACCACTCCAAGGGACTGAACCCCGAGCGAGGCGAGCACAACAAAGTTGCGCCATGCTTGCCGCAGAGCGTCACCCATCACGGTGTGGCCTGGGCCTCCAACTACCGGAACGGGCTCATGCACGGTCACACTGATGGTGCTGGTCGCTGTATGCGCTTTGAGGTAGCGAATCCGTCCTTCGTAGCGTTCGATCTCGCCACGCACTCTCGCCAACGCTTCTTCGACGCTGAGGACGTCCTTGAGCTTGCCGGTACGATTTGCCAACAAGTCGATCAAACGAGCCTCAAGCCGTCTCGCGTTCTGCATGCGAGCGTCGACGTCGACATACTCCTCACCAACGTCTTGGGCGCTGACATTGACCGATTCGAGCTTACCGATCGGCTCGAGTCCGGTGAGCACCTCTTCAAAGCGCGGGGCGGGAATCTTCATTTCCAAAATCGCGCTCCGCAAGCGGTTCTTCCCCGCCTCGATGCCGGAATTAGCGACATAGCCTCCTAGACGCGCCGCGAGCTTTTTCACTGCCGCGATCGCGCGTTCGAGTGAGTCCACCTCGATGGACGCAGTCGCAGTGCGGATGAGCATGTTTGCAGAAGTGGCGGGAGGAATCGTGCTGACGTCCTCGGGGATGTCACCCACGGTAACATCGAGGGATTGCTGCGCTTGAAACGCCCGCCCGATCTCGAAGCCTTCCGGGCGCTTTTCCTGGTAGAATCGGACTCGCGACGAATCCGCGGAGACCGCGACCGTCTGCGGGCTCTCTGGAGTGCAACACACAACCATGACGACGGTCGACAAAGCGAGCAAACGCAGTCTCATGGAACGCTCCGGTGGGGGATTGTTCAAAGAGACGGCGCCAGCATGATGCTTTGCACATCGATCCGTGAGATCCCACCTACGACTGGATGACGGTTTGATGACGTTGAAGCCCGGATGCAATCTGATACGTACATTTTCCGCATGGACGGTGTGGCTGTTCGCTTGGCGCGCCTCAAGAAGGAGGCGCAGCAGGAGTGGCGGCGGAAATGGCGGCAGGCGGCGCCGTCCACGCCGACCGAATGGAAGGCGCTGGCGGGCGAAGCGCTGATCGCCTTCCTCAAGATCGCTCTAATCATCGCCTTGCCGTTCGTCGTGTTGGTGCGCGGCTCTGTTTTCATCTACGAGCACGGGCGAACGCCGGTGTGGGTGGCGGTACTGGTGGCGGCATTCCTGACCGGCGGCGTGGTGACCGCCTACGCCGTTTGGATCGCACGCAGGTTTGCGAAACGAGGAGGGAAGGGCGGGCGTGCTTTGGTGATGCCGCTGGCGAAATGGGTGGCGCTGCCCCTGGTCGTGTTCTACTGCGGCTATTCGTTACTGTATCTCGCGAGCGTGCATGCCAAATCTGCTCCCGTTCGCGCGTACTACACCTCCGTTCATCCGCTTCTGCGACTGGCCCTGTCGACCGCGATCCTCGTGGACAGGGATATTCTCATCACCGACACGGGCCGTCAGCCCGATGACTACGGTCGCATGGGATTGCCCGAGAAGCTCCACAGCCGGCATTACCGTGGCGCGGATGGATGGGTGCACGCGGTCGATCTCCGAACGACGGGTCGCGGCACGCTGAAGAATTGGAGTGTGCAGCTCTATTTCTGGTCGATGGGGTTCGATACGAAGCGGCACGTCGGCACCGCCGACCATCTGCACGTCGAATTGAACTAGCGGTCGCCGAAGAGTTTCTGCAGCTCGGCGAACGGAATGCCGTACGCCTCGAGCGTCCCGTAGGTACCCTTCTCTTTCCACTCCCGCGCCATGCGTCGCACCAAGCCGAGGGTGGCGCGCATCGGCGCAGACCCGAACGTCACCCGCCGGACGCCCAGAGCAGCAAGCTCTTTCAGTGAAGGCGCGTTGGGTGCGCCGAGAATGTTGACGGGTGCGTCGATCTGCTGAACCAGCTGCTCGATCGTGCCGCGATCGCCCACGAACGGTACGAACACCGAATCTGCGCCCGCCTGCCGGAACGCGTTGCCTCTGCGCACCGCCTCAGCCACCCGGCCGCCGCGCGGGATCTCCGGTGCTTCGAAGGTATCGGTGCGCGCGTTGATCACGATCGACACGCCCGCCTTGTCCGCCGCTACGCGAGCCGCTCGCACGCGCTCGACGGCGAGTGAGAAATCGAGGAGCGGACCGTGTTCGATTCTGTCTTCGAGATTCATCCCGACGGCGCCTGCGTCGATCACCCGGCGCGCCGTTTCCGCGACGGCATCGGGCGTGCGCCCGTAGCCCGCCTCCATGTCGGCGGTGATGGGCACCGAGACTCGCCGGGTGATGCGTGCAACGGCGGCCAGCATTTCGTCGCGGCTGATCCGCTCGCCGTCCATGTATCCGAGGCTGAACGCGATGCCGGCGCTCGTCGTCGCGAGCGCTGAGAAACCGGCTTCGATAAAGAGTCGTGCGCTGCCGGCGTCCCAGGCGTTGGGCAACACCAGCATCGGTCCTTCGACATGCAAGCGCCGGAGTGTTTCGGCTTGTTGCGCGCTCACGGTCACCGTGCGAGTCGGTAGCCCGTCTTACGCACCGTGAGAATGTGTCGGGGATTGGCGGGATCGTGCTCGAGCTTGCGCCGCAGCTCGGCCACATGCGTATCGACCGTGCGGCTCATGACTTCAGCACTGTAGCCCCAGACCTCCGTGAGCAGCTCGGAGCGCGTGATACAGGCGCCGTCGCGCCGGAGCAGCGCGATCAACAGATCATATTCCTTGGGCGTGAGAGCGACCGGCGAGCCATCGCGCAGCACCGTCCGCGACGGCGTCAGCACTTCGATGTCGCCGAACTTCTCGAATACCGGCGCCGGCGGTCCACCGTTCTTGCGCGGTGCGGCGGTGCGGCGCAGCAGGGCTTCGATGCGCGCCAGCAGCTCGAGCACGCCGAACGGCTTCGTGACGTAATCGTCGGCGCCGAGCCGAAGCCCACGGACTTTGTCGGCTTCCTCACCGCGCGCGGTCAGAATCAACACCGGCATGCCGTGTCCATCATCGCGCAGCGCCCGCAACACGCGGAAGCCATCCATTCCCGGCAGCATCAAATCGAGGACGACGAGATCGGGCTGTCCGGCTTTCGCACGCGATAGGCCCTTCGTGCCGTCCTTGGCGACTTCGACGTCGTAGCCCTCGATCTCGAGGTTGTTGCGGAGCCCGTAGGCGAGATCCGGATTGTCTTCGATGACGAGAATCCGTTTGGCGGGCATGGGACTGGCGGACGCGGTCATATCGGGAGCTCGATGACAACGCGTGTGCCAACGCCTGCCGCCGGATTGTCGATCCACGCGCGCCCGTGGTGCAAGCTCGCGAGCTCGCGTACGACCGCGAGCCCGATGCCGCTGCCGGCGATCGCGGAGCCGCGGTCGCGCTCGAGCCGCCAGAAGCGCTCCCACACACGTTCCCGATCGGGTCCGGGAATGCCCGGTCCGCCGTCATCCACCCAGAGCCGCGCCGCTCCGTCGTCGCGCGTTGCTCCGATGCGCACCTCCTGCCCCGCGGGCCCGTACTTCACCGCGTTGTCGAGCAGGTTCAACAGCATCTGCCGGACCGCGCCCGGATCGGCGGGCACGACGAGGTCGCCGGGGACGGCCGCCGACAACGTCGCGCCGCTCGCTGCCGCCAGCGGCGCGAAGCCATCGATCACTTCCTGCACCAGCGGCGCGAGGGCGGTCGGCTCGGGCGTCACGTGCGCCGTCCGACGCTCTGCGCGCGAGAAGTGCAGTAGGTTCTCGACGAGGTGCGTCAGTCGCCGTGATTCTTGGTCGATGATCGCCAACGAGCGCCGCCGCTCCTCGTCGGAACGCACACGGCCGAGCACCAGGGTCTCGGAAAACATGCGAATCTGCGCCAACGGCGTGCGCAGCTCATGGGAAACACCGGAGATGAAATCGGTGCGCAAGCGCGCGAGTTGCGACTCACGCCGCAGCTGCACGAGCGCGGTGCCGATCAAGACGGCCGTCAACGCCAGCAGGCCGAGGATCAGCGGCAGTCGGGACTTCGGCAATCCGCCGATGATGAGCTGGTCCGCGACCGAGGCGCGCAGCGTGGCTTGGGCGTGCAGATCGCCCATGTCCGTGCCGACGGTGTCGCGCGCCGTGAACGGAGAGGTGTACTGCACCGCGGAGCGATAGATCTCGTAGCCGTAGCGGTCCGTGATGATGATCGATCCCATCGAGTCGTACTGCACCCCTCCGGTCAGCGGCCGCGGCAGCAACGGAAACTTCTCGGTCGCATGCACCACCAGCGGGCGTAACACTTCGGGCTTTACGTCGAAGCCGAGTGCGGTGCGCAATACCCCGGTCGAATCGCGCAGCACGGTATAGGCGACATAGCGACGTTCGCCGGCAGGACGCCCGAGGACGGTCCCCATATGCCACGACGTGTCGTAGACGGTTCGCGTGTGGACCGGAAGTGTGTCGATGAGCCAGGTGCGTACCGCGGCCGGCAACGGCGCGCCTGCCGTTTGCAGGCGATGTGTCTTGAAGTCCATGCGGAACGTGAAGCGAATGTAGGGCTTGAGCGAGAATTCATGCTCCATCTCGTCGACCCGCAGGTCTTTTGGTGCCGGCGGCGGCGCGTGTGGCGCCATCTCGTAGGCGTGCTGAACCGCCTTCAACGGTGGAATGACGGCGTAGTAGATCTCGCTGGCGCTGCGCTGGGCGACGCGTGCGGCCGCCAGGGCCGCGTAGTCGCGCAGCACACGATCCGCTTGCGCGCGGTGATAGCGCGCGACGCCATAGGCCTGCACCGCGAGCACCACCGCCACGGCGAATGCCAGAACGAGCAGAGTGCCGACCACGGCGCCCCGGCGCACGCGGAGAATCATGGTCTGAAGAATCCGCCTTTCGACGGACCGCTGCAACAGTTCCCGGACGTGGCTGGACCGATCTCTGACAAAGCCAAGGCGGAAACGGCTCTACATTCGCAGCAATAAGAGCAGAGGTCGTGGCCCAAGCGTCGACGGCCGCTTGGCCCGGCCTCACCAGCCCGGAGTGCAGCGCGTGGCTCCGGGTTTGGTCTTTTGTAGGGCCGATTACTGGATGATGAAGAAGCCGCCGCCCCCGCCTTCGAAGCGGGGATTCACGACGTTGGCGAACTTCGAGCCGAACGTATAGCTCAAGCCGAAGAATGTGAAATAGTTATACGACGTCGCGAGCTGGCGCCGCCGCAGCAACACTTCCTGCTCCGTCGCGCCCGCCTTCGGTAGGAACAGCTGGTCATGAATCAGCGCGACACTCCCGACGAAATTGAGCGAGAGTCCCTTGTACAGCCGGAATTCGCCGTTGCCGAACACGGTCACGCGGTTCTTCCGGAAATCGTGCAGGTAGTTGCTGCCCTCCACCGCGATACCGGTCGAGCCCCACGGCTGCTTCACACTGAGCGAAACATTCAATAGCTGATTGAACCGGGTCTCGGCTACGCGGTTGAAAATGGTGGTGTCGCGGTACCGAAATGTCTTCGGCCCGATCTCGTAACGGAATGTGAGCAGTCGTCGCGTTGATGCCGAGTATGGATAGGCGTCGTACTCGATTGCAGGGGCTATTGAAGTTGCCAGCTTCTCGTTAAGGAAGGTTGAGGACGACACTGATCCGCGGCCCCCGGCCGACCAGTGGGTCGACAAGCTTCGGACCATCAGTGCGCTCGCATCGTACCCGCGACTAATACTCGTGATGACTTGTTCGCCGGATGGATTCCCCAGCGAATCGAACGTGGTGATCGTGAAGTCGCTCTGGTTGTAATTCTGGTTTATAGAAAGACGGACTTTCCATGCCTCGGTCACGCGATTGGCGGAAAGAGTGCTGAACCAGTTTTGGAACTTGAATGTCTTCTCGCCCTGCAGATTCCCGTTCATCTGCGCGCGAAAGACCCAATAATTCCACGGGTCGTGCACCTGTGCGGCGGCATTCGCCGGTGCGTTGTAGGAGATCTCGATATTTGGCGCCACCGCCGTCTTGGCGACGAACCGGATCAATCCGAGTCTGAAGGTTCGGGCTAGGCCGCGGCGGATATCATCCTGTGTGTCGCTGGTCGTAGAAATCCAGTGCAGCGTGTCTGCCGCGCCGGCGAACCGCTCGGACCCGATAAAGTCGACGGTGAATTGTTGTCCCCCGCCCGTAGATTGCGTGGTGACCAGCACGTGCACCTGCGCGAACTGACGGTCGCGGACCCAGTTCACGAACGTGATTTCGGTGCGGTAGTAGTCGAAATCGCAGAACGTATCGGGGCAATCGAGAAACACCCGCGGCGCGGAATCTTGCGCGCTGCGGGTGCTATCCTGTGCGGCGAGCGGTGAAACGGCAAAGGCACATGCGGCGGCGAGTGAGCCTAGACGCATGTGCCTTGCTCCCTTCCGAGCAGCGTGCGATCAGCGGTTCGACATCGCTGGAACGACCCGCATCCGACCAATCATCTCCGCAACCCGTTCTGCCACGATTCCCAGCACACAGCCGATCGCTAAGGCGATCGCGACGCGGATGCCGCCATTGATCGTCACCGCGCGGGCACCCAGCGCCGTGGCGGCGCCGATGAACGCGCCGGCCGTGTACGACAGCAACGGCACGCGCGCCTGCAAGACCATGCCGAACACCGCGGCGCCCAGGAGCAATGCGTCTGCTACTTCCGAGTGTCCCAGCGCGCTGGCCACGGAGCCGTAGACGAGCGCCCATACTACCCCGGACAGACTGCCAAGAATCGACTTCTGGAGTCCCATCATTCCGCCGCCGGCGCCCACGAAGCAGGCGAGGCCCACAATCACGGGCCACAGCTGCAGCGGCAGCTTCCCGAGATGTGAGACGATTGTCCAAACGGCGACGACGAGAGCCAAGCTGAGTGCTTTTGTAGTCGTTGCGTTCATTGCTGGCCTCCTCCTAAGGGGGAAGACGCGGGGCCAACATAATGAACAGCCGGTGCGCGGTGCAACGATCTGCGGCTAAGTATGCTGAATTACATAGGCTTCCATCGCGTAATACTCGGGCAGCCCGAGCCGGTCGGCCCGGGCGGCGGTCTCGAGATTCCGTGCCTCCACCCGCTGCCAGAATTCGCGGTCGTCGTGACCGCCGGGGAAGGGGGCGGTGTCTTTCTGCGATTGATGGCGGAAGATCGCCAGGACTTTGGCGCGCAGCTCTTCCTGGGAGAGCGGCACCAGGACGTCGGCCTCGGTCAGTGCCCATTCCTGCCACGCGCCGCGATAGAGCCACACTTCGGGGGGCGGACCTTGGTAAACGGCGAGCGCCCGCTCGACCGCCATCTTGCAGGTGCGATGCGTGCCATGCGGATCTGAGAGATCGCCGGCGACGAACACCAGGTTGGGCCGCACCTCATCGAACAAGCGCTTGACGATCGCGATGTCCTCGTCGCCGAGCGGGCGTTTCCGCACCTCGCCCGTCTGATAGAAGGGAAGGTTGAGAAACCGCGCGGCACTCGGAGGGATACCGACCGCGCCGAGCGCCGCTATCGCCTCCGACTCGCGAATGAAACGCTTCAGATCCTGCACCATCGGGAGGTCCACGTCACCCGGCTGCTTCTTCTTCTCGGCGGCCTCGGCGGCCGCGCGCGCGCGCTGCACGGCGGCGGTGTCCAGACTGAGCGCTCCCGCTGCACGCTCCACGAAGTCCAGATGGCGCCGCACGTCGTGATCGAAGACGGCGATGTTGCCGCTCGTCATGTAGGCGACGACGATGGCGTTCTCGTTCTCCCACAGCTTGCGGAGAATGCCGCCCATCGAGATGACGTCGTCGTCCGGGTGCGGCGAGAAGACGAGGACACGCTCGTGCGCGGGAAGCTTGGCCCTGCCGCGAATCTTGTCGCGCAACCGGTTGAACACCTGACCGTTGATCGGACCCGCTGAATTGAATCGGGCGAGCAGCGGACTCAGCTGATGCTCGGCGTAATCGCGGGCCGAAAGTTTGAGCACCGCTTTGCCGGTGCGTTCCGCGAGCCAGACCACGGCCCGCTCGACAAGGGGCGGAGTCCAGTCGACTTGCTCGAGCACCCACGGCGTTTTGATGCGCGTGAGATCGGCCGCGGCGGCGAGATCGAGGTAGACGGCCACGCTCGCGTGACGCTGCAAGAACGTCGCGGCGACATCGGCGGAGACGTCGCCTTCGACTGCGCGGGAAACGATGGCGGCCTTGTGCTCGCCCGTGGCGATCAGCGCGACTTCCCGCGCCTCGAGAATCGTGGCCACACCCATCGTGATCGCTTCGCGCGGCACATTCTCCTCACCGAAGAAATCCGCAGCGGCGTCCTTGCGGGTCAGCGTGTCGAGCGTGACAAGTCGCGTCCGCGACGTGGCGGAGGAGCCCGGCTCGTTGAATCCGACGTGTCCCGTCTTCCCGATGCCAAGGACTTGGAAGTCGATGCCGCCCGCGTCGGCGATTGCCTGCTCGTACGCCGCGCACGCCTCGGGCAGGCGATCGCGCGCGGTCATGCCGTCCGGGATATGCACGTTTTCGCGCGCGATGTTCACGTGCTCGAAAAAGTTCTCCCACATGTAGCGGTGGTAGCTGTGGGGGTTGTCGGGCGCGATGGGGTAGTACTCGTCGAGATTGAACGTGATGATGCGCGAGAAATCGATGTCCCCCGCCTGATGACGGCGGATCAGCTCGTTATAGACACCGAGAGGGGTGCTGCCCGTCGCGAGCCCGAGCACCGCTTTGCCTCGGGCGCGCGTCGCGCGGTCGACGACTTCCACGATACGGTCGGCGACCAGGGAGGCGAGGTCGTCGTGGGCCGGCAACACGACGGTCCGCAGCCGCTCGCGTTCGCGTGAGCTTTCAATGGTGGGAAAAGGCCCGCGACGGGCGCGGGCCTCGGAGTCCGTTCGCCGGACCGTCATAACGGGAGCCTACACTTTGACTTCAATGGTCGCGCCCCGCTTGTAGCGGACGTACAGCCATGCCATCGGAACAATCAACGTGCCCGCCGCGATGATCGTCAACGCCAGCAGGACGGCGGAGAGCAGCACCGCCTGCTGGGACCGCTGCGCCGCGCGGAACATGGCGGAATCCTGCTTGGCGAGCAGCACGATCATGGCCTGGCGCGCATCGGTGCCGGCCCCCGTGCTGACGCTGGTGAGACCGCCTAGGACCGTTTGCACGAGCGCGTGCTCGTGCTGGTCGGTCATGTCGTTCGCGAGAGCCGCGAGCTCGACGCGCAGCCGTCGTCCCAGACTGTCGCGCTGCGCCACGGCCTCGACCCGGCGGAATCGGGGATCCGTCCCGGTCGCCATTTGGCGCCAGACTTCGAGTCCGGCATTGTAACGGTGCAGCGTTTCGGACGTACGGGCACCACGGGAGACGGTCTCGGCCGCTTCGCTGAGTGAGAAAATCAGCCACAGGCCAATGACCAGCGAAAGCGTCAACGTGACGGCGCTGATCGTCACTGCGATCCCGGGCCGGACGAACGTGTAATCCTTCATGGCGACGGCAAATGACGAGCGGCCTGTCGACGGCCGCGGTGGATACGATGCAGGCGTGGTCATAAAACCCACAGTACCGCTTGACGGGCCGGGCAGCAACCCACATCTCTAGGGTGCGCCCCCACCTGATCTCCCTGTGAGCCTTGGGGATATCGATGGAGGAGATTTTGGACGCAGGCGAAGTACTCCGTCAAGCAAGTGCGGTCATCGGCCAGCCGGTCACCCTGTGGGAGGTGACCGGCGAGCACGAGGCCGTTCCCCGGGCGACCAGCGATCAATCGCGTACACCGCGCTTCGATCTCGAGGCGACGCTGCGGCGTTGGAATATCCCGATTCCGATCGGCTCGCGGTGGGTCGCTGCGCCAGGAGCGACATCCGACGCGTGGGTGATCGCGCCGGTGCGGTCACGCCCGCCGGCGCCACCGCCGCAGGGCCGCGAACGGCGCAGCAAAGAACGGCTCGCGCTCGAGCTGGCCGGCCTGGCGCTCGGCCTGATCGACGCCCCGGCGTCGCACGAAACGGCTGCGCTCCCGTCGGGAATGATTGCTCACGAGGCCAGCAACCCATTGACTGCCGCCCGCGCGGGATTGGAGCTCGCGATGGAATCGGTTGGCCGCTGGGTGGATCTCGCCGCCGACCGGCGTCTCGCGCTCCTCGACGACCTCGGCGAGGTGCTCGAGGACCTCGACCGAACGTCCGAGTTCCTGCGCGTGGTGCGGGACCGCGCACGCGCGGGCGGGCGTGCCGAGCGCTTCGATGCGGTTCGTGTGGTGCGGTCGTGTCTCACCCTGGAGCGACGCCTGCTGCGCGATCGTGGCATCGATCTGGATTTCACGACCGCGCTCGAGGCCACGTACCTAAAGGGCGATCCTAATGCGCTGTTCGACCTGCTTGTGAACCTCGTGCGCAATGCCGCCGACGCGACCGCCCAGACGCCGACGCGGGTCCGAGTGCAGCTCGATCAAAGAGGAAGGGACCTCGAGCTCGTCGTGCGTGGCAGCGGCACGGCGACGAGCATCGCCAAGCTACGCGGTGTCGCCGAAGGCTTTAGCGGAACGGTGAGAGTGGATTCGGGGGAGGGACACGGCGCGGGCACGACATTTACGATCGTACTGCCGGTTCCGCCGCAGCGAGAAGGCGACAGCCGCCGCCCTTAAGTCTCAGCGAGGAGAGCTTCCAGATCGAGAGGCCGCGTGTGCATCCGGATGGCGCCATCCGGGCCACGCGGCCATTCGTTTTCAGGCCGGTCGCGATACAGCTCAACGCCATTGCCGTCGGGATCGCGCAGGTACACCGCCTCGCTGACGCCGTGATCGGACGCGCCTTCAAGAGCCACACCATTCTCGATCACTCTGCGCACCGCGGCGGCAAGGGCGGCACGGTCGGCAAAGAGGATCGCGAAATGATAGAGCCCCGTCGTACCCGCCGGCGGCCGCTGCGCGTCACGGCCCGCCCACGTGTTGAGTCCGATGTGATGGTGGTAGCCACCGGCCGACAGGAAGACGGCGTCGGGCCCGTAGCCAGCCGTGATTTCGAACCCCAATGCATCCCGGTAGAATCTCAGGGCGCGATCCAAGTCGCTGACAGTCAGATGAACGTGGCCGATACGGGTGCGCGGATCGATGCTCATGTCACCTCCGAAACACGCAGGGGTTCCCCGGTTACATTTCCCGAATGAACGCAGCGAAGATCCCTACCCCCGTCAACGAGCCCATCCTCTCCTACGCGCCCGGGACTCGCGAGCGCGGTGAGCTCAAGCAGGCACTCAAAGACTTGAGTGGCCAACAAATCGAGATTCCGATCGTCATCGGCGGCAAGGAGATCCGTACCGGCCGTACGGCCGACGCCGTCATGCCGCACCGTCATCGCCACATTCTGGCCAAGGTGCACCAGGCCGGTCCTGAAGAAGTTCAAGCAGCGATCGCCGCGGCGCGGGAAGCATGGCACGACTGGTCGCGCCGGAGTCTGGCGGAGCGAGCGGCGGTGTTCCTCAAGGCTGCCGATCTGCTCGCCACTCGCTGGCGCACGATGGTCAACGGCTCGACCATGCTGGGACAGAGCAAGACCGCGTTCCAGGCGGAGATCGATGCGGCATGCGAGCTGATCGATTTCTGGCGCTTCAACGTCCACTACGCCGATCGCATTCACGCCGAACAGCCGATCTCGCCCACCGGGGGCGGGACGTGGAACGCGATGGACTACCGCGGGCTCGAAGGCTTCGTCTACGCGATCACGCCCTTCAATTTCACGTCCATCGGCGGCAACCTGCCGACCGCGCCCGCGATCATGGGCTGCACCGTCGTGTGGAAGCCCGCGGCGACCGCTGTCTACTCGAACTACCTCGTCTTTCGCGTGCTGCAGGAGGCCGGGCTGCCGCCCGGTGTCGTGAACTTCGTCCCCGGACCCGCGACGCTCATCAGTGAGCGGCTCCTCGGCGATCGTCACCTTGGCGGCATTCACTTCACCGGGTCGACCGAAGTGTTTCAGACGCTGTGGAAGCAGGTCGCGACGAATCTCACGGGATATGCCGACTACCCGCGTCTCGTCGGCGAGACGGGCGGCAAAGACTTCATCCTCGCACACGCGAGCGCCGACGTCGATGCGCTGGCCACCGGCATCGTGCGCGGCGCGTTCGAGTACCAGGGACAGAAATGCAGCGCCGCGTCGAGGGGCTACGTCCCCGATTCGCTGTGGCCGAAGCTGCGCGAGCGCATGCTCGGCATGCTGGCGAACGTGCGCGTAGGCGATCCCGCCGATTTCTCGAACTTCATGGGTGCGGTGATCGACCGGAAGGCGTTCGATAAGATCAAACAGTACATCGACCGCGCGAAGACAGACGCCAAGGTCAAAGTGGTGTTCGGCGGCGACTGCGATGATCGCGAAGGGTATTTCGTGCAGCCCACCGTGATCCAGGTCGACGATCCCCGCTATCGCACCATGTCTGAAGAGATTTTCGGACCGGTCCTCTCCCTGTACGTCTATCCAGAGAGCAAATGGAAGGACACGCTGGCGCTCGTGGATCGCACGTCGCCCTACGCCCTGACGGGCGGCGTCTTCGCGCAGGACCGCGCGGCGCTGGCCGAGGCGGACGTGGCGTTGCGCTATGCCGCCGGCAACTTCTACCTGAATGACAAGCCAACGGGGGCGGTCGTGGGGCAACAGCCGTTCGGCGGCGCCCGCGCGAGCGGCACCAATGACAAGGCCGGCAGCCTGCTCAACCTCATTCGTTGGACGAGCGCCCGCGCGGTGAAGGAGAACTTCGTGCCGCCGCGCGAGCCGTGGTACCCATACATGGTGGAGGATTGAACCGGCCGCCGATTCTGGTCTGGGTGTTGGCAGGCGCCTTCCTCCTGCTCGTCACGTCGCTCCTGATCGGCGCGTTCGTCAAGCCGGATTTGCCGCCCTACACGTTGACTTCTGCGTCGGCACCAGCCGGCGACGGACTCTATACGCTGGATGCCTCGCGTGGAGACCGCTGGCAGTTATTCGATTTCGCTCGCAACGCAATCGTGAATTCCGGACCGTGGGATCTCGCGTTCCGGCGCAATCATGTGATCACGGCCGCGGGCGGGGGCGCGCAAGACTTGGGGTTCGTGAGCTTCGATTCCGTGAGCGACGTCCCGGTTGCAGGTTACGAGGCGACCACGTTCGGCGCAGACACGACCAATCCAGGGATCGGAAAGTGGTACGCGTACAGCATGCTCTCGCATCTGCTCACGTCGAAGCATCACGTGTATGCCGTACGAACCGCGGACGGCCGCTACGCGAAGCTCGAGATTCTGGCGTACTACTGCCGGGACGTGGGCTCGGCCTGCTACACGATGCGCTATAAAACAACGCGCCCCCGACCAGTGTCGTCGGGGGCACGTCAATGAGAGACCGCGGGGCTTACTTGGCGGCGGCAGGCGGCAGAATCTTGAACATTCCGGTCCCGCACACGGGACAGACACCCTTCAGCGCGGGGCGGCCGTTGGCCATCTTCACCTGCTGGGCGTTCGAGATCTTCCGCTTCGCCTTACACTTCACACAGTAACCTTCATCCGCGGCCATCGGGGCCTTTCCCTTCGCCATTGTCGGTCGCTCCTCCAGTTCGGGGGCACGGGATGAACGGGAAGCCTGAAAGCGCCAGACAACATAATATGGTCCCGCTAGCCGGGGGTAACTTGGCCGTCCTGAAACCCATTGCGTTTGTGCGTTCCGTCACAGAAGGGTTTTGTCTGTGAGCCCCCACATCTGCACAGCACAACGACTTCCGCCGATTTGCCGTCTTTGCGCGGCGGCGGCGTCAACTCCCGGCCATCGGGCGTTACGATCCTCACCGGCCCCTCGACGATGAGCGGGCCATTCGCCTTGGTGGTGATGATGACGTGTGTCATGCGGGCAATATAGCGGCGCCTGCGAGACGGGTCGCGGAACGGCCGGGCGAAGCGACGGGTACTCTTCAGGTGCACAGACCGCTCCACGTGCGTTCCCTACTGTTACTTCTCGTCCTCGGCGCCGCCTGCATTGCCGAGCGCGGGCCGCTCAGCAATCGCATGGCCAACTCCGCCACGAACTATCTCGCGCGCGCGTCCCGCCAGCCGGTCAAATGGCAGCCGTGGGGACGCGATGCATTCGTCCTCGCGGCGAAGCTCGACAGACCGGTCTTGCTCTACGTCGGTGGCGAAGCGTGCCGCTGGTGCACCGAGACCGATCGCGCGATCTACACCGATCCGGAAATCGGCACGCTCATCAACGCGCTCTTCATCCCCATCCGTGTGGACCGGGACGAGCGGCCGGATGTCGCGCAGCGCTATCAGACGGCCGTCGAGCGGCTCGCGGGTCTGCACGGCTGGCCGCTCACCGTTTTTCTCACGGCCGACGGCGCGCCGTTCTTCGGCGGCACCTATTTTCCCGCCGACGATCCTGTTACGGGGCGCGGCCTGAAGCAGTTGCTGCCGGAAGTCGCGCGCAGCTATCATGACCAGCGGTCCGTCATCGTGCAGCACGCCGCCTTGGTGCGGCAACTGATGCTCACGGGGAATGACGCGTCCCGGGGCGTTCTGCGGACGGGGGTGATTCAAGGCGCCATCGCGGCAGTCAGAAGCGAGCTCGATGATGCCGTTCGTTCCCGCTCCGCGGCAGGCAGCGTCATGCATGCGGCGGCGGTCTCGTTACTCCTCACCGAGTACGCCAGGACCCGCGACACCGTGTCGCTGGCAGTCGCGCGGCGCGCGTTGTATCTCATGCTCGACACGGCAGCCGCGAGCGCCGGTGAAGATCCGCCGCGACTCGTGCGCGCGGCGTTGACCGGCCTCCTCGCGCAGGCCTGGGTCGTCACCGGCGAGGCGCGATTCCGCGAGTCGGGACGCGCAACGGTGCGCTCGCTGGCACGCGACCTCCGCTGGGGATCCGGCCACGAAGAATCGACCGATGAGCGCGCCGTGTTCGTGGATCAGGAGGCGTACGTGATCGAGGCGGCGCTGCTTGCAGGCGCGACATTGGGCGAAAATGGCGCCGAGCAGCGCGCGCAATCGGCCCTCGATGGACTGCTGCAACGCGCGTACGCGCGCGGTTGGGGCGTGCGTCATTCCGTCGGCGGGATGCTCGGACCGGCGGCGACGACGGCGCATGGTCTGTTGCAAGACCAGGTCCAGGTCGCGTCCGCGTGCATCGCGGCGCATCAGCTCAGCGGCGAGCGTCGCTACCTCGACGTCGCGATGGATCTCATCACGCTGCTCGATCGGGGGTATGCCGATTCGCTCGGCGGCTATTACGACACCGCTGCTCCGGCGCTACCGACATCCGCTCCCGACGTGGCGACCCCCGCACTCGCCGACCGGACGAAGCACGCGTTCGACGACATGTTGCCCGGCGCGAACGCCGTTGCAGCTCGGGTGCTGACGCGACTCGCGGAAGTGACCGGCGATCCCTCGTATCGCCGCCGTGCCGAAGCGACGCTCGAAGCGTTCGCCGGCGGCGTTCCAGGTAGCGGCCTTCGCGCCTCGACGTTTCTGAGTGCGGCGCGCGAAACCGTTGCAAACCCGTGACGAAGCCCTACCCCTGGGGGTCACTCAGATGGTGAACGACGGCGCCCCGTCAGATGTGGAGGTCGTTGCCCGCGTCCTGGGTGGCGATGGGGAGGCGTTCGGGATTCTCATCCGGCGGTATGAGCCGGGATTGCTACGCTTCGCCACACGGATGCTCGGGAATCCCGATGCGGCGGCGGACGCGGTCGCCGAGAGTCTTGTGCGCGCCTACCGGCATTTGGCACAGTGCCGCGATCCGGCGCGGCTGCGGAGCTGGCTCTATCGAATCACCGGTAACCGCTGCCGCAGCCACCTCGCCCGGCGACGGACGAATGACATCTCGCTGAGCGAGGCCCCGCCGCTAGCGGACGCGTCGGATTCTTGGGCGGCGCTGGAGCGGGGAGAGCAGGTCGCGCTGGTCGAGCGAGCGCTCAATGCGCTGCCGGCGGAAAAGCGCGAGGCGTTCGTCTTGAAACACGTGGAAGGGATGAGTTACGAAGAAATGGCCGCCGTGACCGGCGCGCGAATTCCGACGCTCAAGATGCGCGTCCATCGTGCCCGGGAAGCGTTGCTGGCGGCGCTGGAGGAACTGGTATGATGGCCATGAGCCCAATCGATCCCGGGTTGCAGGAAGCGCTCGACGGCGTGCGCGATCCCGGCACGTTGCCGATGGATCTGCGGGAGGCGTACGCGCGCCTGATGGGCGCGGCCAATCTTCTGCAGACGCTGCCGGCAGTCAGCGTCGCCGCGCGCGTCATGGCCGACATTCACGACCTGAAGCCCGAACGGATCCGGCCGGGGCCCAGACTCATGCGTTGGTTGGCCAGGCCACGCGCCGTGACTCTGCGGTTGCGGCCGGCATGGACACTGGCGTTGGCGGCCGGCCTTGCCGCGATCCTGCTGATCTCCACGCAATCCACACGGAGTCCGATACCTGGTCCGCATCAAGGCGTCGCGCAGTTCGTGGGTCGCTTCCCGGGCGCGCGATCGGTCGAAGTCGTCGGCTCATTCAACGACTGGAGCCGGGGCAGCTTGCATCTGCGCGATGAGAATCACGACGGCATCTGGCATGGTGCGGCGGTGCTCCCCGCGGGACCCCACGAGTACATGTTCGTCGTGGATGGCGAGCGCTGGGTGCCCGATCCGCTCGCGGGCCGTTACGTCGACGACGGGTTCGGCGCGGGGGGCGAAAACTCGCTGCTGATCGTCAGACCCGCGCAGGCGTCGTTAGACGACGACGCGACTCTACGGTGAGAGTGGCGCTTGTGCTCGTGCTCGTTGGGGCGCCGCTCGCCGCGCAAAACGGTGGTGGTGCGGCAAGCAGGTTGGCGGGCCGCGTTCCACCAGCCGCGCTTCCGGCCATCGATTCGCTGATCGCGGCGGCGGTGGCCGAGAGCCTCCCGAGTGAACCGCTGGTACAGAAGGCCCTCGAAGGAAGCGCGAAAGGCGTTCCCACAGATCGACTGGTGAATGGCGTACGCCGCAGCCTGCTGCAGCTGCGTGAGGCGCGCGTCCTCGTCGGGCGGGTGATGCCCGACCAGCAGGCGCCCGAGGCGCACGTCGCGGCGGTCTCGGCAGCACTCGCCCGTGGGCTCGCTCCCGCGATCGTCGAGCGGCTGCTCACCGTGGCGCCGAACGAGCCGCCGGGGCCGGTCCTGCACGCCGCTGCCGATCTCGTGGCGCACCGCTTCAATCCCGATTCGGCCGCCGATCTGCTCGTGGAAGCGCACAACAAAGGCTTGCATGGCATGCGTTTGCTGGACGTGGCCGTCGCCGCCGATCACGAGCTGCAGCGGGCGGGCGGTCGCACGCATGCCGACGCCCTGGCGCGTGTCCGGGCGTTGCTCCCAAACGTGCCGACCGCCGAGGTCCCGCCCGCTGTGACGCGGCGCCGGACAAAAGGGTCGTAAGAACGTCCCTAAACCCGAGGCAACACATGGTTCGTCAAACCCTGCTGATGCTGGCTCTCGTCGCAGCCCCCGCGCTCGCGGCGCAGCAGCCCACGCAACAGCCGGCGGCATCGGCCGCCCCGAAGGCGCAGACCAGCGCCTCGCAGAGCGCCGATAGCACGAAGGGCAAGACTCGTCGTCATCGTGCACGCAAGGGCAAAGGCAAAGCGGCCGCCATGCCCCGCGACACGACCAAGGCAAAGCCGTAAGCTAGGACGTGTAGTCGGAGTTGATCCGGACGTAGTCCGGAGAAAGATCGCAAGTCCACACCACCGCCTCCGCTCGACCCAATCCGAGGTCGAGCCGGAGGCGAATGGTTTTCTGCTCGAAAATGCGCCGCGCACGCCCGATGTCGGCGAGCGCCGTCGCACCACCTGTCGCCAGCGTGAACCAACCACCATCAGTTGCGGCCTCGAGGGTGATCCGCTCCGAGACGAGCGGGACGCCGGCCGCGCCGGCGGCTGCCAGCACGCGACCCCAATTGGGGTCGCCGCCGTAGATCGCGGTCTTCACCAGCGACGAGCGCGCTATCGCGCGTCCCACCTCGCGCGCGTGCGCTTCCGTTTGCGCGCCGACGACCTGGATCTGAAGCTGCTTGGTCGCGCCCTCGCCATCCTCCACCACGGCTAACGCGAGCGTCCGCGCGACGTCGGTGACTGCCTCCTCGAAATGCTTCCATACGGCGCCGTCGCGAGATGGGTCGATTCCCGACGATCCGTTTGCGAGCAGGAGGACGGTGTCATTCGTGCTGGTGTCGCCGTCGACGGAAATCGCATTGAAGGTCCGATCAGCTACGCGGCGCAGGAATGGCCCCAGGACGCCCGGCTCCGATACCGCGTCGGTCGTGATCACGCCCAGCAGGGTGGCCATGTCGGGATGGATCATGCCGGCGCCTTTAGCGATTCCACCGATCGTGATAGCGGTGCTTCCCTCCAGGCGGACGGCGCAGTGCTTGGGTCGCGTGTCGGTCGTCATGATCGCGCGGGCCGCATCGATGCCGCCGCCGGACGACAGTTTTGCCGCCGCCTGCCGCAGGCCGCCGCCCACCTTGTCGATGGGGAGCGGGATGCCGATCACGCCGGTCGAGAGCACCAGCGCGGTGCGGGGCGGCAGTCCGGCCGCTTCTTCCGCGGAGCGCGCCATAGCCCGGGCGGCCTCGAGTCCCGGCGCGCCGGTGCACGCGTTGGCGACGCGCGCGTTCATCGCGACGGCACGGATGCGCCCCGGCCGCTCGCTTAAGAGATCGGCATCGTAGATGACAGGTGCAGCACGCAACGCGTTGCGGGTGAAGACGCCGGCCGTCGCACAGCTCGTCGTGCTGACGAGCAGTGCGACGTCGAGCGCGCCATCCGATTTCAGGCCGGCGTGCGCGGCGGCGGCGGTGAATCCACCTGGTGATGTAACGGAGCCGTCCGGAATGGCAGTGAATGCCGAGGGCATGGCCGGTCAAAATAGCGGCCCGGGGTCGCTTGTGTAACCGTTCGCCGTTTCTTATCATAGCGCAACCATCCCGGAGGGTCCCGTTCGATGTCGGATCCGTTCCTCAGTTCCGACGAATACGACGAACGTGCGCATCAGCTCTACAACGAAGGACAGTACGACGACGCGATAGATACTCTGCGCGAAGGGCTCGGTCTGTACCCGCATGCCGTCGAGCTGCACGTGGGTATGGGCTATGCGCGGTTGGCGCGCGAGGAGTATGCCTGGGCGCGGCGCTCGTTTGAAGAGGCGCGCGGTCTCGATCCCGATCATGAAGACACGCTCGCGGGCCTCGGCGAAGTCCTGCTGAAGTTCGGCGAGCGCGGCGCGGCGATCGCCTGCTTCGAGCGCGTGATCGTGCTGGGATTCCAGGACGATCACGATCTGATGTTGCAGATCGGCCGCGCCTTGTTCCGCGAGGGAGTCCTCGACCAGGCACGCCGCTTCTTTGAAGTCGCGCTGAACGCGCATCCCGATTCCGCGGATGCGGCCGCCTGCGTCGGGTACGCCGCGCACCGCCTTGCCGACGAGGGCGGCAGCCTGCACTGGCTGCGTCGCGCCCTCGAGCTCGATCCCAGCCTTGGCGAAGCGCGGATCTATCTGGCGAACCTGCTCTACGACCGCGGGGAGTACGAGGCCGCGCTATTTCACCTCGAGCGCACCGGGCCCGAGGAGCATTACGACGCGCTCGCCATCTGGCGGCTCGTCGAGCTCAAGAAAAGCGTGTACCGCCTCGCCGATGACGACCCAGAGCTCGTTCCGTGGCACGATCGCCTGAACGAAATCACCGGCGACGCCGCCCCCGAAGACCTCGTCCTCGCGGAGATCGAAGCCATGCGGCCCGACGGTCAGATCCGCGACCCGCGGCAGCTCGAGCTGTTCGGCACGCTGCTCACCGAGCTGCAGGGGATGAAAAACAAGGGCGGCAATGGCAGCAGCGACGGAGACGTGCACCGTGTGAGTACGGTTTCGGGATCGACGTACGTCGGAACCTGGGAAGAAATCGTGCGGCAGATGAAGGACGACGCCGCCGAATGGGCCGCGGGCTCGCTCGAACAGTACATGGAGGCGAGCGCCAAACGCTGGCGCAAGCAGACGGGCCTCGCGATTCCTGCAACGGACCCTGAGAGTTTCCTCCGCGCCGGCGCCGACGCGGGGGTCTTAAGAATCCTGCATTAGCTGCTGGGCTGCTTGAACCGCACCGCGATCGAGAGCGGCCCGTCGCCGAGCGCGACAAGCGTGACCGCACCCGCGAGCAACAGCGCTTCCAGCTCGAGGTTCTGGTGTCCGGGGAGCTTCACCGCGACGATCGCCACCGCCATTTCCACCGCCATCACCGCGGCCCACGCGCGCGTCAGAATGCCGAGCAGCACGCAGAGTGCGCCCACCGTTTCGATCGCCATGACGATCACGGCAAAAATCGTGGCGAAGGGGATGTGGTGAATCGCGAGGAATTGCGCAGTCGCCCCGATGCCGCGGTCGAACTTGGCGATGCCGTGGAGTAAGAACACCCCGCCCACCGCCAGGCGCATGAAGAAAGCCGCGTACGGCGTCAAGGAATTCACGAGGTCCTCCGTTAGAACATGGACATCGCGAGGAACGACCGCAGATTGTCGTTCGTCACGCGCAGCCGGGCGGACAGGAGCCGCACGACCGACCACAGAACCTTGTAGGCGATGTCGCGATTGAAGTCGAGGAGAAGCTCGAAATCGGAACGGGAGATGGTGATCAGCGTACAGCCGGTGTTGGCGATGGCGTCGGTGGAACGTTCGGACCGGTCGAAAATCGACATCTCGCCGAAACAGGAGCCCGGTTTGAGTACGGCCAACGCTTCTTCACCGGAGCCCGGGATCGTCCGTGAGATCCGGACTTCGCCATCCGAGATGAGGAACAGCCGGTTGCCCGAATCGCCTTCTTTGAAGACGTGTTGGCCCAAGGTGAACTTCTGCTCGCGGCACACTTCGGCGACGCGGGCGAGCTCGCCGTCGTCGAGATCCTGGAAGATGGCCGCTTGTTTCAGCAGCTTGACGTCCACGAGGTGAAGGTACGACGCGTGGTAGACAGGGGCAAGTGAAACCGACGATGACGGCCGCCGATGTCGCGACGGCGCTGCGCTTTCCACTCGCGGCGGTGTTTCCATTCGTGCGCGCGCCGCTCTGGCAGCTCGCCATCGTGGCCGCAGCCGCGGCGACCGACGTCGCCGACGGGCTGCTGGCCCGGCGCTTCGGGGGCTCCCGGGTCGGCGCGGTCCTCGATCCGATCGCCGACAAGGTGTTCATGGCGGTCGCGTTCGTGACGGTGGCGCTGCGCGGATTGCTCGAGTGGTACGAGGTGATCGGAGTGCTGCTCCGCGATCTCGTCGCCGCATTGGGATTTCTGGCGACGTGGATCCTGCGACGGCCGACCGCGCTGCCCGCGCGCGCCGGCGGCAAGGCGGTGACGATCGCGCAACTCCTGACGCTGGTGGCCGCCATCGCGGAATCGCCGCACGTGCGGCGTCTGGCCTGGGCCACCGCGGCGATTGCAGTGTACGCTATCTGGGACTATGGACGCACCGCGGCACGCCGGACGGCGGGGGTACACTGATGCGCGTGATGATCATGGCGGCGATCGGACTGCTCGGTGCGAGGCTCGTGACCGCGCAGGAGTTCGTACCTCCCAAAAGCTCGGCGCACGGCGGCACGCGCTTCGGTCTCTTTGGCTTCGGTGTGCGCGGCGGGGCGGACCTGCGCCGCGCCGGTCAGTTCGTTCTCGGCACGACGTTGGACGTGGGCAATCTGTTCTCGAATCGGATTCGGCTGCGGCCATCGGCGGAGATCGGCGTCTTCAATGGTCCCAACACCTACGTCGGGAGCCTCGATGCGCTATGGCGGTTCGCCGCGGATGAAGAGGTCGCCACGCCGTATCTGGGTGTGGGGTTCTCGATCGCCGGGCGCGAGAGCTGCTCCGCCGATCCGCAATGCCCCGATCTCTGGGCCAATCTCGCGCTCGGCTTGGAGCTGCATTACCGCTCCACATTCAACTGGCTCATCGAGTATCGCGCCCTGGACGAGTTACACCGCCACCGTGTCTATGTGGGTCTGACGACGCGGCGAGGCAACTGACGTGGCGCGGACCGCCGAAGTGACGGTGCGATGGAAACAACAGCTGCAGTTCGAAGGTGAAGGGAAGGGCCGGCCGCCGATTCTCGTGGACGGCGATTCGCGCACGGCGACGTCCCCCGTCGAGACGCTACTCCTCGCCGCCGCCACCTGCACGGCCTCCGACGTGGTGATCATTCTGCAGAAGCAGCGCATCAAACTGGAAGCGCTCGATATCGCCGTGAAGGGGACGCGCCGTGAGACGGAGCCGCGTCGCTTCACGGCCATCGCCTTCCACTTCACTGTGCGGGGGGAGGGCGCCGACGAGACCAAGGTACGGCGTGCGGTGGACCTCTCGATCGGAAAGTACTGCTCCGTCATCGCTTCACTCGCGCCCGACATCGCGATCAGTTACGACGTCACCATTGCCTAGCCTGTTGTTCGTGATGCCCCTTCTGGCACTGCAATCACAGCAGCTCACGGCGACGGAATTGAGCCTCGGCGGTGCGATCGTGACCGCGCGCCACACGTTCGCCGGCGCCGAGCTCGGCATCGCGCGGCGTCCGGGCACCGAGACGCGCATTGCAGTGGCGTTCGCGGGCGGCAGCGACGACGGCCATGCGGCGGGTCGCGCCCAATTGACGCTCCAGGTACTCGTGAATCCCACGGCGCGCAACGGCATGGGCCTGTTTGCGGGATTGGGTGCCGCCTGCAGCGCCCGTCGAGGATCGGCCGGCAAAGGGTGGCTGGCCGTTCTGCTGGGACTCGAGGCGGCGCCCGGACGCCGGAACAGCTGGTATGTGGAGCTGGGTCTGGCGGGCGGCGCCCGCGTTGCCGCCGGATGGCGACTGCGGCAGTTCCCTGTTTGGTGGCAGTAGAAATACAAAGGGCGCCCGGTGCGGGCGCCCTTCCTTCCCAGAGAATTCCGCCGTCAGGCGTCGGCGCCGACGGGGGCGGTCCGAGCGACCACGGGGCGGCAATAGCGCGCGCCCAAGACGCGTAGCTCGTTCAGCTCAGTCTCTGTCAGGTCGGCGAAACGATCGGCGAGGTACAGCAGGGTGTCGTCGAACCATTCCTTCTGATGCTCGGGTGTGGCCTCCAGCACTCCACAGCGGAGAATGTGCGAGAACAGCTCGTCGCGTGCCTGCTCGAAGCTCGTGGGGATCGCGTACTTCCGGGGCTCACCACGCTTTTTGGCCATGCAGGGGGTTTCCTTTCGGGCTAGAAGAACCTCGTGAAAAACGGCGCCGCAACATAATCGGTTAAGTGGTATAATGCCACATCAGGGACGCGGGTTCCCGTGTTCCGGGAGGAAGCGATGAGCGAGGAAGTCTACGGGCCCGAACGCGCGCAGCGATTGGTTGCGCTGCTTCGGGCGCTGGCGGAGCGAATACAAGAGCTGGACAGAACGGGTCGTCTTCTCGATGCGGCCCCCGAGCTGCAAAAACTGTTTGGCAACGCCCGCAGCGAGCTATTCCACTACGAAGTTCGCAGCACCTACGACACGCCCGAGGTGGCCGAGAGTCGCCGCATCGTCGAGGATGCGCAGCACCGACTCGATGAGCTGCGATTCGATGACGGTGACGAGGAGGAGCCTTGGCAGAGGGATCCGGAGGATTGAATCGGTTTTACGTGGTATTGGGCGCGCTGGCCGTCCTGCTCGGTGCCGCGATGTTCGTGCTGCTGCGTAGCGGCGGTGGCTCGACGGCCGCCGCAGCGGGACCGCCACACGCCGTGGTGGACGACGGCTTCCGCGGCTACACACTCGGCGAGGGGCATGCGCCGATCGAGATCGTCGAATACGTCGACTATGAATGCCCTATCTGCGCGCAGTTCGCCACAATACAGATGCCGACGATTCGCCAACAGCTGATCGAAACGGGGAAGGTGCGTTGGCGCTTGCGCGACTATCCGCTGTCCGTTCATCAATACTCGCGGTACGCGGCGCATGCGACCCAATGCGGCGGCGAGCAGGGAAAGTTTTGGGAGATGCAGGATCAGCTGTTCTATAATCACGCCTGGGCGCAGACGGGAAAGAATCCTGCACGCCTGTTCCACGATCTTGCCAAAGCCGCGGGATTGAACGTCGACCAATACGATGCCTGCATGGCGAGTGGTAAGTACGCCTCGCGCATCGAATTCAGCCGCCAGGAGGGCGACGGCCTTCTGGTCGACGGAACGCCGACCTTTTTTCTCGGCGGCAAGAAACTCGCGTTCCGGCGCCTACCCACCTCTGACGATTTCAAGCATCTCGCCGACAGCGTGATCGTCCACACACCGGCACTCGCGAAGACCGCTCAACCGCACGACCATCATTGATGCGACACCGCCAGGCGATCGCGTTGCTCGCGCTCGTCGGCCTCTTCGTCGCCGTCTATCTCTGGTTGCACGCCATCGGTATCGGTGGGGCGATCAAGTGCGGCGCAAGCGGCGCGTGCGAAGTCGTGCAGACGAGCCGCTGGGCGGTTTTTCTCGGGCAACCGGTTGCGTTGTATGGCGTGATCGGCTACGTCGTGATTCTGATCGTCGCGCTGGCGGGATTATGGCCGGCGGCGCTGGTGCAGCGGGGCTGGAATGTGCTGTTGTTCGGGTTGGCGACGATCGGCTTCGTCTTCACGCTGTATCTCACGTATCTCGAAGTCTTCGTCATTCACGCGATCTGCCGCTGGTGCGTTGGGAGCGCGCTCATTATTACGGTGATATGGGTGGTTGCGGCGTGGGGACTACGACGGAAGGACGGAACGATGGAATGATGGAACGAAAAAGCACATTCCAACCTTCCATCGTTCCAACTTTCCGGTGTCACGTTTCCTGCGCCTCGTACTGATCCCGTAGCTTAGCGACGACGGCCGGATCGGCGAGCGTCGTCGTATCGCCGAGGGCGCGCCCTTCGGCGATGTCCTTGAGCAGCCGGCGCATGATTTTTCCACTGCGCGTTTTTGGCAAGTCGGCAGAGAAGAGAATGTCGTCGGGCCGCGCCAGCGCCCCGATTTTTTTCGAGACGTGCTGCTTCAATTCTTCACGCAACGCGTCGCTGGCCTGGCGTCCTTCCTTCAGTGTGACGAACGCCGCGAGCGCCTGGCCTTTCAGGTCGTGCGCTCGTCCCACGACAGCCGCCTCGGCGACCGCGGAGTGGTCGACGAGCGCGCTCTCGACTTCCATCGTGCCAATGCGGTGGCCGGCAACGTTGAGCACGTCGTCGACGCGGCCCAGGATCCAGAAGTAGCCGTCGTCGTCGCGCTTCGCGCCGTCGCCAGGGAAGTAGGTGTTCTTCCACTTGCTCCAGTAAACCTGCCGGTAGCGCTCGTCGTCTCCCCAGATCGTGCGCAGCATGCCGGGCCACGGTTTAGGGATCGCCAGGTACCCACCGCCTACCTTCACTTCTTGTCCTTCTCCATCGAGCAAGACCGCCTCCACGCCCGGGAACGGAATCGTCGTGGAGCCGGGCTTCGTGGCTGTGATTCCGGGAAGCGGCGTAATCATGATCCCGCCCGTCTCCGTCTGCCACCACGTATCGACAATCGGGCAGCGACCGCCACCGATGTGCTCCTGATACCACATCCACGCTTCGGGATTGATTGGCTCGCCGACCGAGCCGAGTAACCGCAGCTTCGACAAGTCGTGCTTCGCAGGAAGCTCGGCGCCCCATTTCATGAACGCCCGAATCGCCGTTGGAGCCGTGTAGAAGACGGTCACGCCGTGTTTCGCGCATAACGCCCAGAAGCGATCCTTGCTGGGATGATCGGGCGCGCCCTCATACATCACCTCGGTAACCCCGAGCGCGAGCGGGCCGTACACGACGTACGAATGTCCCGTCACCCAACCGACGTCCGCCGTGCACCAGAAGACGTCCGCATCTTTCAGGTCGAAGACCCACTTCGTCGTTGCATACACGTGCGTCAGATAGCCGCCCGTGGTGTGGAGAATGCCTTTGGGTTTGCCCGTCGTTCCCGAGGTGTAGAGGATGTACAGCGGATCCTCGGCATCCATCGGTTCGGGTGGACACTCGGGCGCCGCCCTGGCCATCAGCTCCGACCACCACAGATCGCGGCCGGATTTGATCGCGACCGTCTGACCGGTGCGACGGAGCACCACGACGTGCTCGATGCTCGGCGTCGCGGTGATGGCGTCGTCAGCATTGACCTTGAGGGGAACGACCGAACCGCGGCGGTAGCCGCCGTCAGCCGTGATCAGAACTTTGGCGCCGGCGTCGTTGATCCGGTCGCGGAGCGATTCGGCGGAGAAACCTCCGAAGACTACGGTGTGCACGGCGCCGATGCGTGCGCAGGCCAGCATCGCCACGGCGACTTCCGGCACCATCGGGAGATAGATGGCGACGCGGTCGCCACGGCGCACACCCAGACCCTTCAGAACGTTGGCGAACTTGTTCACGTCGCTGTGCAGCTCGCCGTAGGTGATGCGCCGCACCTCTCCCGGGGGTTCTCCCTCCCAGATGAGCGCCACACGGCCGCTCCGCCCGGCGCGAACGTGGCGGTCGAGGCAGTTCACCGACGCGTTCAGCTTGCCGCCGAGGAACCACTTGGCGTGTGGGGGCTTCCATTCCAACACGCGGTCCCAGGGGCGGATCCATTCGAGTTGCTTCGCCCAGTCCGCCCAATAACCTTCCGGATCTCGTCGGGCGCGCTCGTAGGGGCCCGTGTCGTGGACATGGGCCTGCTGCCTGAACTTGTCGGGCGGGGTGAAGCGGCGTTGCTCGTCGAGGAGGGTTTCGATCCGGTCAGTCGCCATGGTACGGGATATTAAGGAAGAGGGGGACTCTAGCAAGTTGCGCCGCGCCATTCGGTATGCGGCAGGGCGCGGGCGTGAGCGGGCTCACCTGGTTACCGACAAGCGCTTGCAAAGGCGTGTGTTAGCGGAAGTGGCATCGGAGTGGCGTATCGCCGGACCCGAGGAACTATGTCACTACTGCCCGTGGAGAACACGCTGATGTCGACGCGCCCGATGGAGAAGACTCTGGCGGCGCCGGAGCGGCTCGACCTCGAGTCCCGCACCGGGTTCCGCCGCGCCGCCGGTGAGGTACTGGACCTGCTTGCTGAGGGGAACGGCCGCCTCGTCATCGATCTCTCCGGAACGCGCACCGTCGACAGCGCCGGCCTCGGCGCGCTGATGCTGATCCAGCGCAAGGCCGCCGAGCGCCGCCAGATCGTGTGCCTGCGCGGCGCGAATGAAGAGCTGCGATTCCTGCTCGTGCTCACGAAGCTCGACGATCTGTTCGAGTTGGAGACCGGCGTGTCCTGACGCAGTACCCCGCGGACCCTATATTGGCCCACCATGGCTGCGCGCAAGGTCCTATTTGTCGAGGATGAGTCGGCGCTGCGGTACTCCTACGAGCGCTTCTTCAAGGGAAAATATGCGATGGCCTACGCGCCCAACGGCGCCGAGGCGATGCGCCAACTCAGCAGCTTCGCGCCCGATGTCCTGGTCCTCGATATGCGGCTCCCCGATACTGACGGCATCGCCCTGCTCCAGCGCATTCGGGAGACCAACCCCACGTTGCCGGTCGTCGTGACGACGGCCTACGTCAGCATGGAGCCGCTGATGAACGTCCTCGATCTCGGGCACAGCCGTTACCTCGTGAAACCCTACGAATTGAGCGAGCTCGCAGCAGCGATCGATGCTGCTGGCTGAGGGACTGCATCACGCTTTTGGTTCCCCCCCCGTTCGGGCCCTCGACGGCGTTTCGTTCACCGTACAACCCGGTCAAACACTCGCAGTCTTCGGCCCGAACGGCGCCGGGAAGACTACGCTTCTCAAAGTCCTGGCCGGTCTCATTCGGCCGCAGCGTGGACGCGTGCAGGTCGAAGGAGGGCGGCGCGCCGTCGGCTGGATCGGCCATCAACCGCAGCTCTATGGGCAGCTCACTGTGCGCGAGAATCTGCGGTTTTGGGCGTCGCTGTATGACGTGCAAGCGCCGCCGGATCTTCTGAAACGATTGGGACTGATCGAGCAGGCGGACCGGCCGGTGCGCGCGTTGTCGCGCGGTCTCGTGCAGCGCGTGGCGATCGCACGCGCGCTAGTGCACGATCCGCGCGTCCTGCTCCTCGACGAGCCGTTCACCGGACTCGACCGGCTCGCGAGCGAAGCATTCAGCCGGCTGCTGGCGCAGCACGCGGCCGCCGGCCGCGCCACGGTGCTCGTCACGCACAACGTGGAAGAGGGAACGGAGCTCGCGACCGACATCGCGTTCATGCGCGCCGGCCGTTTTGTGCAGCTCGCGCCGCGGGCCGGCCGTGATTCGCGCGACATTGCACTCGCCTATCGCAGCGCGATCGGAGGCGCCTCCCCGAGTGCCTGACTGGGCGAAGCACGCATGGCGAGTCGCGCGCAAGGACCTGCTGGTCGAGTTTCGCGCCCGCACGGGCATCGTGTCCGCCGCGGCTTTCGTCATTCTAGTCTTGCTCGCGTTCAATTTCGGCCTGGATCGCACGGCGGTTGCGGCGGTCGACATCGCGCCCAGCATCCTGTGGGTGACGTTCACGTTCGCGGCTATCGTGGCGTTGAACCGCGCGTTCCAGCTGGAGCTCGAGAACCAGGCGTTCGATGGACTGCTGCTCGCTCCCATAGGGCGGGGCAGCATCTACCTCGGGAAGCTGATCGCGAACCTCGTGTTCGTAGCGACGATCGAAGCGATCGGCGTGCCGCTGGTGGCGCTGTTTTTCAACGTTCGGATGCTGCCGTACGTCTTACCTCTCGTGGGCATCATCGCACTCGCCACAATTGGCTTTGTTGCCGTCGGCACGCTGTTCAGCGCCATGACGGTCCGAACGCGCTTTGCCGAGTTGCTGCTCCCGGTGCTGCTGTTGCCCTTCATGATTCCGCCGCTCATGTGGGCGGCACGCGCGACCGGGGCGCTGCTCACCGATCGTCCCTTGAGCGATATCGCCGGCTGGCTTAAGATGCTGGCCGCCTATGACATCGTCTTCGTTGCCCTCGCCCTGCTGCTCTTTCCCGAGACGGTAACCGAATGAGGATGGTGCGCGTCGGACGGTGGATTACGGCGACCGCCTTGCTGTTGCTCGTTGGAGTCTACGTGCGCGCGCTGGAGTTCACGCCTGTCGAGCGGCTCCAAGGGCTCGCGCAGAAGATCTTTTACCTGCACGTCCCCGCGGCTATCTGGGCGGAGTCGGCGATGGTATTGGTGGGCATCGCGAGCGTGTTCTACCTCTTCTTAAAGGATCCGCGGCTCGACCGATTCGCCGCGGCGTCGGCCGAGGTCGGAACCGTGTTCGCCGCCATCGTGCTCACGACGGGCCCGATCTGGGGGAAACCGATCTGGGGAACGTGGTGGTCATGGGATGCCCGCCTGACGTTCACGCTGTTCCTCTTCCTTCTATATGTCGGGTACCTGCTCCTCCGGGGCGCGGTGGGTGACCCGGCTACCCGGGCTCGCTATGCGGCAGTACTCGGCATCTGCGGCATGTGCCTGGTGCCATTCGTTCACTTCAGCGTCTACATGTTTCGCACGCTGCACCCCATGCCCATCGTCCTGAAGCCGAGTGCTCCATCGTTGCCTGGTAGCATGCTGGCCACATGGCTGTTTTCGGTCGGCGTGTTCACGCTGTTGTACGTGGGATTCGTGATCCAACGCTATGCACTCGAGTTTCTGCGCGAGCAGCTCGAGGCGACGGCGGGGGATTCGGGGATGGGACATGCCTGATACGGTGCCGCAGAACGGCGGCTACATGGTCGCTGCCTACGTCGTGGCGGCGGTGATCCTGATCAGCTACGCCGTGTCACTGTACCTGCGGACGCGCCGCAGCCTTCGCCCGTAGCTCAGCCCGCGCCTCGGGCAGGCGTGCGTGGCCGTCAGGGACCTGAGTCGCCCAGAGGTTCAGCGCTTCGTCGGCTGCTCCGTGATCTCCCGCCTCATATAGCGCCTGCGCATTATGCCAGAGCGCCGTCGCGCCTCCGCCCGCGGCGTAGGCGCGCGCGAAGCGGGCCGCCGCGTCGGCGAACTGGCCGGTGCGCTGGTACAGCATGCCGGCCGCCATCGCTGCATCGGCGCGCTCTTCCAGCGCCAGCGCCTGTTCGAACGCCCCCAGCGCCTCGTCCTGCCGAAAGACCATCTGTAGCGCCTCGCCGAGCAGCATCCACGCATCGGCGTGATCGGGAAACCGCACGCTGGCTTCGCGCGCCGCTTCGACCGCACCCCAGCGATCTTCGAGCGCGCGCGAGAGATGCACGAGCGCCGGATACGTATCCGCGAAGGTGGGAGCGACCTTGCAGCCGAGGCGGAGCCACGCGAGCGCGCGTTGTGGGGCGTCCCGCTGGGCGGCGGCAGCGCGGCGTGCGCAAAAACGGCCTAACGCCGCGCGCAATGAGCGAAGCATTGGTTGATAATGGGTAGGGCCACGGTGAGATTGCAACAGCGCATGACAAGCGACGGAGGATTGCAGGGACGCCGCATCGTGGTCACCCGCGCGCGCGAACAGGCGGGCGAGCTGGTGCGGGCGCTCGAAGCCCGCGGCGCCGAGGCGGTGCTTGCTCCGGTGATCCGCATCCAGCCGCTCGAAAACCTCGGCGCGTTGCGCGCCGCGTTGACGGGTCTCTCCGCATACCGGTGGGTCGTGTTCACCAGCCAAAACACCGTGCACATCGTGTTCGATCGGCTCGTCGCCTGGGGGCTCACGCCGCGCGTATTCGCGACCACCGCGGTCGCCGCGATCGGCAGCGTCACGGCCGAGGCGTTGAAACAGCGAGGCGTCGTACCGGCGCTGGTGCCCGACGAGTTCGTCGCCGAGGCGCTGGCGGATGCGCTCGCCAAGCAGAGCGGCTCTCTCGCGGATGCGCGCATCCTGATCCCGAGCGCGTCGGACGCGCGCGACGCGCTTGCGGCCGGTCTTCAGAAACATGGCGCTAGCCCAGAGTCAATTCCCGTTTATCGCACGGTGCCCGCCAAGACGGACCTGCGCGGACTGGCCGACGACATCAAGATCGGCCGCATCGACGCCGTCACGTTCACGTCGTCATCGACCGTTCGATATTTCCTGGATCTCGTCGGCCGCGATGCCGCGATCTCCGGACGGTTTGTCGCCGCGACGATCGGACCGATCACGGGCGCGACCGCGCGCGAGCTGGGCCTGCGCGACGTCATGGAAGCGGAACCGCACACCATCCCCGGTCTTGTCGAATCCCTCGTCCGGCGTTTTGCGTGAAGATCGGAACCCGCGGGAGTGATCTGGCGCGGTGGCAGGCGCAATGGGTGCAACAGCGGCTGGCTGCGAGCGGGGGAGGCGCACGGGCTGAGATCGTTATCATCAGGACGCGAGGCGATGCCGAAGTCGATCGCCCGCTGCACGAGCTCGAAGGGAAGGGATTCTTCACCAAGGAAATCGAGGATGCGCTGCTCGATGGGCGGATCGATGTCGCGGTGCATTCCCTCAAGGACCTTCCCACCATGTTGCCGCCCGGACTCGCCCTCGGCGCCGTGCCACAGCGCCACGATCCGCGTGAAGCCCTCGTCAACGGCAAGTCGCTGATGGATCTCGGCGCCGGGAAGCGCGTCGGAACTTCCAGTCTGCGACGCATCGCGCAGGTGCGCTTCCTCCGTCCCGATCTCGAGGTGGTGCCCTTGCGCGGCAATGTGCCGACGCGGGTTCGCAAGGTCGAGCAGCATGAAGGTCTCGACGCGGCGCTTCTCGCCATCGCCGGTCTCGAGCGCCTGGGGCTCGGCGCGAAGGGCGCGCCGATCGATCCACTGGACGTGATGCCCGCGCCGGGCCAGGGCGCGCTCGGCATCGAAATTCGAGCTGACGACAAGTCGACGCGGGATGCGCTGCGTCCGCTGCATGATGCGGCGAGTGCGCTCGCCGTGTCGGCGGAGCGTGCGCTGCTCGCGGCGCTCGGAGGTGGATGTCAGGCGCCGGTGGCGGCGTGGGTCGCTGCACGGGAAACGGGAAACGGGAAACGTTTGTACGGCCGCGTCACAGAACGGGACGGTGCTGTTCAACTGACCGCGTCTGCGGATATTGACGACTCCGGGCCCGAACGGGCTGGAGAATTCGTCGCACGGTTGCTCGAAGCTGAAGGCGCGGCGACCTTACTCGCCCGATGAGCTCGGCTCAATTTCCGATTCGCCGCATGCGGCGACTGCGTCGCACCGCCGCGCTCCGGCGTCTGGTGCAGGAGACGCACATCGTCCCGTCCCAGCTCGTCTGGCCGCTGTTCGTCCGGCATGGTGAAGGCCTCCGCACGCCCGTGACTGCGATGCCGGGTGTCGCTCAGCTGTCCATCGACGAACTGGTGAAGGACGCCGAGCGCGCGGCGGCGTTGGGATTGGGCGGAATCATTCTGTTCGGCATTCCCGCGACGAAGGACGCCACCGGCTCCGAGGCGCACGACGAGCAGGGCATCGTGCAGCAGGCGATTCGTGCCGTGAAGCGCGCGGTACCGCAGCTGCTGGTGATCGGCGACGTCTGCCTGTGCGAATACACGGACCACGGCCATTGTGGCGTGATTCGCGACGGCGACGTGGACAACGACTCGTCAGTCTATCTGCTCGGGAAGATCGCGGTGACGCAGGCGCGTGCCGGTGTCGATCTTGTCGCGCCGAGCGACATGATGGACGGTCGCGTGGCAGGCATTCGCAGAGCGCTCGACGCCGGTGGATTCTCCCATGTGCCCATCATGTCGTATGCCGCGAAATTCGCGTCGGCGTTCTACGGACCGTTTCGCGAGGCCGCCGGCTCGACGCCGCAGTTCGGCGATCGCCAGTCCTACCAGATGGCGGTGGGGAACGGAGACGAAGCGATGAAGGAGATTCAGCTCGATCTCGATGAAGGCGCCGACATCGTCATGGTGAAGCCGGCCAGTCCCTGCCTCGATCTGATCCGCCGTGCCAAGGAGCGCTTTGGCTCGCCGCTCGGCGCGTATCAAGTGAGCGGCGAGTACGGGATGATCAAGGCCGCCGCGGAGCGGGGCATGCTCGACGAGACGCGGGCGATGTGGGAATCCGTCACGGCCATCCGGCGGGCCGGCGCGGATATCATTCTGACGTACTTCGCGCCGGATCTCGCCGAACAACTGTAGAGGCGCAACATGCTGCGCCCCTACATCATCACGACAGCTGCGTAGCGTCTTTCGGTAGCAACACGTAGCGCCACAACGCTGCCGCGCCCGCCGCTCCGAGGCCGGGACCGATCCAGTAGACCACCTGGCCGTGCCAATCCATCGATACCAGCGCCGGTCCGAACGCGCGGGCGGGATTCATGACCGCCCCCGTGAGTCCGCCGCCGGCAAACGCGCAGACGAGCACCGACAATCCGACGGCAAATCCACCGAACTGCGGCGTCCGCGGCATCACAATGGTTCCGAACACGGCACTGACGAGGAAGAACGTGAACAGCGCTTCGAGAATAATGGCGCCGAGGAGACTCACTGATCCGGAGATCTGCGGCGTGCCGATCGACATGATGCGCACGAGCGAAGCGGGGAACAGCAGCTTGATGAGCAGCGCGGCGACGACGGCACCGAGCAGCTGCGCGAGTACGTACCAACCGAGCCGCGCCGAATCGATCTTGCCCGCGAGCCAAAGCGACAGGCTGACCGCGGGATTGATGTGCCCGCCGGAGATCGGCATCGTGATCGTGATGGCGATGGCGAGCGCGAAACCATGGGCGAGCGCGATGCCAACCGCGCCCCCCGCCGCACCCGCGGCATTCGTGACGACGCTGCCGGCGCCGAGGAAGACAAAGAGTGCGGTGCCGACGAATTCGGCGATCGGCGCTCGAAGCTGCTGGGAATTCACGCGATCCCTCCGGAGGGTGAAAGCGCAGCCAATCTACCGGGTGCCTGCGTCGGGCCGCAACACCAGCGCCGCGTTGATTCCTCCAAAACCGAATGAGTTCGAAACGACGGCGGCTGGAGCGGCGGTCCGGCCGCTTCCGGGAAGACAGTCGAGGTCGCACCTCGGGTCGGGCCGTTCCAGATTGATCGTGGGCGGCAGCCAGCCTCGCGACAGTGCCAGCGCGCAGATCGCCGCCTCGATCGCTCCACTCGCCCCGAGGGCATGGCCGTAGTAGCCCTTGGTGCCGCTCACCGTCAGCCGATAGGCGTGCTCGCCAAAGACCTGCTTGATGGCGGTCGTCTCCGTCGAGTCGTTCAGGGGCGTGGAGGATCCGTGCGCGTTGATGTAGCCGACTTCCGTCGGCTCGACGTCGCCGTCGGACAGCGCAAGCCGGATCGCGCGCGCGGCCTGGCGACCGTCGGGACGCGGCGCCGTCATGTGATACGCGTCGTTCGTATACGCGTGGCCGACGACTTCGGCATAGATCTTCGCTCCTCGGGCGACGGCTCGATCGCGCTCCTCGAGCACGAGAACAGCGGCGCCCTCACCCATGACGAAACCGTCCCGCCCAGCATCGAACGGCCGCGAGGCGTGCGCGGGATCGTCGTTGCGGCTGCTCATCGCGCGGATGATGCTGAAGGCCGCGAACGTGAGCGGCGCGAGCGGTGCTTCAGATCCGCCCGCCAGCATCACGTCGGCGCGTCCGTCGCGGACGGCGTGAAACGCTTCGCCGACGGCGATCGTGCCCGACGCGCAGCTCATGGCGTTGGTCGCGTTGGGGCCGGTGAATCCGAATTGGATCGCGATGTTGCAGCTCGCGGCTCCGCAAAACACTGCCAGCGCGAGCGACGGGTCGAGTCCGCGCGGTCCGTCGGCGAGATAGCGAGGCACTTGAGACTCGGCGAACGAGACACCGCCCAGCGCCGACCCCATCATGGCGCCGACGCGATCGGGGTCTTCCTTGCGGGGCGCCAGCCCAGCATCCGAGAGCGCCAGACCGGCGCTCGTCACGGCGAGCTGCGAGAACCGATCGAGCCGGCGCGCGCGCTTCGCGTCGAGATGATCCTGCGGGCGAAAATCCGGAATCTCGGCGGCCATGCGGCTACGAAACGGTGTCGGATCGAATCGACTCACCGTTCGTACCGCGGAGAGCCTCGCCTCGAGTCCCGACCACAGCCCATCGGCAGTCGTGCCGATCGGGGTTACCGCGCCGATGCCCGTGATGACAACCCGACGAGAATTTCTCACGCCGCACTCCCCTCCGCCGCGCGCTTGATTCCCGCGAGCGTTCTCGAAGCGATCCCGTGGATGAAAATGGGACCGATGACCAGGTTTGCCGCCAACCGTCCGACGAGCGGCCAGCGCGGACCGTCCCACGTGTGGACGATCTCCGTTTCGATGGCATCGGCGTCTTGAACCAGCCGCCACACGACGTCCATGCCTCGCGTGATACCCCGCACGTGGCGATACCGGATTTCACCGGCGCCACGATCGACCGTCATCTTCGACACCCACCAGGTTGGATACTTGATGATGCCGCCGGCGAACGGCCGCCACGCCGCCATCTCGACGAGGCCGTCGTCGAGCATCCGTACCCAGCGGTAATGCGGGAGGATGGCGGGCCAGCGCGCTACGGTGCTGGCGGCGGCGAACACGGTCGCGAATGGAGCGCGGACGCGAATACGATCGACGGTGCGCATCAGCGGCTGAGGCCGGCGTACCCTCCTCTATAATAGAGGAGAGGCCGCCGGTCGGTCGTATCCCCACCGACGACCAGCCCGATGAAGATGGTGTGATCCCCACTGGGCACTGCGCTGCGCTTCTCGCACTCGATGTGAGCGACGACCCCCTCGATCACCGCAATGCCGCGCTCGTTTTCCCTGTAGCTGACGCCGCGGAAGCGATCGGTCTCATCGGCCGCAAACCGGCGCGACAAGGCTTCTTGCTCCGCGGAGAGAACATTGAGGACGAAATGCGTTCCGCTCTCGAGCGCGGCGTGCATGTCGTTTTGCTTGTCGACCGATACAAGTACCAGAGGCGGATCGAGCGAGACCGACGCGACCGAGCTCGCGGTCATACCGATCGGCTCGCCATTCGGCTTGCGAGTCGTCAGCACCGTCACGCCGGTCGCAAAGCGTCCGAGGAGCTGACGGAACTGCGGCGGCTCGACACCGCGCGAGGCGCGGGTCACCAGAGCAATCCGGCGATGACGCTCGGCTGGAACACGGCGCGAGCGGGCACGCAGTTCCCGGTGGCCCGCACGAGCAAATCGGCCAGCTCCGGCCGCCGCGTCATCCGCTTTACCACCCGCTCGATCAGGGACGGCCATCCCACCGCCAGACCGATGACGCGCTCGAGCACCCATTTTCCCGCGAACTCGCGCCGGCGCGCGCGTGCGTATTCGCGCAGCTGCTCGGTGGGGATTGGTTCATACCCACCATCCGCGAGTGCCGGGATCAAACACTCGGCCGCGAGCTCCGCGCCACGCAGCGCGCTGTAGATCCCCTGACCGGTGAAGGGATCGAAGAAATCGGCGGCGTCGCCGACGAGGAGCGCTCCGCCGCCGATCGCAATCGGGCGGCGCGACCAACGCGCGAACGGCCCGGTCGCCAGCACGCGCCGCACGACGTTCCGCGCGCGAAACCGGCCCGCGACACCGGGGAACCGATTCAGCTCGGCAAAAAACTGCTCGCCCCGGCGTGCTTCTGTTGCCGGAAGGACGAGCGCGACCGTCGTCACGCCATTGCCGATTGGACCCAGGCCGACGTATCCCGGACGCCCGACGTGCATCTCACCGGCGTCGCCCACGCCCAACGCGCCGGCAACATGTGCGGTGAACGCAATTCGGTGCGGTGGAGACGTGTGCACCTTGCCTAACTGTCGCGCGACGATCGACCGCAATCCATCGGCACCAACGACGACCCGTGCGCGGTACGTTTCCCGCTTCCCGTTTTCCGTTTCCCGCGCCGTTACACCTCCCACGGCGCCGCGTTCGTACACCAGGCCGTCGACCTTCACGCCTTCGCGCACGACGGCGCCGGCCGATTCCGCCGCGGTGCGCAGAATCGTGTCGAACCGCACGCGCGGCAGCGCGAAGCTGAACGTCTCAAAGCGCCCCGTGACTCCGTTGCCGCTCGGCGCCACCACCTTCATTCCGGTGAGATGCGCAGGGGATGCCGCGGCGACCGCGGTCAGGACGCCGGGGCCCAGTCGCTCGAGCACTCGGGTCGATTCGGGACTCAGGTACTCGGAGCACGGCTTCTCGCGAGGGAAGTGCGCGCGGTCGAGCAGCAGCACGCGCGCGCCCGCGCGTGCCAGTAAGAGTGCGCTCGCCGAGCCTGCCGGGCCGGCGCCGACAACAACCGCATCCCAGCGGGCGGACATCGCGGTCACAAGGAGACTTGGAATGTCACGGCGATGAGCAGCAGAGCTGCCGGACGACGGCTGCCACCACCGCGCCGCTGGCTGTCGCTGCGAGATTGACCGCGTCGTTGTCCAACCACGCCCGTACTCCTTGTACCGTCGCGCCGAGGAACGAGTCCAGCACCATACCGAACACGCCCGCCGCTCCGACGATCACGGCGCTAGCGACTCGAGGTTCAAAAACGAACGACAGCCCCCCGATGAATGCTGCCCCCGCGAGGCCGCCGGCGGTTCCCAGCGGCGTGATACCCCCATCGGTCCCAGCGGGGACGGGTCGTCCGTTCGTGATCATCCGCGGGGCCGTTGGCGAATGTCCCCCGATTTCGGTCGCCCAGGTGTCCGCCGTCGCCGCCGCGATCGAGCCGGCGAATGCGGCCCAGCTCCCCGCCAGGGCCGCCAGCGCCGCGACGCCACCGTTGGCGATCACCTGCCGTGCGCGTCGTTGCCCGCCACCCGGCGTCAGGAGACTCCCCGAAACAAAAAAGGCGAGGAGCAATGCCAACCCTCGCCAGCCGAATCCCCACGTCGTCGCCAGACCGACCGCGAGCGCCGCCGCCGCGCCGCGTCGCGTCAGCCATTTCACTCGCCGAACAGTTCCCGCAGCACGCGCTTCTTGAGCTCCGGCGGTGCGCCCTCAGCTCGACACCGCGCTCGCAGGAATTTCAGAAACAACTCCTCGAAGTCGAATTGTTCACCGCAGGGCGGACAGTCCTCCAGATGTTCCCGGATCTCGCGCTCGACGTCGGGCGTCAGCTCGCGATCGAGGAATTCATAGAGGTGCTCCACGCACTCACGGCAATTCATGCGGGACTTCCTTTGATGTAGCCCATCTCGACGGCGTAGTCATAGAGCTTTGCCTGCAACAGGTGACGGGCACGAAAGAGGCGCGACTTCACGGTTCCCACAGGAATCTCGAGAATCCCCGCGATCTCCTGATACGACATGCCTTCGACGTCGCTGAGCACCAGCGTCTCCCGGAACGCCTCGGGAAGCTTATCGATCGCGCGCAGGACCTCGTCGTCCACGATCCGGTCGAAGAACGCACCCTGTGGGTCTTCATCCTGAACTTCCGGGAACACCGCGAACGGCTCGATGGCGTCCAGGTCGACGGTCTCGGGATGTCGGGTCTTGCGGCGGTATTCGTTGATGAACGCATGCCGCAAGATCGTAAGCAGCCAAGCCTTCGCGTTGGTTCCCTTCTCGTACTGATCCCATGCGCGATAGGCCTTGAGCATGGTCTCTTGCACGAGATCATCCGCGTCCGACGGGTTCCCCGTGAGGCGCAAGGCGACGCGATAGAGGACGTCGAGGTGAACGAGCGCCTCGCGCTCGAAGCCGACGCGCTTCTCGTCGACGGGAGAGGGGACGGGTGGCGGGAGCGGAGGGGGCGGGGGGGGCTTGGCCATGGCTGTCCAAGAAGGCTCGTGCGCCGAAACGAGTTTCGCAATGGGGACCCCAATGCTACGTTTCGCGCTCAGTGGTGCACAGCATCGTCCCGCTCGCCGTCCTCGAGGCGGTCAAGAATCTCGATACCCCCGTCGAAGATGGGCTCACGGAGTTTGCCGAGGAATTGCTGGTGAAGCGTCTGGGCCTGTCGCCAACCGTCGCAATGCAACTCGCCGAGTTCGAGCAGCTGGTGCGGAAAGACGCGCGCGTCGAGCCTGCGCAGGTCGAGGCGCTGCTGCGTCTCGTCGGCCGCCGCCCCGATGCCGATCTCGTGTTCGCCGACGCGGGCCGGCGCGCCGCGCGCCGCGCGGTGCGCCGTCTTTCCGCCGTGTCGCGCTTTGTGGCGCACAGCGCCCCGCGCGTCTTCGGCCACATCGCGGCGCGTCGAGCGGCGCGCGCGGTGTTCGGCGCAGAGCTCGCGCGCGAGCAGCGGGTGCCCGTCGCGCGGGTCAGCGATCCGATCGCGATTCAGGCGACGCCCGACGGTGCGGCGTGCGCATTTTATGGAGCGGGACTGGTCGAGTTACTGCGACTGCTCGTCGGCTATGAAGGCGCGATGCTGCACGTCGCCTGTCGCGCGCGCGGCGGCGGGCGCTGCGAATGGCGCGCCGAAAGCCCGGACCCCCGACATCGATGACCATCCTCGACGGTTTTGATTTTTCCGCGTTGCGCGATCTGCTCGGCAAGGTCGGCGCCGATGGGTGGCTGCTCTACGACTTCCGCGGCATCAACCCCACGGCGACGCGCGTGCTGGGAATCCATGGCATGGGCACGCGGCGCTTCTTCGTGCTGTTGCCGCGCACCGGTAAGCCGGTCGCCATCGCGCATCGCATCGAGATCACTTCGTTCGCGGGCTTCCCCGGCGACGTGCGACCGTACGCGTCGTGGCGCGATCTGCACGAGCAGCTGCGCGCGCTCGTCGGCGGAAAGACGGTCGCGATGGAAGTCTCGCCCGGCGACGCGGTGCCGTATCTCGATCGCGTGCCGCACGGCGTGATCGAGCTGGTCGAGAGCGTGGGCGCGCGGGTCGTGTCGTCCGGCGCGCTCGTGACGCAGTTTGCGGCGCGGTGGTCCGCGTCCGAGCTCGCAGGGCATCGCCGCGCCGCCGAGACGATCGCCGACATCGCCGTCGAGTCGCTGCGCTGGGCCGGCGCCGAGCTGGCGCGCGGCGTGGAAGTGCGGGAGACGACGGTGCAGCGCCGGGTGATGGACGCGTTCAAGCGCGCATCGCTCGTCACGGACCATCCGCCGATCGTGGGCTTCCAGCCGAACTCGGCGGATCCGCATTACGAGCCGCACGCCGGGAGAGACCGGCGGCTCGAGGCGGGGAACGTGTTGCTGCTCGATCTCTGGGCGGGCGTCGCGGAAGGATCGGTGTTTGCGGACCAGACCTGGATGGCGTTCGCGGGCAAGGAGGCCGACGCGGAAGTCCGCACGATATGGAATAGCGTGCGGGGAGCCCGCGATGCCGCGATCAAGGCGCTGACAGAGCGCTGGAACAGGCACGAGGCGGTCACCGGCGCCGCGCTCGACGATGTGGCGCGGGGCGTCATCCGTGCGGCGGGGTACGGCGACTACTTCGTCCACAGGACCGGCCACTCGATCGACCGGGATCTTCACGGATCCGGGCCACATCTCGACAATTTCGAGACGGCCGATGAGCGGGACCTCATCCCGGGCGTGGGGTTCTCAGTCGAGCCGGGCGTCTATCTCCCCGGGCGTTTCGGCGTGCGGAGCGAGGTCAACGTGTTTCTGGCTGAGGCAGGGCCGGAAGTGACGCCCCGGCGCCCTCAGCAGGACCTGATTCTGGTCTAGCACGGCCTCTTGCGGACCGGCACCAGACGGTCCATTTTCGCCCTCCCGTGGACTGCGCCCGGCTCCTAGACGTTGACGTGGCATTGGCTTGACGACGTTGTGATGCCCGGCCAGCTTACCCAAAGAGTTAGTTCCCGAAGCCGTCCGCAGGTCTAGACCGAAGGGAGGGTGTTGGTGCCGATCACACACATTCTGTCCGGTAGGTCACGCGCATTCTCGTTCTTGGAGGACGCATCCATGATGCATCGTGTGAGAAGCGTTGTTGTTCGCTTCGCGGTGCTCTGCTCCAGCTTCGCGCTCGCGATCGGCATTGCGACATCGCCGCTCGCCGGGCAAGAGGTGACCGGAAAAGTCGAAGGCACGGTCACGGATCAGGCAGGCGCACCCGTTGCCAACGCGCAAGTCTTCGTCGTGGGCACGTCGTTTGGCGCTGTCACCAACGACAAGGGCTATTACTTCATCAATAACGTGCCGGTCGGCACGTACGCGCTGCGCGCGCAGTTCATCGGCTACGCGCCGTCGGAAGTGCGCGCGGTGCGCGTGCTCGGGGGGCAGACGCTGACGGTGCCGATCAAGATGCAGTCGTCGGCCGTCGTGCTGACGGGCATCACCGTCACCGCGGCCGCGAACCCGATCGTGCCGCGCGACCAGGTAACGTCGAAGGCGATCGTCTCCGGCGATCTCGTTGACCACCTCCCGGTGGATGACGTGCGCTCGGTGATCGCGCTCACGCCCGGCGTGGTCGAGTCGGGTTCTGGCGCGGGCGTGTCGATTCGCGGCGGCCGTCCCGGCGAAGCCAACGTCTACATCGACGGCGCGCCAGTGCGCGGCGTAAACAGCGGGGCACAGCGCGTCAATCTCGGCACCAACTCGATCGAGGAAGCATCGGTCACGACGGGCGCGCTGGGTGTCGAGTTCTCCGACGCGCAGTCCGGGGTGATCTCGTACACGACGCGAACCGGCGGCAGCAAAACCGAAGGCTCCTTCTCGTACGAGACCGACGAGCCCTTTGGCAACTCCATTAGTGTAGGCCTGAACCGCTTCGAGGGGTCGCTTGGCGGTCCAGTGCCCAGCATTCAGAACCTTCGGTGGTTCGGCTCGGCGGTCGTGCAGGGCCAGCTCTCGCGGCTCGGCGGCATCGACGCAGAGAAACAGCCGTACTTCATGCGCGCCGGCGTTGATACCGTCGTGCAGCAACTGGATCCCAAGACGAACAGCATCAAGACGGTCGCGTTGCCGCGGTACGCGCAGTTCAGCGGCACGTGCGGCAATTTCGGCTCTTCGGCCGATCCGATCGCGCAGGCAATCAGGAACAACTACGGCTTTGATTGCCAGGGCATGAGGCGGCCGATGGATTGGTCAACCAGCGTGGCAACGCAGGGCAAGCTGCTGTACACGTACGGCAGCGGTTCCAGTGTCTCGTTGACCGGCATCGCGAACGGCGACCAGAGCCGTGGGACGCCCGGTCGCGCCCTGAACGATCCATCGATTTATCGCGGCACGCACACCTGGCAGCGGCTGGGGATCCTGAACCTGAACCACCAGGTCAGCCGCAGCGCCGAGCGCTCGCTGGCGATCAACGCGAACCTGTCATGGGCACGCGATCGTTCGCTCGATGGACCACTGGATCCGACCTCGGAGCAGGATACCCGCAACCCGACGCTGGGTGTGGAGTTCAGCCCGCTGAAATTTGCGGGCGTGGACAACTTCCCGTTCCCGATCACGGACCAGATCATTCGGGATCTACGCACGAACTCTGGCACGCGTGGTGTGCCGCTGTATCAAGCGGTGCCGGATGTCGCGCAAAGCGGACGACTCAATCCGTACGCCATGTCGACGCAGCAGCTCTGGCCGACAGACGGCTTTGCGGTTGGCGCGACAACCCTACAGGAAACGCGCGTGACGGGTCGGGTCGTCGTCGACTGGCAAGCAAACCGCTATCACCGCTTCACGCTGGGCGGCGACTACAAGCACACTGACCTCGCGTACTGGAGCAGCAACGTGGCGCGTCAGATCTTCATGAACGCCTACGTTGTGCACCCGATTCAGTCCGGCTTGTTTGCGGCTGACCGTCTCGACCTCGGCGACGTCGTGCTCGAGGTTGGCGCGCGGTACGATTACTACAACAGCCACGCGCTGTTCTCGAATACGCCGCTGTACATCTCGTCGGCCGGGCCGAAGTACTGGAATCAGCTGAGCGCGACGAGCGATACGGCGTATGCGAATTCGATCGCCAGGACGTTCACGCCGGCGGTCGGCCATCACGCGATTTCGCCGCGGCTGCGTGTGTCGTTCCCGATCACGGAGCAGACGGCGTTCCGGCTCTCCTACTCGCATCAGGTGCAGTCGCCCGAGTTCACCACCCTGATGACTGGCATCAACAACGACCTGTCGTTCACGAACACGAACGACATCGCCGGCCGGGACCTGAGCTTCGGCAAGTCCATCCTCTTCGAGTTCGGAGTGCGGCACTCGTTCAGCCAGGACCTGGTGCTGGACGTGTCGGCGTACAACAAGGACAAGGTGTCGGACTTCGCCGCCCGGATCCTGCCGTACCCGGATCCGCGCGATTCAACGAAGATCGGCAGCATCAACGTCCTGACGAACCGTGACTTCGGCAACGCGCGCGGCATCGACACGAAGTTCGACTGGCGCGCGGGTCAGTACCTCAACACGTCGATCTCCTACACCTTCCAGGTGTCGAAGAACACGGGCTCCGATCCGTTCTCGTACCTGAACACCTTTGCGCGTCAGGTCTCGGGGCAGGGTGATCGGACGCCTCCGCCGGAGGCGGCGCAGCGCACCAATGACGACCGCACGCACAACCTGGTCGGCTCGGTGGCGTTGCAGCTCCCGGACGACTTCCGCAAGGGCACGACCGTCGGCGCAATTTTCCGGAACCTCGGCGTCTTTGCGACGTTCCGCGTGCAAAGCGGGCTGCCATACACCCGGCTGGTCAACAACGGCGACGGGCAGACTGCTTCGCATCTGAGCTTTGGACTGGGTGGGCGGACCGCACCGGGCGAGAATCTGAACTCCTTTGAGATGCCGTGGACCAAGAACGTCGATCTCCGGTTGAACAAGGGTCTCCGCATCGGCCGGCTCGACGCGACGGCGTTCGCGGATCTGCGCAATCTCTTCAATTTCCGCAACGTGGTGAATTTGTTCGCCGAAACCGGTGACGTTCGCAACGATAAGAACCGCGAGAAGACGATCGGCGATCCGACGGTAGCCAGCGGCGAATACGGGGCCCTCTGGGACGAAGCGGCAACCGCGGGTGTGCTCGGCGCAGACAAGACTGTTGATTTGACGAGCTGCGCGTCGTGGGGCAGCCAGCTCAGCTGCGTGTCCTTGCAGCGGGCGGAAGCCCGCTTCGGCAACGGCGATAAGCAGTACACGTTGGCGGAGCAGGAACGGGCGTTGAACACGTTCTACGATTCGTTCTTCGGCTCGTGGCGCTTCTACGCGCCCGCGCGTCAAGTTCGCGTCGGGTTCGAATTCAAGTTCTAGCGGTTTTCGAGGCGGTGCCGGCGTATCGAGCCGGCACCGCCTGATAGTCTCTGACTTGACGACTTAAGGGGTGATCATGAGTTCAACTGTGTGGAATCGCTTCGTGCGCACCGGCGCGCTGCTTTCGCTGGCGGCCCTCGGGCTGGCTTCCGTCGCTACGGCGAAGCCCGCGCCCAGTCGGCCGGGCCGGCCGCGCGCGCTCAATCTCTTCGCGACCTCCGGACTCCTGCTCCAAGCCAATCGCCACGCGTGCGGCATCGACAACATCGGGCAGGTCTGCGTCGCGTTCTCCGGCTCGCCCGTCGGCGGTGGCGGCTTCTGGCCCAAAGGCACGCCGGACCAATACATCTTCAACTCCGGTCTTCAGATCGCCGGGGTCATCGACCCCGCGGCGGGGTTTGTGTGGGCCGGCGATACGTCAGGCGCGTTCTTCTTCGATCCGCGCGGCGACCAGATCGCCGGCGATCCGCTGGGGCAAATCTACAACTCGCTCGATCCGTCCGACCTCGCCACCTGGCCCGCCGGCGCCATCGTCCGCGATCCGAAGATCTACAACCCCGTCCTCTTGGGGCAGAAACGCATTTCGGACGGTGATTCCTGGGTGCGCTACTGGGAAGGCAATCCCGTGAACCTCGGCGGCCGCACGCATCCGACCGGCATCATGGTCGAGCAGCGGTCGATGGCGTGGAACTTTCCGGCCGGCAACGAAGACATCCTGTACTTCGTGTTCACGTTCTACAACGTGACGGCGCGCAATGCGTCCGCCTATGCGAGCCTCGATCCGTCGATCCAAGCCGAAGTCGCGGCGGTCGGCGCGCAGTTCCAGGATCTGAACGAAACGAAATTCGGCATTCAGATCCCCGACGGCGGCTATACGCTGAAGAATGTGTACGCGGCGTTCGGTATGGACGCCGACGTGGCGGTCTTCAGTCAGAACTATGCGACGGCGTTCTTGCCGTTCAACATCGGGTCGGAGTACTCGGGGTCGTTCCTGCCGGAAGTCGGCTGGCGCTTCCCGAGCGACATCTTCGGAGCTCCCTTCTTTGCGGCACCAGGGTTCATCGGCGTCAAGTACCTGAAGTCGCCCGAGTCGTCCCCTGGAGTCCAGGTCGGGTTGACGCTGTTTTCGAATACGACCAACGGCGGAACATTCCCGGACGCGGTCGGTGACCACCTGCTCTATCGGCGGTTGTCCGGCTTCCTGGGACCGGGGGACATCCAGTGCACGCCGTTTACCAACCCGGCGGTCGCGCGCGCCCGCCGGCTATGCGCCCTCGTGCAGACGCAGGCCGATGCGCGGTTTTATCAGGCCTCGGGGCCGTTTGATCTTGCCCCCGGCCAAGCCACGACGATCGTGGTGGCCTTTATCAACGCGGCACCGGTCAAGACGCCGGGCGTCAACCCGGGCGGTGACTTGCCGCCCGGCATTCCCTTCACGGGCGACTCGATCTTCCACGACACAACGAAGGTCCGGACGATCGACCGCGTGGCGGGATGGGTGACACAGAAGGACGTCAACAACGATTCGATCATCGAGCAGAACGAGGTCGTGACCGTGCCGCGGTCGCTCCTCAACAAGGCGCTGGTCGCCCAGGCGGTGTTCGACGCGAAGTTCCTGCTCCCCAACGCGCCCACGGCGCCGCAGTTCTTCCTCGTGCCGGGCAACAATCAGGTCACGGTCGTCTGGCAGAAGAGCCAAACGGAGACCGAGGGCGACCTGTACTTCAATATCGCCAGCCAGCCGTACGATTCGGTCGGCGGCCAGAACGCGCTGTACGATCCCAACTTCCGGAAGTTCGACGTCGAGGGCTACCGCATCTACCGCGGCCGCACGGCGAGCGAGCTGACGCTCCTCGCCCAATTCGACTATGCCGGCAAGACGTTCGTGGATTACACGGGCGCCATTCAGTATGGCGACCTGAACGGGGACGGCAAAATCCAGTGCGCTCCCGAGCTCGGGTTGCAGGCGGACTGCCCGGTCACCTTCGATACGACATGGGTAAAGACCGCCCACTTCGAGACCGACATCGTTGGCCAGATCGTCCAGGTGAAGGCGGGCGATCGCGTGCAGCTCGCGAGTGGGGATATCATCAACCTCAAAGCGGACACCGCGGTTATCGGATCGCAGTCAGTCGTCGCCGGCCAATGCGGTGGACTGCAATGTCCCGGGTTGGTCGATAACGGCGTCGGGTTTGCGTACGTCGATAACACGGTGCGGAACGGCTTCACCTATGCCTATGCGGTCACGGCGTTCGACGTGAACTCGGTGAAGTCGGGTCCGAGCTCGCTCGAATCCACGCGCATCACTAAGAACGTGACGCCGCGTGCGCCCTCGGGCCAGGAAGTGACTGGGGTGCTTTCGCCCCAGGCGCTGCTGGCCGCCAACGGCTCAACGCTGAACTCGGCCGCTCCCGAACCGACGGTCAATCCAGCGACCGGCGAGTTTACCGCGGTGATGCCGCCCACGAACGGTATTCAGGTGGGCCTGGCGGCGTTCCTCCCCGAGGTGCTGGGGAATGGCAGTCTCACGCTCAAGATCGACTCCGAGAGGATCGGAATGGCCGAGCTCGACGTGCTGCCGGGCTCCGGTCGCGATGCGATTTACTACGTGACCGGGCAGGGGGCGGGAGCGCCGGTGCATTTCACGGTGCCCTTGATGGTCGATGGGCACAGCGGCGACGTGACGAACTCGGTGCCGTTCGCAGCGACCGCCGTCGACGCAGCGAAGGCCGCGCTGTTTGGCGGCAACTCGTCCTTCTCTCTTTTCGGTACCGCAACATTGAGCACGCCCGGGACGTGGCGTCTGACGTCGTTCGGACGCGGCGAGGCGAACGGCGATCCTGCCAACTCGGCGCACAACGGGCCGCGGTGGTGGACCGGCGGCAACAACGAAAACACGGCGGACCCGAACGGCGGCACCTGCTCGCCGTCTACGGGCGCGTGCGCCAATACCGTGA
>DATGVZ010000027.1:0-9420 GCA_035299765.1 Gemmatimonadales bacterium
GACGTCTCGACCACGTCGACCTCCGGCGCGTCCCGCTCGAGCATCCGCACCAACGCCTTCAAGTAGCCGGGATCGTCCTCCACCAGCACCACCACCGGACGCTCGCGCGCCGCCTGCAACTCGTGCGGCACCGACATGCCATGCGCCTGCAGAAACTCGGCGAGATCCGCCGACGCCACTCGCCGCCGGCCCGTCGGCGTACGATGACCCTTCAGATGTCCCTGATCGATCCAACTCGCAACCGTCGCCGGCGTCACCTGGAGGACGCGCGCTACGCGCTGCGTCCCCCAATAGCGCTTGGTTCTAGTAGGAGCCACAGAACCCCAAATACCGCTAAAACGGAAAGTCCGCTAGATGGGACTAATGCTAGAACGGGAAGGGGATCAGGAGAAAAAGCAACACCGAGAGCCCAGAAAGCTAACTGACTGTGAGAAGTGAGTTTACCGCCTCGCGTCCACCCAGCGATTCGTCGCGTCGAGCACGGCCAACACGGCGCTGCGCTCGGGCGACTCGCGAATTTCGCAGGTTCCGGTCAGCAATTGCGCCTCGCGGCCTCCGAGCCCGTGGACGGCGACGAGCACGAATTTGCGATCGAAAGCCTCGATGATCTGCGCTCCCTCGAGCGCGATCGAGTTGTCGGGCAACAGTGTATCGAGACACGCCGCCGCCGCCCGGGCCGCCGCCTCCACGCGATTGCGCGTCGTGTCGGTCCCGACTTCGTCGGCCTGTGCTTCCTTCTCCCCGAACGCGAGCTTCACGCGCACCTGCACGCGTTGCGGCCGCTCGGACGGCCGCACTTCCAAACTCTTGAACACCACCACGCGCCGCTTGGCGCGCTCGCTGATCGTCTCCTCGTGCAACGCTTCGATCGGCCGCACGTCCGCCGTCTGCGCAACGCTGATCTTGCGGTGATCGATCTTGAAGCCGAGCTGCGCCATGAGCGCCGACTCGATGTTGCGCACCACCTGCTTCGGTTGTATGTCGCTGCGCGTGAGGACGTGGACTTCGCTGACTTCGCCGAGCGGCGTCGTCACCACGCGGGCCGACAGGATGCCGGTCAGTGTGGTGATCAGATTTTCCACCCGCTTCATGCCCCACGGATCGGGCGTCCCCCCGGTGGCGAGGGGCAACGGCTCTTGCTCTGAAGCTGGTGAAGGATTCGACGTCACGATTCCCCTCCGGTTGCCACCTGATTCCGACCGGCGGCCTTCGCACGATATAGCGCGCGGTCCGCCGCCACCAGCACGTCCTCATCCGGCTTGTCGGGCCCCCCGTGGTATTCGGCGATACCAATGCTCGCTGTTACGAGCCCTTCCGGATAGCCCATCTGTTTGCCGGTCTCCTGGACCGCGGTCCTGACCTTCTCGCCGACGACGCGCGCGCCCTCTTCCCCGGTGCCGACCAGAACGACCACGAACTCGTCGCCGCCGTACCGCCCCGCCAGGTCAGTCAGGCGGATGTGGGCGCCGCACTGCCGCGCCGTTTCCTTGAGCAGCGCGTTGCCCGCCTCATGCCCGAACCGGTCGTTCACCTGCTTGAAGTTGTCGAGGTCCAGGAACAGCACCGCGAACCGGTCCCCCGTACGGTGGCACCGTGCGACCTCGTTCGCCAGTCGATCGCGCAGCACGCGGAACGACGCGAGCCCGGTCAGCGCATCGATCGCGGCCTGCTGCTGCGCGAGCGTCGCCTGGCGCTCGAGATAGCGCGGACAGGACTTCAGGGTGGTCCGGCCCAGTGCCGCCGCCACCGCGAACTCGCGGCACGTCGTGTAGCCGCACGACCCCGAATCCCAGGGCCGCCCGTTCGGCGCAAGGCCGATCTGGTCGAGCACCTCTTCCACCGCTTCGACCGACGGACCGGTGTCGTTCACTTCGACGGTGAACGCCGCCCCGACCTGGATGCGCACGCCTTCCCGTAGCACCGACTCGGTGGCGCGCGGCGGCTCCGTCGCACCCACGATCTCGCGGCGCCGGAACAGCTCCTCCTTGGGTCCGAGCAGCGGATGGTCGAGGCAGCCCTCGCATGGCAGAATATCCACGAAGCCCAATTCGATCCGATCGACGGCGACGGCGCGCGCGATACCCTCGAGCTGGGACAAACCACGGACCTTCCGGAAGCGGCGGCTCGACTGCCGCTCTCCCTTTAGTAAGTCGAGCGGCAGCCCGCCCGCGGTGCTCCAGAACCGGCGCCGCTCCTCCGGAATCCGGCTGAAATAGAGCGGCTGGTCCTGAGCCCGGATCCCCCGCTTGCGGAAGATTCCCTCCAGCTCGGCCAGCGTGATCGCGGCGTCGACGTCTTCTCCACCCTCGGTCAGGCACACGCCCGCATAGGCGACCGGCGTGTCTTCCCCATACATCGCCTTGAGATAGCGGGCCTCGGCCTCGATTGGCGTGGCGATCGGCGCGAGATAGGGAATCAGCTCGGGGTACTGGTTGCGGATCGTCTCGACAATGACGGGACAGGTGCTGCGGATGACGGTGCCACCGCTTCCCCACCCTTCCTCAGCCCACAGGTCCAGGTACTCCTTGGCCACCAGCTCGTCGCCCAGGACGCCGCGATGCACGATGGCGAAACCCGCGGCGTAGCAGGCGTTTACGACCTGCTCGGGGGTGGCGGGATAGAAATAGGCGGCCGATTCGACGGCCAGGATGAGTATGGCATTGCGCGCCAGTGCGAACTCGAGGGCGCGGGTCGCATCACCGACGGCGATGATGGCTTCGTGGGGGCAGGCCGGCAGACAGAGGCCGACGCGGGTGCAGGCTTCATCCACAATCCAGACTTTTTGATCTTCGACCGCGACCGCATCGGAGGGGCACACCCGTACGCAGGCAAGACATGCGACACACAGCTCCGGGTCGATTCTAAAATCCACGCGAGCTCCGGCAGGGCGCTAGAGGCTCTTCTGTTGGGGTCGTGGGGGCCGGGCTAAGATATCGCGTATTCCTTGAGTTTGCGATAGAGGGTCCGCTCACCGATTCCCAACACTTCCGCCGCCTTGCGACGATTGCCGCGCGTCTCGCGCAACGCCGCGTCGATCGCCGCGCGCTCGACGTCGGACATCGTCATACCGGCTTTGTAGACGACCGGACCGTCCGGTTCCAGAGTCGAATCGAGCGGATCGACCGTTGCCGGTTCGAGCCGCTTGCTCCCGCCGACTTCGATCACTTCCACGCGCTCCGGAGCGCGCTCCTCGATGCGCCGCCGCAGCTCCTCGAGCTGGACCTTCATCTCGACGAGCGTCCGGAAAATGAACTCGAGCTCCTGCCCGGTGATTTCGCGCGGCGCACCCGGCGTTTCCGCGATGCGCACCGGCATCGTGCGCGTGCGCTCGCGGATGTCGCGCGGGATGTCGGTCGCGCGGATCTCGCCTTCGGGCGCGAGCACCACCATCGACTCGATGAGGTTCTTGAGCTGGCGCACGTTGCCGGGCCAATCCGCCTCGACCAGGATCTGCATCGCTTCCGGCGTGATGCCGCGGAACGCGCGTGCGTGCGTCTTGGCGAATTCGGCGACGAAGGTGCGCACGAGCAGGGGAATGTCGCTGCGTCGCTCGCGCAGCGGCGGGAGATAGACGGACAGCACATTGAGCCGGTAGTAGAGGTCGTCGCGGAAACGGCCGAGGGCGACGGCTTCTTTCACCGACTTGTTCGTGGCCGCGGTGACGCGCACGTCGACCTGAATCGGCTGCGTTCCGCCGACGCGGAAGAAGCTCTTGTCCTCGAGCACGCGCAGCAGCTTCACCTGCGTCGACGCCGGCATCTCGCCGATTTCGTCGAGCAGGATCGTGCCGCCGTCCGCCAGCTCGAATCGTCCCAACCGCCGCTCGGCCGCGCCGGTGAAGGCGCCCTTCTCGTGACCGAACAGCTCGCTCTCGAGCAGCGTCTCGGGCAATGCGGCGCAGTTGACGGCGATGAACGCCTTGCCGCGCCGCGGCGAGAGATCGTGGATCGCGCGCGAGACGAGCTCCTTGCCGGTCCCCGATTCGCCCTCGATCAGCACGGTCGACGTCACGGGCGCCATCTGTTCGATCTTCACCAGCACTTCCTGAACGGGCGGCGATTCGCCCAGGATGCCGGTGCGCTGCTGGAGCCGGTGGCGCTCGATGAGGCGCTTGACCGTCGCCGTGACCTCGACCGGATCGGTCGGCTTCACGAGCCAGCCGGTGAGACCGAGCTCATGCGCGACGGTCTCGGCGGCCTCGTCGGTCGCCTCAACGAGTCCCAACGTCGGCACGCCGTGCTCGTGGGCCGCCGTGAGCAGCCGCTGCGCGGTGGTCTCGTGCAGCCCGCCCGTCAGGATGATGGCATCTGGTGGTGGCTGTTTCCCCCGCACCGCCTGGCGCACGTCGTCGAGCGAGGAGACCATCGCGGTGTCTAAGCGCGCCTGCTCGAGCGCTGCGTTGATGCGGACCGCCTGCTCGAGGTCGTCGGTGGTGATGAGAACGCGATCAGTCATGAGAAGCAGGCGTGAGAGGTGAGCGGTGAGAGGTGTCCGTGCCGCTCAGGAGATCCACCGCATGATCGAGGAATGTCTCGAGAACCGCGAGGCCTTCTTTCACACCATTCGTGGAGCCCGGGAGATTGACGATCAATGTCTTCCGGCGCGTACCGGCGCGGCCGCGTGATAACCAGGCACGTGGAAACGCGAGCCCCGACGCGGCGCGTAGCGCTTCTGCGATGCCTTCCGCTTCCCGCTCGAGGATCGCCGCCGTAGCCTCCGGAGTGACGTCGCGCTCCGTCAGACCCGTGCCGCCCGTCGTGAGCACGACGTCGACTTCGCCGGAATCCGCCCAGCGCGCAAGTTTGCCGGAGATGCGATCGGTTTCGTCGGCCACGATGCTGCGCACGACGACCTCGTAGCCGCGTTCGGCCGCCCAATCGACGACCACATCACCGGACGTGTCTGTGCGCTGACCTACCGCGCCAAGGTCCGAGATGGTGAGGATGCCGATTCTCATCTCTTCGTTCTGTGTGGAACGAACGGCATTTTGACAGCTTCGGCCGCCACTCTCTTACCCCGGATGTCGACCTCGATCTTCGTCCCCGGCTTGGCGCGCTCGGTCGGCAGATAGGTTGTTCCGATCGCTGCGTTCACGGTCGGCGTCACAGTCCCGCTGCGTACGATGTCGACCTGGATGCCATCCAGAAACACGGGGAATCCATGCCGCGCAACAGACTTCGGCTCTGACATCTTGAAGCCGACGAGGCGGCGCTTCACACCCTCGAGCTTCTGACGCTTCAGTGCTTCCAGCCCTGTGAACGGCGACCCCTTGTCGAGCTTCACGATGAACGCCAGGCCCGCTTCGTACGGTGTCGTGGTGTCGTCGATGTCGTTGCCGTACAGCGGCAGACCAGCCTCGAGACGCAGCGTGTCGCGGGCGCCGAGGCCCACGGGCTCGGCGCGTCCCGCGCCGACCAACGCGTGCCACAAGTTTTCGGCATCGGCGGCGCGGCAGTACAGCTCGAATCCATCCTCGCCGGTGTAGCCGGTACGCGAGACGAAGCACTGCACGCCGGCGACTTTGCCTTGCGCAAAGTGGTAGTACGGAATCATCGCCAGGCCGAGACTCGTGAGCTGGCCCAGGAGCGCTTCCGCCTTCGGACCCTGCACCGCGAGCAGCGCGGTTTCGTCGGAGATATCGCGCAGCCGCACGTTGGCGCCCGCTTTTTGCGCGACTATTGTGTCCCAGTCCTTCTGAATGTTCGACGCATTGACGACCATCATCAGCTTGTCTTCGAACCGATAGACCAGACAGTCATCGACGAATGTCCCCTCCTTCGTCAGGATTCCCGAGTACTGCGCCTGGCCGGGCTTCAGCGCCGCGACGTCGTTGCACGTGACGCGCTGCACGAACGCGTTCCGATCGGGCCCGGTGATCTCAAACTCGCCCATGTGGGACACATCGAACACCCCCACTGACTCGCGCACCGCCTTATGCTCGGCATTGATGCCGGAGGGATACGTCACCGGCATCTCGAAACCGGCGAAGGGCACCATCCTGGCGCCGAGTGCGACGTGCACGTCGTGGAGCGGTGTGCGCTTGAGGGTTTCGGTCGTCATCAAACCATCAGGGTTGCGAGAAGTGCCTTCTGGACATGCAGCCGATTCTCCGCTTCGTCCCAGACGCGCGACTGCGGTCCATCGATGACATCGGCGGTAACCTCTTCGCCTCGGTGCGCGGGCAGGCAGTGGAGGAAGATGGCCTTCGGGTCGGCGAGCTTCATCAGGTCGGCGTCCACCGTGTAGCCCTTGAAGGCATTGCGCCGAGCTTCGGCTTCGCCTTCCTGACCCATCGAGGCCCACACGTCGGTGTTCACGACGTGCGCACCCTCAACGGCCTCCTCAGGAACCTCCGTAACCAGCACACACCCACCTTGCTTGGCCGCTTCGAACTTCGCCCGGTTAGGCTCGAACCCCTCGGGACACGCGAGCCGCAGCTCGAAGCCCAGGACCCGGGCCGCCTCGAGCCAGGCATTCGCCATGTTGTTGCCGTCGCCGACCCACGCGATGCGTTTTCCCTCCCAGCCGCCGACGTGCTCCTTGATCGTGAACAGGTCGGCGAGCACCTGGCAGGGGTGGGTGAGATCGGTGAGCCCGTTGATCACCGGAATCGTCGCGTAGCGCGCCAGCTCTTCGACCTCTGCGTGGTCGAACGTGCGGATCATGATCCCATCGACGTAGCGGGACAGGACCCGCGCCGTATCAGGGATCGGCTCGCCGCGGCCGATCTGGATGTCCTTACTCGAGAGGAAGAGAGCCTGCCCGCCGAGCTGGTAGGCGCCGACTTCGAATGAGACCCGGGTGCGGGTGGAGGACTTCGCGAAGATCATCGCCAGCGTCTTGCCGGCGAGTGGGGTCTCGCGGTACCCCCGCGCTTTCATGCGCTTGGAGAGCTCGAAGAGCTGCTCGATCTCCTTGCGGCTGAAATCGGTGATCTGGAGGAAGTCGCGCTTCGCCAAGTCCTCACCCCCTGACCCGCTCCCGTTGTCCTCACCCCCTGACCCCCTCTCCCGTTGGGAGAGGGGGAACCGGGGGGTCATCGGTCAAAATGACAGGCTACGATGACAGGCGGATTTTACCCGGGGGTCCGGGGAAGAACAAGGCTGAGCGCGCTACAGGATATATCTGCGGAGGTCCTCGTCTTCCACGATCCGGAGCAGCCGCTCGCGGACCGCGGGTCCATCGAACACGATGTGTTTGCTGGGATAATCGGGCAGCTCGAACAGCACTTCCTCGAGCAATGTCGTGAGCACCGTGTGCAGGCGGCGGGCGCCGATATTCTCCATGCGCTCGTTCACCTTGGCGGCGATGCGCGCAATCTCCTTGACGCCGTCCGCGGTGAACTCGAGCGTCGCGCCGTCGGACGCGCACAACGCGGCGTACTGTTTGGTCAGCGCGTTCTCGGGCTCCGTCATGATCCGCACGAAGTCGGCCTCGGTGAGCGACGACAGCTCCACGCGGATCGGGAAGCGGCCCTGGAGCTCCGGGATCAGATCGCTCGGCTTGGCGATATGGAACGCGCCGGCGGCGATGAACAGGACGTGATCGGTGCGCACGTAGCCGTAGCGCGTCTGGACCGTCGATCCTTCGACGATCGGCAGCAGATCGCGCTGCACACCTTCGCGCGACACGTCGGGGCCGGTGCTTTGGCCGCGCTGGCCGGTGATCTTGTCGATCTCGTCGATGAAGATCACGCCGTGGTTCTCGACGCGATCGAGCGCCTCGTTCACGACGTCGTCCATGTCGACCAGCTTCTTCAGCTCTTCATCGATCAGAATGCGGCGCGCTTCGTGGAGATGCACGGTGCGGCGTTTCTTCTTCTTCGGGATCATCTCCTGAATCATTTCCCCGATATTGATTTCCGCACCTTCCATCCCCTGCGGCGGCTGCATCATCTCGAGCATCGGGAAGCTCTGCTGCTGGACCTCGATCTCGACGTCACGCTCCTCGAGCAAGCCGTCCTTGAGCTGCTGGCGCAGCTTCTCGCGCGTGCGGCGGCGCCGTTCGTTCTGTTCCGTCTCGGCCTCGGGGAGCTTGGGTTGGACGTCGCCCTTCGATGACACCACGAAGAGCGGCCGAGCAGCGCTGACTGCTCCCTGCTCCCCGCTGCCTGCTCCCTGCGCAGAAGCGGCCGGCGGCGGCGGGGGAACCGGCGGCAACAGCAAGTCGAGCAGCCGCTCTTCGGCGCGCTGTTCCGCGGTGGGATAGACGTCATCCTCACGCTCCGAGCGCACCATGTTGATGGAGACGTCCACCAGCTCGCGCACCATCGACTCCACATCGCGACCGACGTACCCCACCTCGGTGAACTTCGACGCCTCCACCTTGAGGAACGGTGCGCCTGCGAGCCGCGCGAGACGACGGGCGATCTCGGTTTTCCCCACGCCCGTCGGACCGATCATGATGATGTTGTTCGGCATGATCTCGTCTCGGATCTCCTCGGGCGCCTGGGCGCGCCGCCAACGGTTGCGCACCGCAATGGCGACGGCCTTCTTCGCGGCTTCCTGGCCTACGATGTATCGGTCGAGCTCCGCCACGATCTTCTTGGGCGGCATCTCCTCCAGCCAGGGGAGCGTTTCCTCCGGTGCCGTGGCTTGTGTAGCTGGAGCCGGAGAAGTGGGGTGCTGAGGCGGCGGTGACGTTGGAGCCTTGGGCATATCTATAACTCGAGTACCGTGATGTTCGCGTTCGTGTAGACGCAGATCTCAGCCGCAATCTCCAGCGCGCGGCGCACGATCTCCGTCGGATCGAGCTTCGTGTCCTTGATCAGGGCGCGCGCCGCGGCGAGCGCATACGATCCGCCCGACCCAATGGCGAGCACGCCATCATCGGGCTCGATCAGCTCGCCTGAGCCGCTGATGACGTAGCCGTGCTCCTTGTCGGCCACGACGAGCAATGCTTCGAGCCGCCGCAGCACGCGATCGGAGCGCCAGTCTTTCGCGAGCTCGACCGCGGCTCGCGGCAGATTCGTCGGATAGCGCTCGAGCTTCTCCTCGAATTTCTCGAACAGGGTGAAGGCATCAGCCGCCGCGCCCGCGAAGCCGGCGAGGATCTTCCCGCCGCGCAGCGTGCGCACCTTGTTGGCGTTGGCTTTCATGACGGTCTCACCGACCGTGACCTGGCCGTCGCCGCCGATGGCGACTTTGCCGTCCTTGCGGACGCAGAGAATCGTCGTGCTATGCATCAACTGCATCTGGTTCCTTAGGCCCGCGGATGGGCCCGGTGATAGACCTTCTTCAAGCGTTCGACCGACGTATGAGTATACACCTGCGTGGTCCCCAGCGAGGCGTGACCCAGCAGCTCCTGCACCGATCTGAGATCGGCGCCTGCATCGAGCAGGTGGGTGGCGAAGGAATGGCGCAGCGCGTGCACGTGCAGCTCCTTGCCGCGTGCCAGCGTACCGAACAGTCGCTTCATCGC
>DATGVZ010000028.1:0-12696 GCA_035299765.1 Gemmatimonadales bacterium
CTGGCCTAGCCAGAAGATCGCTTTCTTGCGCAGCTCGCGATCGGTCTCGTGGCGCGCAATGTCGATCATCTTGTCCAGCGCCTGCGTCTCGTGGCGCTGTGAGTACACGAAAATCAACTGCTCCTTCATGTCGTGATCCGATGTGCGGTCGTAGAGCTGCACCAGATCGGTGATGTCGGCTCCCGATTGTCCGGCCCAGAACAGCGCTTTCTTGCGCAATTCGATGCCCTCGCGCGAGTTCAACGCCAGGTCCATGAGCCAGCGCGTGTTTTCAGCGGACCGCATCTGGGAGAGCGAGAAGATGATCTTCTCCTTCAGGTCCTCGTTGGTGCTGCGCCCGAAGAGCTCGCGCAGGAACGCGGCGTTGGCTGCTTCGTGGGCCTGGCCCAGCCAGAACACGGCCTTCTCGCGGGCTTCCTCCGGCGCATTCTCCTGCCCGGCAAAATCGCGGAGCGCCTGCTGCGCGCGGGGGCTGTGAATCTGGGATAGCGCGAAGATCGCCTTCTCGATCAACTCCTCATCCTGCGCATGCGTGACGATCGAGTCGAGCGCGGAGATCGCCTTCTCGCTGCCCACCTGACCGAGCCAGAACACCGCCTGCTGGCGGACCTCAGGGTCGGGATCGTTGCGCGCCACCGAGAGCATGATGTCTTCGGTCTCCTCGGTCCGTTTCTGGGACAGCACGAAGACCGCCTTGCGCCGCAAGCCTGCCGAGCAGGCATCGCGCTTCGCGAGCACCTTCTTGATGATCGGCACGGCGTTCGCCGCATCCATCTGCAGCAGCGCGTTCATCGCGGCGATGCGCGGATCGTCGTCATCGTCGGAACAGCTCGTCGTCGTCGCTGTGTCGCGTGCGATATCATGGACGCGGCTGGCGGCGTTCTGGTCTCCCTGCCGTGCCAATTGGCCCAGCACGCGTGTCAACAGCGCGTCCCCGTCGCCGCGCGTGGATGCGCGGGGGTACTGCGTCTTCTGTTTGTCGAGCAGCGCGACCGCTTGCCGCAGGTTGGGATCTTCGCCGGTGCGATACAAAGCGAACGCGGCCCAGTAGTAGGCGTCGGGCGTATACGTCGAACGTGCGTAGCGATTGATCAGATCATTGAACAGACGTGCGGCATCCGCGTAGCGGCTGCGATTCAGCAGCTGGCGTGCCGCCCGATAGAGCGAGTCACCCGGATCCTGCGTGGCCCATGGCGCGCGTGGCGACGTCGCAAAGCCGCGAGCACGTGAGAGCACAGTGCCACCGTCGATCTCGAGCACACCAAGCGTCTCCAGGCCAGCCAGTTCCGGCATGTCCGCCAATCCTTCCAGACCGGCGAGTCCCTCCAAACCCGCGAGTCCTTCCAGGCCCGCGAGTCCTTCCAAGCCCGCGAGTCCCTCTAAGCCAGCGAGCTCCATCGGTGCGGACGCGTCAAGAGCCTCGAGGGCCGGGATGCGCGGCACATGGGGGCGAGGAGGGTGCGCTGGGACGACCTGAAGATGTATGGCAACGGCCGCGAGCAGCGAAAGCATGGAGACCATCACGAAACTCCTTGTGCACGCACCGGCGCCGGGGCTGCGGGGACCGCGGGAGTCGCGGTCCGAAGCCGGGTCAGAACGCTGCGTTGGTTCAGTCCCTGGTTGATCCAATCCATCTCATTCTTGCCGCCCGGTTCGGCCGGGAGCTGTGTGATCTGCGCGAGGACCAGCTCCAAGTCCTCGAGTAACGGCTGCAGCCGCGGATCGTTGGCGGCGGGCGAATCGAGCATCAGGCGCGTCGTTGTCAGCAAGTCGCGGGCGGCCGCGACGAACTGGGGATCGAGCCGCCCGCGCGCGCTCTGGGCGCGGAAATCGATGAGCAGCACTTCGGTGCGCGTCAGGTATTGCTGCGCCGCGACTTGATAGGCGACATCAGATCTGACGCTATCAGCAGACGCGACAACCGGAGTGTTCACCGCTCGCTGATGAGCCGTCCAGCGACCGATCCCGATCCCGATCACGAGGACGGCCGCCGCGGCCAGCGCCCAGCGCATCCACGGCCGGATCTCGATGACCTGCTTGTTGCGTCGGGCTGCCTGGATGCGCTTCCACATCTCCTCACGGGGAGTGGGGAGTGGGGAGTGGTACGACTTGGCCGCATCCTTCAGCCACTGTTCGAATTTAGGATCGTCGTGCTGGTCGATCATGGTACCCACTCCCCCGCGAAATCCGACAACGCCACGCGCAGTTTGGCTCGCGCGCGCGACAGCTGCGCCTTCGACGTGCCGGTCTCGACGCCCAATGCCGCGCCGATTTCCTCGTGTGTATAGCCCTCGACGTCGTGCATGACAAACACGGTGCGGTAACCCTCCGGCAATGCGTCGATCGCTTTCTTGAGTCGCGTTTTCAGATCCGGCTCCGCTTCTCGACGCGTCACGCCAACGCTCTGCGCGTCATCGATGTCCGCTTCCCGCTGGCGAAACCGCTTCATCTTGCGCAGTCCGTTCAGCACGACGGTCGTCGTGATGGCGTGCAGCCACGTCGAAAAGGCGGCGTCGCCACGGAACGAGCCAAGGCGGTCGAATGCCCGGATGAACGTTTCCTGGGTGAAATCCTGCGCGAGTGTGTCGTCGCCCGCGAGCCGGAACGCCAGGCGGTACACCCGATCCACATGCGCGTCATAGAGCGCTCGCTCTGCGGCGCTGTCCCCGGCGCGGACGCGGGCTATCAGCTGTGTTTCGTCCACGGCGCTCCGAGGTGACGGACCAGGCTCGTAACTACAGATGTGACACGGAGGACGGCAAAAGGGTTACGTCGGCAGGGCCTACCTAGTGCCAAATAGGCGGTCGCCGGCATCACCCAGGCCGGGCAGGATGTACCCCTTGGAGTTGAGCTCTCGGTCCAGCGCCGCGGTGTAGACCGGCACTGTTGGGTGAGCGGCGAGCATCGCTTTCACGCCTTCGGGCGCAGCCACGAGGCACATGAACCGGATCCGCTGTAGCGGCGCACCAGCGCGAGCCAGGGCGCTGACCGCGGCGACCGCGGAGCCGCCCGTCGCGAGCATGGGGTCGAGCAGGAAGAACGCGCGGTCTGCTTCACCGGAAGGAATCTTGAAGTAGTAATCGACCGGCTGAAGGGTGTCATGATTGCGGTACAGCCCGATGTGCCCGACGCGCGCGGATGGAATCAGCTGCGAAATCCCTTCCACCATGCCCAGGCCCGCCCGTAAAATCGGCACGAGCGTCAGCTTCTTCCCCGCGACCTGGCTGCCTTGCGTCTTCTCGAGCGGCGTTTCGATTTCCACGGCCTCGAGCGGCAGGTCTTTCGTGACCTCGTACGCCATCAGCATCGCGATTTCGTTCACCAGTTGTTTGAAGTCGCGCGTGCTGGTGCGCTTGTCGCGCAGAATCGTGAGCTTGTGCTGAATCAGCGGGTGGGACAGCACCGTGAGATTCGGAAACTGCGCGGGCGAGACGCGTGCCATGGGCGGAAAAAGTACGCGTCCGGTTGCGAGCGCGCGACCGGAGGCGTAATAGTGCTGAGCGCATGGCCGATCGCCCGCTCACCATCCTCGAGATCACGCACGCCGGGCACCAGGCGGGCTCCACGTTCATGATCCATAGCCTCTGCACGACGCTGGCGCAGCGCGGGCACCGGGTGTTGGTTGGTTGCCGGCCGAACAGCGTGCTCGCCGACTTGGCTACCGGCGCGGGACTCCCCATCGTGCCGCTCGACTTCCGACGGCTCGGCCCGCTGGCGGGTGCACTCGAGCGCGTCTTCGCGCGGGAAAAGGTCGATCTCGTCAACAGTCACGACACCCGCGACCGCCGGGCGCTCACCTGGTTGCGGTGGCGGCGCCGCTTGGTCCAGCCATTTGTCGTCACGCGCCACACCATGCCGCTTACGTCTCCGGTCGAGTTGATCGCCATCGGTTTGTCGGCCGACCGAACGATCGCGGTGAGTCACGCGGTGGGGCGCGGATTGCGGCGGCGGCTGTATCCCGGCGCGCGCCTGCGCGTCGTGCCCAACGGCATCGATCTCGCACGAGTAGACGCGATGCCGTCCCGCGAGACGATGGCGCGGGCCGCTACGGCGCTGGGTGACGTCGCGGGGCGTCCCGTGATCGTGGTCCTCGCGCGGCGCAAGGATCAGCACATTCTGCTCGAGGCGCTCGCGGCCCTCGAGCGACCGGTCGTCGTGGCCTGCGTGGGAATCGAGGCCGACGCGCAGTTGCGCGCCGTGGAAGCCCGTTTGCCGCCGCGGCATCGCGTGGTATACGTGCCCTTCACCGACCAGCCTCTCGCCTTCTACCGACTGGGGACGATTGCCGCGTTGCCCTCCCGCATCGAAGGACTCTCACTCGCGCTCCTCGAGGGCATGGCGCTCGGCCTCCCATTCCTGGCGTCGCGGGCGGGAGGGAACCCCGACGTCATCACGTCGGGCGAAACGGGATTGCTCGTCCCGCCGCTCGACCCGCGCGCGTGGGCTGCTGCACTCGAGCAGCTACTCGGCGATCCGGCGTTCGCCGCGCGGATCGGGAGCGCGGGTCGCGCGCTCGTGCGACGGGACTACACGCTCGAGCGCATGGTCGAGCGCACGGAGGCCGTGTATCATGAAGCGATGGAGCGCCGTCGGGTAAAGGAGGAGCGATAGTGGTCGTGACGGCGGAGCCGTCACCCAGCCTGCTCCTCGCCTTCAACTTCCCGCCGCACGAGGGAGGCATCGCGCGAATGATGGGCGAACTCGCCCGGCGCTATCCTCCCTATTCGCTGCTGGTTTCGACCGGTTCCTACGACGACAGCGCCGCCAGTGACGGCGACTTTCTGCAACGCATCGATCGCGTGTCGGTTCGCGCCCAACGACTCCGGACGCTGACCGGACTGGCGCGCTGGACGATCCGCGCCGACCAACTGGCCCGCCGGCATCGGCCGCGATTCACTTGGTGCGCGGAGCTCAAGCCCGCCGCCTATCCCGCCCGCTGGTTGCGCGCCCGTTACGGCATCCCCTACGGCATCTTCACATACGGCGCCGAGCTGCTGCTCCTCGACGAGAAGCTGCGACGCTCCGGCTTTAAGCACTGGACCGGCCGCAAGCTGCTCGACGAAGCGTCGGTGTTCGTGGCGATCAGCCGTTGGACGGGGGACTACACGCGGCGACTCCTTGTCGAGCTTGGGCTCGATCGGCTGACCGACCGCGTGCGCGTCGTTCCGCTTGGCACTGATCCCGAGCAATTCCATCCCGGTGTCCCCACCGCGCCGATCCGCCGCACCTACGGCCTCGAGGGAGGTCCCTGGATCCTGACGGTTGCCCGGCTCGACTGGCACAAAGGATTTGACACCCTAATCCGCGCGATGCCGGCCGTGCGCGCGGCTCACCCCGAGGCGCGCTACGCGATCGCGGGTGTGGGAGCGAGCCGATCATATCTGGAGCGTTTAGTGGCCGAGCTGCACCTCGGAGATGCCGTGCGGTTTCTCGGGTTCGTTCCGGAGGCCGATCTTCCAGCGCTCTACAACGCGGCCGACGTATTCGCGCTCGTCTCGCGCCGGCACGACCTGCTCGTGGAGGGGTTTGGCATCGCCGCGGTGGAGGCCTCGGCGTCGGGTGTCCCAGTGCTGGCGGGACGAGAGGCCGGTCTCCCCGACGCGGTACGCGACGGCGAAACGGGATTGCTGGTCGATCCTTACTGCCCTTCGGCTGTGGCGGAAGGACTCAATCGTCTGTTGGGAGACCCTGCTTTGCGGCAGCGGATGGGCGCCGCTGGACGCCGCGCGGTGGAGACCTACTTCAACTGGGACCGTGTTGTCCGTGACATCGAGGATATCGAGTTGAGTTGCGACCTGCGGAGCAGCGGATAACTTCGTTGCCCCCGCTTGAAGAGGAACTGTCGTATGAAACGTGTTGCGCTGCTGTTGAGTCTCCTCGCGGTCGCGACTCCGCTCACTGCCCAATCTGTCGATAGCCTCATCGCCAAATACGTTCAGGCGTCCGGTGGCATGGCACGCGTGCAGGCGCTGCAGACGTTGCGGCGCACCGGGAAGTTCACCGGCAACGACGGGTTCGAGGCCGTCGTTGTCCAGGAGAACAAACGCCCGAACAGCGTGCGCGAGGAATTTTCGCTCCAAGGCATGACGGGCATCAACGCATACGATGGCCACAACGGCTGGAAAATCGAGCCGTGGCAGGGCAAGCGCGATCCCGAGTCGCTCGGCGAAGAAGAGATGCACGGCATTCTCGATGATGCCGACTTCGACGGACCGCTCGTGAACCATCAGGCGAAGGGGAATCGAGTCGAGTACCAGGGCACCGAGCCGATCGAAGGCAGCGATGCCTACAAGCTGAAAGTCACGCGCCCGAACGGTGACGTCAGTTTTTACTTCCTCGACACCGAGTACTACGTCCCGATCAGAATCAACACGCAGCGCATGATTCGCGGCGCGCCTCAGGAGCTCGAAACCTCGCTCGGCGACTACAAACAGGTGGCGGGCGTCTATCTCCCGTTTTCCCTGGAGACCGGACTGCGCGGCAGTCAGGACCGCTCGAAAATCACCTACGATAAGATCGAGGCGAACGTCCCGCTCGACGAGCAGCGCTTCATCAGGCCGGGAGGAGGGACACACCCATGACTCAGCTCCTGCTCATTGCGTTCGTCGCGGCCACGCAGCAACCGGCTGTGAAGGTGGACTCCGAAACGATTTCCGGTCTGGGCGCCCGCAACATCGGCTCGGCCGCCATGAGTGGCCGGATCGCCGCACTCGCCGCCGTCCATGAAGGCGCGCGCATCACGATCTACGTCGGCGCCGCGAGCGGCGGCGTGTGGAAATCCGTCAACGGCGGCAACTCGTTCAAGCCGGTCTTCGATCGGCAGCCCGTGCAGTCGATCGGCGCGATCACGATCGATCCGAAGAATTCCAAAGTGGTGTGGGTCGGAACGGGCGAAGCGTGGATGCGCAACAGCGTGTCCATCGGCGACGGCGTGTACAGATCGGAGGACGGCGGCGAGAACTGGACCAATCTCGGGCTCAACACGTCCGAGCACATCGCCAAGATTCTCGTCGACCCTACCGAAACCAACACCGTGTACGTCTGCGTGCCGGGAAAACTGTGGAGCGACAGCGACGACCGCGGCGTCTACAAAACAACCGACGGCGGCAAGACGTGGAACAAGGTGTTGAAGGGCGGCAACCTGTCGACCGGCTGCTCGATGATGTCGATGGACCCGGCGCATCCCAAGACGCTCTATGCCGGGCTGTGGGATTTCCGGCGCCGCGGCTGGACGTTCCGCTCCGGCGGCGACAGCGCGACGGCGCCGAGTGCGTCAGGGCTGTTCAAGAGCACGGACGGCGGCGCGACGTGGACTGAGCTCACCTCAACAAGCGCGTCGGGATTGCCGCCCAAGCCGTGGGGACGGGTTGCCGTGGCAGTCGCGCCCTCGAAGCCGGACGTCGTCTACGCGTTCATCGAGGCGACGCTGCCGCTGAACGCGCTGTATCGCTCGAGCGACGGCGGCAGGACGTGGCAGATGCTCGATCGCAGCCAGAACATGATCTGGCGGCCCTTCTACTTCGCGAACCTGATCGTCGATCCGCGTGACGCCGATCGGGTCTACAAGCCCGACGGCAGTCTCATCGTCAGCACCGACGGTGGCAAGAGCTTCAGCAACATCGCGGGCGGGGCGCACGGCGATTTCCATGATGTCTGGGTGGATCCAGACGACACCGATCACCTGATCACCGGGGACGACGGCGGTCTCTGGTATTCGTATGACGCCGGGAATAAGTGGTGGAAGGGCGACAACCTGCCGGTTTCGCAGTTCTATCACGTGAGTGTCGACATGGACCGCCCCTATCACGTCTACGGCGGCTTGCAGGACAACAGCTCCTGGGTAGGCGCCTCGGATTATCCGGGCGGCATCACGAATCACCAGTGGGAAAACATGTACGGCGGGGACGGTTTCTGGATGTTCGTCGACCCGACTGACCCGGATTACCTGTACGCGGAGTATCAGGGTGGCGGGATCGCGCGCGTCAATCGCAAGACGCACGAGAATCGCAACATCCAGCCGCTACCGCATTACCAGGAGAAGAAGCTTCGCTTCAACTGGAACACGCCGATTCACATCAGCCCTACGCAGCGGGGCACCATCTACATCGGCTCGCAATTCCTGTTCCGATCGCGTGATTTTGGGCAAACGTGGGAACGCATCTCGCCCGATCTGTCGACCAACGACCCCGCGAAGCAGCGGCAGGAGCAGTCAGGCGGGGTGACGGTCGACAATTCGTCCGCCGAGATGCACACCACGATCTACGCGATCGCGGAGTCGCCCAAAGATCCCAACGTGATCTGGGCGGGGACCGATGACGGCAACCTCCAGGTGACGCGCGATGGTGGGAAGACGTGGACGAACGTGGTGGCCAACCTCAAGGGCCTCCCAAAGAACGCGTGGGTCTCGTCAGTCGAAGCGGGCCATTTCGACCCGGGTACGGTCTACGCGACGTTCGACGTCCACACCTTCGGCGACATGAGGCCCTATGCCTACAAATCGACCGATTTCGGGGCGACGTGGTCGGCGCTCGTCGCGCCCCCCCCCGAGAGTCCGGTGCGCGGCTATGCGCACGTCATCAAAGAAGACCTCGTCAACCAGAGCCTCCTATTCCTCGGCACAGAATTGGGGCTGTGGATCTCGGTGGATGGCGGGAAGCAGTGGGCGCATTACAAGGGCGGCGACCTCCCGGCGGTCGCGGTACGCGATTTGGCGATTCATCCTCGCGACAACGACCTGGTGATCGCGACGCACGGCCGCGGCATCTGGATCATCGACGACATCTCGCCGCTCCGCGCGCTGACGCCGGAGATCCTCGCCAGCTCGGTTGCCTTTCTCCCCGGCCGGCCGACGGTGCAGCGGCTGCAAGGAGGCGGCGGGTGGGCGAACGGCGACGCGATGTACGTGGGGCCGAATCCGCCCAGCGACGCCGTGATCACGTATTACCAGCGACGCCGCCACATCTTCGGCGACATGAAGCTCGAGGTCTTCGACGCGAGCGGAAAACGTGTTGGCTCCATGCCGACGAGCAAACGGCGCGGCTTGAGCCGCGTGACGTGGTCGATGCGGCTGCCGGCGCCGCGCGTTCCGCCCGCAGCCAGCGCCGCCTTTGGCGCAGCCTTCGGACCACGCGTGCTACCAGGGACGTATTCGATCAGGATGACGAAAGACACCGCGACGTACGCGACCCAGCTCGTCATCGTGCCCGATCCCCGCAGTACGCACACGGATGCGGAGCGGCGCGCGGAATTAGATCTCGCGGTGAAACTCTCGGGTACGCTCGGCGACATGACGTTTGCGGTCGAGCGCATCAACTCGGTCCGCCAGGCGCTCGACGACCGCGCGACAAAGCTGCCGCCGCGGGACGCGCTCACGCGACGCTTGCGCGCGGCCTCGAGCACGGTCGATAGCCTCCGCAAGCGGATCGTCGCGACAAAAGAAGGCGGGATGATCACCGGCGAGGAGCGCCTGCGCGAGAATCTCACGGACCTCTACAGCAACATCGTCTTCTGGGACGGCGGACCGAGCCAGACGCAGGTGGAGCGTGCCGACGCGATCGCGCGCGAATTGAGCGACATCGCCCGCGATTTCGATGCATGGGCCGCGCGGGATTTGCCGGGCATCAATTCAGCGCTGACGGCAAAGCACCTCGAGCCGATTCCGATGCTGACCCGCGCACAGTGGGAGGGCGTGGCCGCCGCGCATTAAGTCACGGCATGAGCTTCCTTGCGGGCGATGTACACGCCGACCAGGCACAATGCTCCACCGCCGATGGCGATCACACCGGGCACTTCGCCGAGGATGAGCCAGCTCATGAGGATCGCGATCGGGGGAATGAGGTAGGCAGTCGCGGCGAGACGTCCGGCCTCACCGCGGGCGAGCGCATAGGCCCACGTCGTGAACGCGATCGACGTCGGGAAGACGCCGAGGAAGACGAGCCAGCCGATGGCGCTCGCTGGAACCGTGCCGAGCTCACGCACCAGCACCGGCGCGAAGGGCAGGCACACAATCGCGCCGATGGCGCAACAGGTCCACGTCACCTGCAACGCCGTCACGCGGTTCAGCACCGGTTTCTCGGCCACGACACCGACCGCTGACGCCACTGCAGCGACGAGGCACAGCACGACGCCTACGAGCGGTGCATGGTGCGAGGTGGTCGCGACGCCGATCACGACCACGCCGGCGAACGCCAGCGCGCCGCCGAGCAACAGGTTCGGCGTGGTGCGCTCCTTCAGGAAAACCGCGGCCAGCGCCACAACGATGATTGGTGCCACGAGGACAAGCATCGCAGCGGTGCCCGCATCGACGCGCCGCTCGGCGTCGTTGAGCACGACGTTGTAGACGCCGAACCAGAGCAGTCCGGCGAGCAGCAGCAAACCCAGCTCGCGGCGTGAGGGGCGAACGAAGGGGCGAGTCGCCTGCAGGCCGCCAAGCAGCAGGCTGCCTACCAGCAATCGTCCCAGCGCCAGGGCGCCCGGGGAGAACGCGCGGCCTGCCGCGCGAATGCCGACGAATGCGGACGCCCACAGAACGACGGAGACGAGCGCCGCCAGCAGCGGTAGCCAGCGGCGCTCGCCGTTCATGCGGTTACGGTGCTACGCTCGCGTAGTACACCTCGAGATTCGTCGGGTAGAGCCCGAAGGTCTTCCCGGGTCCGGTCCATGTCATCGCCGCGCTGCTCGGCAGCGACACGATCCCGTCGTAATCGCCGATGAAAGGTCGGACGCCGCTCGCGCAGGAGCTGCAGGGCACGCCGTAGAGACCGGGGTCCCAGCTTGTCTTGGTCACGCGTGTGGTCGACCATGTGCGGCCTCCGTCCCCGCTCGTGATGTACGAGACGTCGAACAGCGTGTTGCCGCTGAAGCTGCGGTCATTCGTCATCATGTCGATCCGGCCGCTCGAGGGCTCTACGCTGAGCTCGACGTTGATCCGATCGCCGCCGCCCGGCGCCACGACGACCGCGGTGGACCACTTCGTGATGTCCGAGACGTCGGCATAGGTGAGCAGGATTTGCGCGGTGCCAGCGACGATGTCTGTGTACGCGACGTACAACCGGTTGGTCGAGGGATCGAACGTCGGCGCGGGATACGACCCGGGTCCGCGGAACGGGTTGCCCGAGATGTTGAAGCAGTATGGGGGGAACACGCAGACGGGATTCTGGAATGTTGCGAACTGGAATGGCTTGCTCCACGTCACGCCCTTGTCCTTCGAGACACTGACGAACATCACGGTCCCTTTGCCGCCAAGGACGGAGTTGTCGAACGTGAGGTACGCGTACCCGGTCCTGGGATCGGTCACCACGCGGGCGTCTTGGTCGCTGTGCACCGATCCGCTCGTAACAAGGACCGGAGCGGCGAAGCTCTGGCCGCCGTTCGTTGATACGCCAATGAAGATCGGGGAGTGGCCGCTCAGGCCGTTGAAGTGCGCCCAGGGAACGTAGATCGTGCCGTCGTTGGCGACATGAATGGATTCGTGGTCTGGAAACTGACCGAACGAGCCTCGTGCCTTCCCGTCGCCGGTGAATGCGCTGACCAACGTGAGTGGAGCGGCTGGGCCGCCGGCGGTCCAGGTGAGGCCCCCATCGGTCGAGCGACTGAGCAGCAGCACGACCCCGAACGGCTGAGCCGCCTGGTAGCCGAAGCACGTGAAGTATGCCGTGCGCCCATCCGGACTGAACGCGACCGCCGGATCACCGGCGAAGTCATAGATGCCAGTGCCAGGGACTGCGGGATCGTTTGTGAACTTGGTGATGCCGGGGATGAAGCCGTTCGGCAAGGTAGGCGTCCACGTCTTCCCGCCGTCGAACGACGCGTTGACGCCGCAGCCGTCGTTGAAGTTCCAGTCGTTGTTTCCCGTGATCATGTTGGCGGGGTTCACGGGATTGAACGCGAGGGGAGTCTCGTTCTGGGCGGTGGTATCGCGGCTGACGTTGACCACGTTGATCGAGCCGCCGCCAGATGACGTCGCGCTGAAGCTTGGAGCACCGGGCGTTCGGCTGGTGGTTGGGGATTCGTGAGCGCAAGCGGCGAGGGAACTCGCGCACGCGAGGGCCCAGAGGGTCGAAGGAATGCGGCGCATGCGACATCTCCACAAAGAAAGGAAGAGGAACGAATATACTCCATGGCCAATTTCCGGAAGATCGATCCCGTGGTTGTGCTATTCGCCGCCGCGGCCATTGCGGTGACGGTCCAGAAGGGGATCCTCGTCGGGCATCCGGGCAACTTCCTCCTCTTCCGCTACACGTTCCATCGGCTGATCTCGGGAGCGGACATCTACAACCCGCCCGCGGGAGAGATGACCGGCTTCCTTTATAGTCCGGTCTTTCCGCTGCTCTTCGCGCCGTTCGCCATTCTGCCGCTGGCGCTCGGCTTGCTCCTGTGGAACGGCGTCAATGCGCTGGCGTTGGCGTGGGGAGTGAAGCGATTGCTGCCTGCTCGCGCCGCGCGGGTTGCGCTTGTCATCGTGTTTCTCGATATGCTTCGCTCGCTGCAGAATTCGCAGAGCAACGCGCTCGTGGCCGGTCTGATCGTCCTGGCATTCGTCGCACTCGAGCGCGAGCGCTATGGCGCGGGCGCAGCGGCAATCCTCGTTGGAACGTTCACCAAGATCTATCCCCTGGGCGCCGGCGTGCTCGGTCTCCTGAGACCTCGCCCCGGACGATTTGTGGCCATCTTCCTCGCCCTCGGGTTACTGTTCGC
>DATGVZ010000029.1:0-40894 GCA_035299765.1 Gemmatimonadales bacterium
TTGGCGGGAGCGCGCGTCGTCGTGTTGGAGAACGGCAGCCGGCTGGAAGACTACTCGTGGAGCGATGAAGACGGACCGTCCATCGAGACGGGATTCGTGCGTCGGGTCGAAGTGATCCGCGGACCGGCGAGCGTGCTCTACGGAACGGACGCGGTGGGCGGAGTCGTGAATGTGATTTCGGAACCGTTGCCGTTCGCGTCGGATCGTACCAGCTCCTTCATGCGCACGGGATTCACGCTCTCAGGCGCGTCGAACAACCTCGAGCTGGGCGGCGCCGCACGTGCCGAAGGAGCGCGCGGCTCATTCGGCTGGCGCGTCGCCGCGACGGGGCGGTACGGCTCCAACCTGCATACGCCGGCGGGCGAACTCGACAACACCGGCTTCGACGCCCTGAACGGCGAAGGGTCCGCGGGATGGCGCGGCGCGAAAGGTTCGCTGGCGGTGCGCGTCGTGCACTACGGTGGTGAGTTCAAACTGCTCGAAGCCAACGCGGCACCCGGTGAGGCAGGCGGTCCCGCGCGCAAGCTCGGGGACGACCGTGTCGTGGTCAACGCCGATCGGCCGGTCGGTTCCTGGCGGCTGGAGGCGAAGGGCCAGTTCCAACGACACCGCCTGATAGAAGTCTCGGACTCGGCGACCACCGAGTCAGAGGCGTTCAATCTGTTGCTTCAGACGGCATCTCTCGACCTGCTCGCCCATCATTCGCGCGGCAACGCCCTTCGTGGCACGATTGGTCTCAGCGGCTTGCTGCAGGGGAATAACGCGAGCGGCCGCATCCCCCTCGTCCCCGACGCGAATCTCGCAACGGGCGGGGCATTCGCATTCGAGCAGCTGACCACCGGGAAGTGGAGCTTCCTCGCCGGTGCGCGCCTGGATACTCGTCGTCTTCATGCGGACCGCGACAGCTCGCTCGCGGTGGCGGACCAAACGCGTCGCTACAACGCCTGGTCCGCGGATGGCGGCATCGTCTTCCATCCGGTGGAGCCTGTCGTCCTGCACGTGAACGTCGGACGCGCGTGGCGCGCGCCCACGCTGTTCGAGTTATTCGCGCACGGTCCGCATGTCGGCGAGGCTCGTTACGAACAGGGCGACTCCATGTTGCGCGCCGAGACCAGTCGTTCGGTGGACGTCGGTCTGCGCGTCGCGGGCTCGCGCGTGCGTGTCGAGATCTCTGGTTACCACAATCGGCTGCCGAGCTACATCTACATCATGCCGACGGCTCAGGTCATCGATTCGCTGCCCGTGTATCGGTACGCGCAGGCCGATGCCGAGCTGATCGGCGCCGAGCTTTCATTCGACGTGGAGTTGCACCGCGGCCTCGTCGGGCGAATGAACTTCGATGCGGTGCGAGGGACCAATCTCACTGCTCACGAACCACTGCCGCTCGTGCCGCCACGACGCGGTGGCGTTGGCATCGAATGGCGCGACCGCATCGGCATCGATGTCGAAGGATATGCTCGACAGGGCCGCCCCAATCCCCTCGACACGCAGACGGCTGGGTATACGCTCGTGCATGTGACTGGCGGCTCGGAGGTGCGGTTACTGGGACGGGTGATGCGGTTGGACATCGCGTTGCGCAATGCGCTGAATACGCGGTATCGCAGTTTCCTCAGCCGTTACAAGGCCTTCGCGCTCGATCCGGGACGCAACCTGATCGTGCGTCTCTCAAGCGGAGACGTCGACTAGCGTTTTCCGACGACCGCTCGCGTCGCCTCGTCGAGAATGCTCCAGATCCGATCCATCCACTCGCGATGCTCGGGCTTCATCAAAACCGAGCGCAGGCAGATGATCATGTCGTGGTCCTGCTGCATGTCGCCGACGTCGATCAGGTGGACCGGCAGCGACGCGATCGCGAGGTGCAAGCCTCGCTGCGCCGCCTGATCGAATATCCGCCGCGACAGCGCCGACGCCTCGCTGACCCGAGTGGCGCGCGGCGCCCACACGAGAATGTCCAACTCCGGCGGCGTGCCGGTGACGAAGCGCTGGTCGCCGCGAATCCTGTCGTACAGCAGGGCGGCGGCCGCGCGCCCCGCCGCCAATCGGTTGGCGAACGCGCCGTCCCGGACCAGCGGAAACAATCGCTGCGTCGCCCACAACGCGACGGCAGCTGCTCCCGGACGCGAACACTCGAGGCTGATCTCGCCGAGGTGCAGCTCGGACGACGTGTAGTAGGTGTACGGCGAATCGTGGCGGTACAACCGGCCGACTGACGGATCGCGGAATATCACACAGCCGCAGCCATAGGGCTGCAATCCATGCTTGTGTGGATCGATGACGATCGAAGCGACGTCGCGGAGACGATCGAAGGCCGCCCGCGTCTCGGGCGCCAGGTCAGAGACCAACGCGAAATACCCGCCGTACGCGGCATCGGCGTGAACGCGGAAGTCGTAGCGCTCGCGCAGGTCGAGGATGGCCGCAAGCGGATCGACCGCACCGGTCGCCGTCGTGCCCAGCGTCGCGACGACGGTGCCCACGCCGCCGGCGGCGAGACGACGCTCCAACGCCGGCACATCGATGCGGCCCCGGCGGTCGCACGGAACCGTATCGAACGGAAGCCCGAGCACGCCGGCGATGCGGCGATGCGTGTAATGCGCCTGTGCCGAGGCGAGCACGGTCTTTCCCGGATTCAGCTGACCGGCGACCCACAGCGCTTCGAGATTCGCCATCGTGCCACCACCGCACAGGTGGCCGAGGTGCGGATCCCATCCGATCATGCGCGCCAGCTCGGCGACCGCTTCCTTCTCCATGGCGGAGCTGGCACGCCCGCCGTCGAGCGCGTGATTGTTGGGATTGATCCACAGTGCCAACTCGTAGGCGAGCCGCGCGACCGGATGCGGCGGCTTCAGCATTTGGCCTGCGTACAGCGGATGAAAGTAGGGGTAGTTGTCGTGTAGACGCTCGGCGACTTCGTTCAAAACACGACTGACGGCGTTGTGATCTATCGAGCTGTCTGACGCCGGAAGATCTTTAAACCCTGCCCACAGCCGCTCGAGCGCGGCGTCAAGCTCCTTCAAAGGCCCTCAAATACGTCCGGTCCCACGCGGCGGGAATGCTTTCGCGTGGTGAATAGGGGCCCGGCACGTAGGCGCGCGAGCTGATGCCGAGCTGGCTCTGCTCGCAGATGTGCCAGTCCTGCCGGTTGGTGCGATCCCAGAATTCTTCGGCGTCCGCAATGTTGTAACCCGCGGCGGCCGGCGCGTCGGGGTGCACCATCCATTCGCACACGACGCGGGACCGCATCGGCTCGACCGGCCACACGGTATAGAACACCGCGTAATCGGGATGCAGGCTCAACATCATCGTCGGGAAGAGCGCGTAGTAGAACGCGCGCCGCTGGTCTTCCGGCGGAAGCTTGCCGAGTGGCAACGCGCAGGCGCGTCCCGTGAGCGTTGCGCTTTCGTTGGGTGCCTTGATCTCCATGTAGCCGCCCAGGAATGGCCCCTCCACGAGATCGTTCGCGCCGCTGGTGTAGGGCAATTTCGTCGACAGCTCCGGGTGAATCGTCGGGCAGTGGAGACACTCGTTGTAGTTCTGGAGGATCAGCTTCCAGTTGGCCTTCACGTCGTACTCGATGCGACGCACGGTTCGCAACGCGGGAAGGTTGTAATTCGAGAATCGGCCACGTAGCGGCGCGAACCACTGGGGCGCCCCCCGCGGTGTTGCCAGCGCGTCGAGATTCGCGAACAAAAAGCCCTCCCACTCCGCGAGCGCGACGGCGTGGAGCGGATACGCCTTCTTGTCGAATCCCTCCACTTCATGCATGTGCGGCGCGCCGATCAAGCGGCCGTCGAGCGCGTACGTCCAGGCGTGATACGGGCACTGGATCGTCTCGGACAGGCGGCCCGTCGGCGCCTCACAGAGGCGAGTGCCGCGGTGGCGGCAGACGTTGTAATACGCGTGCCGCTCACCCGATTGGTCGCGCAGGACGATGATGCTCTCGCCGGCGATCTCCACCAGCCTGTAGTCGCCAGCGTCCGCCAGGGCAGCATCTCGACCGACGCAGATCCAGTTGCGCCGGAAAATCCGCTCCCGCTCTTCCGCAAAAACTTCCGGCGCCGTGTAGTAGCGGCCGGGGAGCGTGCGCGCGCCCTGCTGATAGGTCTCGACTGTCTTTAGGAACGGCATCGATCAGCTCCGCTTCGTTTCCTTGAGAATGACGCGGGCGGCGTTGCGGCCGGCTGCGCCGGCGATCCCGCCACCCGGATGTGTGCCCGCACCGCAGAGATACAAGCCCTCAAGCGGCGTGCGGTAGCGGCTCCAACCCGGCACCGGACGCATAAACAGAATCTGGTCGAGAGTAAGCTCTCCGTGGTAGAGGTGGCCCTCGGTCTGCTCGAGCTGATCGGGACACTTCAGGACGAGCCGCGACTCGGCCGCCTTGATCTCGGGAACGTGGGGCGCCAGAACCCCAACCACTGCGGCCCTCAGCGCGCGATGCTGCTCGGCGTTCGAGCCGCCATTGCTGAAAGGCACGTACTGAACGTGAACCTCGATGTGGCCGTCCTCGCCACGAAGCTCCACGTACGGTCGCTCGGAATCACGGCCATACTTCGCGGCGTCGTAGGCGCGCTCGAGGTAGTCGAGCGAGGGCGCGACACAGAGATTCGTAAAGCCGGTCGGACCCTGCCACACCAGCATGCCCTTCGCCACGACCCCCCGGCACTTGATGTTACCGATCGCGCGCACGAACTCCGGATCGAGGTCAGGCTTCACGTGTTCGAAAGCGGCGCGCGGATCGGCGCTCGTGACGACGAGCGGCGCATCGATCGTGTCGCCGCGCGGACCCAGCACAACACCGATCAGATGGCCATCGGGCCCGTGGACGGGCATGGCCTCCTGTCCTCGGAGAACCTCGATGCCCGGTAGCTCGAGGAGCACCGCTTTGATGTTGGAGACCGGAGGCCGAAACACGCCGATCGGGCTTCCAGCATGGTGATGGAGGAAGTTGAACGCCGTGCCGCCCGAGCGTGGTCCCTGTTTCAGATGCCAGACGCCGACGGCACCGAGTACGCCCTTCAGTGCATCGCTCTCGAACCAGTCATCGAGCAGCTCCGCGATGGACATCGGCAGGACGCGGGCGAGATCGATGATCGTTTGCTTGCCGAGCCGCCGAACGTAGAGACCGAGGCCGGCGATGCGGGCCAGCTCGCGCGGATCCCGCGATTCGATGTCGGGCGGTGGGGCGACATACAAACGCTCGAGGACGGTCGCCAGCTTGCGCATGCGCGCGCAGAAGTCGGGCCATTGGGCGGCGTCTGCGGGACTGAAGCGACGAATCGCGTCGACGGATCGACCGAGGTCACGCCACAGCTCGAGCCTGCCGCCCCCTTCCAGCGGTGCTGCGATCCAGGGATCGGGCTGAGTGAAGCGCACCCCGTGTCTTTCGAGATCCAGCTCGCGCACGACTTGCGGTGGCACCCAGCCGATGTCGAGTGCGGGATCGAGATTCGGCTCTCGCTCGACGACCAGCACGCGGCGGCCGGCACGCGCGAGATAATGCGCGGCGACGAGACCGTTCACGCCGGCGCCGATCACGATCGCATCGTAGCGAGATTGGGTCACCGGCCCCCCCCGTCCTTGAGAATCCGCAGGGCCGCGAGCCGTCCCGACGCGCCCATGATGCCGCCACCCGGATGTGTACCGGAGCCGCTCTGATAGAACCCGCGCACCGGCGTCGCAAACTTCGCCCAGCCCGGTGCAGGCCTGAGAAAGAACAACTGATGGAGCGACAATTCACCGGCGAAGATGTTGCCTTCGGACAGCCCCGTGATTCGCTCGATATCGAGCGGCGTCAGAACCTGGCGATGCAGAATGTGCGACTTGAACCCGGGCGCGAAGCACTCGACCGTGTTCACGACCGCGTCGCCGAATGCCTCCCGCGTCGCGTCCGTCCAACCGCCGTTCAAGTGATACGGAGCGTATTGCACGAAGATCGACATGACGTGCTTGCCGGGTGGCGCCATCCCGGGATCGATCATCGACGGGAAGACGATGTCCATGTAGGGGCGGCGCGAGAACTCGCCGTACTTGGCGTCGTCGTAGGCGTGCTCGACGTAGTCGAGGCTCGGACTGATCGAGAACGCGCCGCGATGCTGGCGTCCCAGTCCCGGCATACACGTGAAGCTCGGTAACGCATCGAGCGCGAGATTCACTTTGCCGGACGAGCCGCGGAATTTGAACCGCTTGATGTCCGCAACGAATTCCGGCGGCAGCTGATCGGTCTCGAGCAATTGCAGGAACGTGCGCCGTGGGTCGAGACTCGACACCACCGTGCGCGCCGAGATCTCATCGCCATTCTCGAGCACGACACCGGTCGCTGTTCCGGAGCGAACGGTGACCTTGGCAACCGGGGCGTCGCACCGGATCTCGGCGCCGAACGCGCGGGCCGCTGAGGCGATCGCCTCACTGACCGCGCCGGTGCCGCCCTTGGCGAATCCCCAGGCGCGGAACACGCCATCCAACTCGCCCATGTAATGATGAAGCAGCACGTAGGCCGTGCCCGGCGAGCGCGGTCCCAGGAAAGTGCCGATGATCCCGCTCGCCGACTTCGTCGCCTTGAGCACGTCGGTCTCGAACCACTCATCCAGAAAGTCCGCGGAGCTCATCGTCATCAGTTTGACGAGCGCGTGGAGGCGCTCGCCGCCCAAGCCGCGGAAATGTTTGCCGAGTTTGAGCAGGCCGGCGAGATCGCCCGGTGCGAAGGACGTCGGGTCGGGCGGTACCATACTGAGGATCGGCTTGACCGCCTGCGCCATGAAGTGCATCAGCCTGCCGTACTCGTCGTACGCCTCGGCGTCGCGCGGCGAATGCCGGTAGAGCTCACGCCGCGTCTCGTCATGATCGGCCCACGCGGCGAGGTAATTGCCGTTCTCCATCGGCGTCACGGTGCTCTCGAGCGGCAGGATGTGCAGGCCATGCCGCGGCAGGTCGAGGTCACGGATGATTTCGGGACGGAGCAGGCTGACGACGTAGGAAAACATCGAAAACTTGAACCCCGGGAAGATTTCTTCGGTGACCGCGGCACCGCCGACGCGCGGGCGGCGCTCCAGCACCAGCACCTTTTTGCCGGCGCGCGCGAGGTAGGCGGCCGTCACGAGGCCGTTATGGCCCCCACCGATCACAATCGCGTCGTAGCGCATCAGGCGCGTTTGCGTTCTGGGTTGAAGAATGGCAGCGCCGTCACATGAGCCTTCGCCTGTTTGCGCCGGTGCTCGACGGTGACCTCCATCCGCACTTCCGTGCCGGGCGCTGCGCTCGACGATTCGAGGTGCGCGAGCGCCATGTACCGCTTGAGGAGCGGCGACCAACCGCCGCTGGTCGCATAGCCGACCTGCCGATGTCCGCCGCGCTCATAAATCGGGACACTCATCCGCCACGCCTGCGTCGGGAGCCGCGGGGGGAGGCCGACGTCGGCGTAGAGCTGCTCTAACGAATCCCAATCGATGGTGAGTCCCGCGAACTGCCACGCCGGACCCCGCTGACGCTCGGCGGCGAGCGCCGGTTGCCCGTTGTAGCGTTCCTTGTCGGTGGCGACGGTCCAGCCGAGGCCGAGCTCGAGCGGTGAAGACTTCTGGGCTTCGATGAGCGCGTGCCGCGAGGAGAAGTAGTCGACTTCGATGAGGAGGAGGCCGGCTTCGATGCGCGCGACGTCGAGCGCCAGCATGCCCGCCGGGGTGATACCGTAGGCCGTTCCGATTTCGACGAGCGCGTCCCAGAGCGGCACGGCTTGTGACGCATCGACCCAGACCTCATAGCCCAGGTCGCCGGTGTACCCGGTGCGCGAGATCGTCACCGGAACGCCGCGGATCTTCGCGGCCGTCAGGCGAAAGTATTTGAGCGCCGCCAGATCACGCTCGGCCGCAATCTGGAGAATCGCGCGGGAGTTCGGCCCTTGTAGCGAAAGGGCGGCCGTGCTCTCGGAGACGTCTTCGATCGAGACCTCGAGGCCCGACGCATTGAGATGCAGCCAGCGGAGTGTGGGGTCCGCTGAGGTCATTCGGAATGTCTGCTCACCCAGCACCGAGATTGTACCGTCGTCGATCTGCTTGCCGTCAGCGTCACACCACGGCGTGTACAGCACCTGGCCGACTTTCGCCTTCGCGACGTTGCGCGTGACCACGTGATCGAGCAGGCGCGCGGCATCACGGCCGGTGACGAGGTACTTGTACAGCGGCGAAACGTCGAAGAGGGCCGCGGCGCTCCGGATCGCGTGATACTCACGATCGTGCGACAGCTCGTAGGAGCTGGCGACCACGTAGCCGGCCCAGCGGCGCCACGCCTGGCCTTCGGAGAGCGGACCGGTGCGCGGGTGAAACGGCGTTGTCCGCAGGCTCATGCGGTGGTCCGTGTCTCTGCGGGCGGGAGCGGCTCGAAGTTTTCCATGATCGGGCGCGAAATCTAACTTTCGAGTGATGCGACTGCATCTCGTCGAGCTGCATGATCTCCCGCGGTGTCCGCCGTCGCTGCGCGACGCGCTCACCGATTTCCTCGCCTTCACCTTGAACCTATTCCGGATGTACAGCCCCGCCGGGCCGTTGCTCCGGCGCGCGATCGCCCGGACTGGCGCGCGACGAATCATCGATCTGTGCTCGGGGGCGGGCGGCCCCTGGGAATGGCTTGCCGATCAAGTGGGTGTGCCGGTGCTGCTCACCGATTTGTATCCGCACGCCCGAGTTAGCGGGTCGATGTCAATCCATCCCGATGCTGTCGACGCGCGAGCGGTGCCGGAGTCGCTCGACGGTTTTCGCACGCTGTTCACTTCGTTCCATCATTTCCGGCCGGATGAAGCGCGCGCGATCCTCGAGGACGCCGTGCGGCGGCGGCAGGGGATCGCGGTCTTCGAAGCAGCGCGGCGTGCACCGCGCGAGATCGCGGTCATCGCCTTCACCTGGCTCGGCACTCTTGCCGCTGTTCCGTTCATTCGGCCCTGGCGCTGGTCGCGGCTCGCGTGGACGTACCTGCCGCCCCTGTTGCCGTTCGTCGGCACATTCGACGGCGTCGTGTCCTGTCTGCGCGCCTACTCGCCCGCGGAGTTGCGTGGGTTAGTCGAGGGGCTGGATCGCTACGACTGGGAGATCGGCGAAATCCGGGGAGGCTGGTCACCGCTCCGGGGAACGTACTTGATCGGGGTTCCCAAATGATGTGCGCGCGGTTCTCTTAGAGGCATTCCTCCTTTCCGCGCTCGCGGAGGCATTATGCGTTCCATTTTCCTCGCCGGTCTCCTTGTCGTCCCCTGCGTCGTCACGGCTCAAGAAACAGCGTCCGACACGCTGCTCACCGTGAATCATTATCTCGATTGGGAGCAGGTCTCCGATCCACAGATCTCGCCCAATGGATTGCAGATCGTGTACACCCGCCGCTGGGTGAACAAGATCGAGGACCGGTGGGATTCAGCCCTGTGGATCATGAATGCCGACGGCTCGAAGAACCGGTTCCTCGTGAAGGGCTCCAATGCGCGCTGGTCTCCGGACGGCACCCGGATCGCGTACTTCGCCGACGGCGACCCGAAAGGAACGCAAGTTTTTGTGCGCTGGATGGACGCGGAAGGCGCGACGTCGCAAGTCACGCGCGTGACTGAGACTCCGTCCAACTTGAGCTGGTCGCCCGACGAGGGGGGCCAGTCGCTCGCATTCACGATGCTAGTGAAGAGCGAGACGCCGTGGAAGATCAGCATGCCGGCCGCGCCGGAGGGCGCCAAATGGACGCCGGCGCCGCGCATCGTCGATCGCCTCCACTATCGGCGCGACCGCATCGGCTACGTCGAGCAGGGAACGACGCAGCTGTTTCTCGTGCTGGCGGAAGGAGGCACGCCGCGCCAGCTCACAAGCGGCGAGTACTCGACGAGCGAGCTGGGCAGCGGGCCCAATTACGACTGGACGCCGGACGGGCGCACCATCGTGTTCGACGGCCTGCGCGACGCGGACGCCGATTACCGCTATCGCGAGTCGTACCTCTACGCGGTCGACGTGAAGGGTGGGGCCATCCGCCCGCTCGTGACAAAGAAGGGCGGTTGGTCGAACCCGACGGTGTCACCCGATGGCCGCACTGTCGCCTTCACGGGTCACGACTACGGCACGCAGTCCTATCGCGCCGACGAAGTTTGGGTGGTGGGAATCGACGGCGGCGGCATGCGGGCGCTCACGACGTACGATCGCGATCCCGGCGGGCTCCGTTGGAGTCCCGACGGCAGTGGCGTCTTCTTTGCGCTCGCGGAGCAGGGAACGAGCAACGTCTATTTCGCGGGGCTCCACGGGGGCAATCGCCGTGTGACCGACGGCGTTCAGATGCTGTCGCTCGCGTCGGTGTCGCGCGACTTCAATGCCGTGGGAACGCGCACCGATCCCGATGATCCACCCGACGTGGTGCGCTTCAACCTCAAGCGCGCGCAGCCAATCGCCCGGCTCACGAATGTGAATGCCGATGTGCTGGAAGGCATCAAGCTTGGCACCGTGGAGCAGATCTGGTACGCATCGACCGGTGGCACGCGCGTCGAGGGCTGGATCGTCAAGCCGCCGGGGTTCGACGCGCGCAAGAAGTATCCGCTGATCATGGAGATCCATGGCGGGCCGCACGGCATGTACAACGTGGGCTTCAGCTATCAGCTCCAGAATTTCGCCGCCAACGGCTACGTGGTGCTCTACACCAATCCGCGCGGCAGCACCGGATACGGCAGCACCTTCGGCAACGCGATCGAGCGCGCGTATCCGAGCGTGGACTATGACGATCTGATGGCGGGAGTCGATACCGTCATCGGCCGGGGCTACATCGACACGCAGCGGATGTACGTGGGTGGCTGCTCCGGCGGCGGCGTGCTATCCAGCTGGGTGATCGGCCACACGACGCGCTTCGCCGCGGCGGCGGTCCGTTGTCCCGTGATCGACTGGATGAGCATGGCAGGCGAGACCGACGTGCCGCTCTTCACCTACGGCTTCTTCGACGCGCCGTTCTGGGAGAAGCCCGAGCAGTGGATCAAGCAGTCCTCGCTCGCCTACGTCGGCAACGTCAAGACGCCCACCCTGCTGATGACGGGCGAGCTCGATCTACGCACGCCGATGCCGCAGACCGAAGAGTACTACTCGGCGCTCAAGATGTTGAAGGTTCCGGTCGTGATGGTGCGGTTCAACGGCGAGTATCACGGTACCAGCTCCAAGCCGTCGAATTTCCTGAGGACGCAGCTGTACATGATGAGCTGGTATCAGAAGCATCGGTTGGGGGGCGAGACGACGACGAGCACCGGCGGAGACGCGCCCCGCCAGCCTTAGGGCGTGACAGTGACGGGTTTGACGTCTGAGCCGATCGGGACGTCGGCGCGCACGTAACCGATCGCGTTCGGATACTTGCGGATGTACTCGAGGACTTCGAGGTCGGAGCTGCGCTCGGGCGGCGCGACTCCGACGCCCGCGAAGGTCTGCTGCTGCCACCACGTCTCAACCCAGGCGATGGTGCGTTGGAGGATCCTCTTCGTGAAGGAGCGGCGCACGGGTGAGTCAGGCGTCTGGTCGATCGGTAGGACCGGTTGACGGTCGTCCCACAGCGTGATTTTTCTCAAAAAGATCTTGGACACCTGATCGCGGCTGAGGTGCGCGATCGGGTTCGTCGTATGTACGACCAGCGTGTAGGACACCTCTTGCGCGCGCAACCCGGCGGGCAGCAACAGCACGAGTGCGGCGACGGTCGCCCCGCGAATGTGTTGCAGCATGTGGCGACGATAAAAAAAACCGTACGCTGGTGATGTGATCGCGACCACCCCGACAGACTGGGTGATCACCTAGGATGCCTAGATGAGCTTGGAACTTCGGCACATGCTCGAGCAGCTCGAGGCGATCCGGAACAGTCTCGCGATCTAGGTCTTGGTGTTCCTCGTCTTTTCTTGATCGAGCAGCGCTCTCTTCCTCTCTAATCCCCATCGATAACCACCTAGGTCCCCGTCTTCTCTCACTACTCGGTGACAGGGAATAATCAGCGCCGCCGGGTTGGTTGCGCAGGCCCTTGCGACTGCTCGCGTCGCATTGGGTTGACCGATCCGTCGCGCGACTTCCGCGTACGAGCGAGTCTTCCCGAACGGGATCTTCTGGAGCTCCTGCCACACGCGTCGTTGGAATGCGGTCGCGCGGATGTCGAGCGGCAAATCGAGGTGCGGCTCCCGGGCGTCCAGATACGCGAGAATTGCTCCGACCCAGCCCGCGAGCTTGCCGCTCTTGTCCTCCACGACACGCGCCGTGGGAAACTCGGAGAGCAGGTCGGCCTCGAGCGCGTCGGCGTTGTCGCCGAGCATGACACGACAGATGCCACGCTCGGTGGCGGCGACGAGCAGTCGCCCGAGGGATGTGGACACCGTGACGTAGGCGATGCCGATCCCGGCACCCCCGCGCGCGTACGTGGCGGGCGTCATGCCGAGCTGCTCGTGCGTGCGTTCGTAGACACGGCTCGACGAGGTGTAGCCGGCTTCAAACAGTGCGGGACTCACGTGCTTCCTCCGTTTCAGTTCCTGCTTGAAGCGCGCCACGCGGCGCGCGTCTGCGTACTGTTTCGGCGTTATGCCAAGTACTCGCTTGAAGGCGCGGGCGAGCTGCTGCGGGCGCGTCGCAAGGACTGCCCCCGATTCGATCGCGCGGCAGACATCGCGCACCAGTGCCACCGCGGGATCGGCGCTCTGCGCCTCCGCGGGACGGCAACGCAAGCACGCACGGTAGCCTTCCCGCTCGGCGGCCTCAGGGATTGGGAAAAACGTGACCTGCGTACGGCGCGGCCGACGGCTGGCGCACGAGGGGCGGCAGTAGATCCCCGTGGAGCGCACGGCGTAGACGAACGCTCCGTCGAAGCGCCGGTCGCGCGCCAACACTGCGCGCCAGCGCTCGTCGTCTGCGGTATGGGCGGAAACGGCTGCGGCACCAGTCACGCGGGGGAACATAGCGTCTGGTGCCGCGACGATCTATCCGGTTTGCGACGGTAAAGTTACATCCACTTTTCGTCTGCAGACGGGCCGTAAATCGACGGCACCTTGCCGCCGGCCATCCGCAAATACACCGAGAACTGGCCCCGATGATGGATCTGATCGTTCAGGAGGAACCAGAGGACATCGAGCCGCCGTAAGTCACCGTGCTGCTTCGGGCCGGTCATGAATTTGACTTTCGTATTCAGCTGCGACTCGTCGACCTTCCGCACCTTATCGCCGATCACTTTCAGCGCCCTCTCGACTTCGCCGAGCATGCCCTGCCAATTGGCGGGCATCGCCGGCATGTTCGGCGGCGGCATTTTCATCTCGCCCTGGACGGCCTGCGCTCCACCAACGCCTTCGAACACGAATGTCCACGCGAGATCCTTGGCGCTGCGACACGTCGGGTGCGGCTTGAGGTCCTCTTGGTTGCCTGGGTACGCGCGGAGCACCTTCAGGGTGGTGGCTGACTCGCGGTCCCAAGCGTCGAGGAACGCCTGCTTTTCGCTCATAAGCCCTCCTTCGAATTGAGCTATGATGTTGCACGCCGGTTCAGTCGACCGGTAGCCCCCAGCCCGACAGTCCCGTAGCTTCGCCCGTCGCGATGCCTTCCTTTAAGAGTGACGACGACCTGCAATCGCGGCTCAGGCGCGCGCTCGGTGACGCGTACGAAGTGCGTGGTCTGCTGGGGCGCGGAGGATTTGCGGCGGTCTACTCCGCCATCGAGGTAGGGCTTAAGCGCGACGTCGCCGTGAAGGTGCTGCGTCCCGAGCTTGCCGTCGACCCCGCGATGCGTCAGCGATTCCGCCGTGAAGCGGAGGCAGTCGCGCGGCTGCGTCATCCGCGCATCGTGCCGATCTACAGCGTTGGTGAAGGCGGAGGACTTGCGTGGTACGTGATGCCGCTGATCGCTGGTCCGAGTCTCAAGCAGCATCTCGAGAAGATTGGCCGTCTGCCGATCGCTGATGCTCGACGCATGCTGCTCGAGGCCGCCGAAGGATTAGCGGTCGCGCATCGGGCCGGCATCGTGCATCGCGACATCAAACCGGACAACCTGCTGCTGGATGGCGCAGACGCGCGCGTCTTGCTGACCGATTTCGGGATCGCGAAAGCCCTTGGCGGCACGGTGCAGACGCTGACGGAAACCGGCGTCGTCATCGGAACACCGCAATACATGAGTCCTGAGCAAGCCGGCGGGGAAGCGACGGACGCTCGCTCTGACGTGTATTCCCTCGGGGTCGTCGCCTATCAGCTGCTGACCGGTGAGCTGCCGTTCGAGGCTGGCACCGTGGCGGCCTTGCTGGTGAAGCAACTTGTGGCGGAGGCGCCGAGCGTGCTGCGGAAGCGACCCGACTGTCCTTCTGATCTCGCGGCCGCCGTAATGCGCTGTCTGGCGAAGGATCCGCAGGATCGCTGGGCGTCCGCGGAAGCGCTGCAACACGCACTGGCGCCCGAAAGGGGATCGCTCGTACGACCGCGGCCGCAGGGCGGGGCAGCCGCCGGAACGCCGCTGCAGCGATTCCGTCGCCTCGTGCTCAGCGCCATCGGCGTGGTCGTCATCCTGATCGTTGTGGACGCCGCGCGCGGACAGATGTTGTTCGGGCCCCTCGGCTTGCTCGTCGCGGCATTCGTGATTGCAACGGCATATGGACCGCTGTGGACCGCGGGTTACGGTTGGCGCGATCTGATCAGTAGGGGCGGACTGCCGGCGATTCTGCCGATACGGTCCCCGGTCCCGCTCGACTCGGATGAGTTCGGCCCGCACGCCGCCGCCATCCAACAGGCGCGTACTGACCGCGCGGCGCTGCGCGCGGCTCTCGAACGCTTACCCAGAACCCAGCGGCAATCGCTCGCCGCAGCAGTCCCAGCCGCGGATGCGCTGGTCGCGCGCGCTGCAGCGACAGCGGCGGACCTCCAGGGACTCGACCGGCAAATCGATCCGGGGCCTGAGGAGATCGACCGGCGACTGGCGGCAACCGCAGCCGAACCACCGTCGCCGGGGCGCGCCCAGCGCCTCGCGGTTCTCCAACGCCGCCGGTCAACGATCGATGGCCTGCTGACGCGTCGGGATCGCGCGGCCGACACGCTCGCCAATACGTTGACCGCCTTGGCACGGCTGCGCGGCGCTGCAGACGGAACGCCCGCCGAGATCGAGGCGGCCATCCGCGACGCGCAAGCAGGTTATCAGGTGACGTGACGGCGACCGACGAGGCTCAGCGCGAGCGTGAGCACGAGCGCGGCGAGCGCCACAGCGAAGAGAATCGCTCGTCTCCGTGGGGCGGGACCGAGCGGCGGCAATCCCGGTACGACACTGCGCGCCCAATCCATCGTCCAGCGATCCATTGACTCGCCGAACGCGAGTGCAAACGCACTGTCGACGGGGGCCGATGAGCGCCAGAAGCGCGCGAATCGTTCGCGCCCCATCTGGTGGACGAGCGTGGAGAGGTAACGGTCTTCGCCAAGAAAATTGCGAGGCCAGTACGTGCGTCTCAGATAGCCGCTGATCTCAGGCGATTTGAGTCGCAGGCTCAGGGGCTGCCAAACGCGGTCACTCGTGATCGCGCTCTGGCAGCGCGGCAGCCGTCCGTCGGCGCAGGCGAGCGCGTCGAACGACATCTCAGAGACAACCAGGTTGAGGGCGTTGGGCTCCTCGAGCAGGCGCAGCGTCGGCGGAGGCCCCTCCCAATCGGCCACGTTCGCGACTCGGTAGGACCGCGCCCGCAGCCACTGTTCGACTTGTGGTCCCGGTCGTCCAAAGGCCGAGTAATAGAGGCACGGACCGAGCTGCTCCCGAAGCCAGGGCTCCAGATTTTCGCCCCGTTCGAGCGCGGGCGGGCTTCTGAACCACTCCACAGACCAGTCGAGGGTAAGAGCGACCGCGCAAGTGCGGCCGTCGAGCGCCGATGGCAGGACGTACCGCGCCTGGTAAAAACGTTTCGTGACGACATCCAGTACGACGATGAGGCGCGCACCGGGTGCGGGATGCGTGCGTTGCCATACGTGATCGACCGCGGTCCGAAACGCGCGTTGGGCGGAGTCCGAGCGAGGGCCCCGAACGAGCACCGCGAGATCCGGTGCACCAGTCGCGCCTGCTCGCACGACCCGGCTCAGTGAGTCGCGAAAGCGGACCGCGCCGAGCACGTTCTCGGCTTGCTGGTAAGCGTTGTTCATCAGGTTGAGCCGCGCGGTCTCGACAGGCTCCTCCGCGCGGAAGACGATGGCACCCCAGGGCGGTTGCGGCGGAAGGTACGCCACCGCCAAGGCCAGGCAGCTAACGCCCGTGATGGCGATCCATCGACCGACCGTCAGCGCCATCTCGAGCTCCGAAAAGCCACCAATCCCATCAGCACGATCCAACCGAGCGCCGTCCACGCTCGGGCCGGTGCGATGGTCACCGGCTTGGGTCTGGCCTCGATAATTGCGCGACGCCATGCGAGGATCAGCGAGTCGACCGGCATCCCCGCGGCCAGCGCGAACCGCTGCGAGAGGGATCGCGACACGCCATGCGCCAGGCGGCCCAACGCGCGACGGCCACCGGACACGAGCGTCAACCGCACGAGCGATTGTCGTGCGTCAGTCGATAGTGGCGGCTCGAATCCGCGAGCATGCAGCACGTCGAGGCATGCGCTGTCCGATCCGAGCGTACAGGCATCGACTGCGGGCCGCAGTCGCCCCAAGAAGTCCGTACTGTGTGCGACCAGCGCGCGCCGTTCGGCCGCGTCATACCCCAGGACTGCAGGATCCCCTTCGCCTAGTCCCAGGGCCGCGGCACACGCGTCTGCCGTTCCTGCGTAGCACCGCCGCACGGCGACCGATGGCGCGGTGACGAGCTCGACGTACACCCGCGCATGCTCTATGGCGGCGGGGACCTCGGGAAGCGAGAGCGGACCCGTCCAGTTCGCGACGAGGGTGTCCGCTTTCTCACGAATTACCACGCTGGCCGCGCGAACGAGTTGAAATGCCACATCAACCGAAGTTGCCGCGCTATCGGCGATGACAGGATAAAGGTGCGCCACTTGCGGCCTGGGCGGTCCCAGGAGGAAAAACAGCATCGGTGTCGACGACAGTGTCGCCGCCTCATCTCCATAAAGGCTATCGAGCCTGGTCCACGCGACTCCGGAGGCCTGCCGAACCAGCGCCGCTTCCCCCGGGCGCACGACGATCACGAGCGCGCCGCTGCGAACGGTATCGAGCCTTTCGCGACGGGCACTCTCCGCACGCGCGACAGCGACTGCGGCCGAGTGACGTAACAGCTCCAACTGGTGCAGGCGCCGCACGAGCGCAGTCGTATCCTGTGCGGTCACGATCGCGGGCATCATGCTCGCGACGAGTGCCGCGACAGCCCAACGGTGTCGCTCAAACATCGATCAACATCCAACGCCCCGAGAAGATCTCGAGCGGCCCGGGCCAAAGGATCAGACGATCCCCGATGAAGGGAATCAAGGCAACGTGCACGCCTGCCGTCTCAAGCAGGACTTGAACCGCGATGATACCGCCGATGATCGCGAGCACGTAGCCAGCGGTCCGCGTCGTACCGGCGGTGATCGCGAAAAAGACGGCGTAGGCGAGAAACAGGGCGAGGGCGAAGCGCACGGCGATCGCGGTCGGATAGGCGTGCAGGCCGGCGGGAATGCTCGCGGTACCCGCGGCGAATAGTGCGCCGATCCAGAGCGCAATCACCGCCGCGCCGAGCAGTAGGGCGCCCGCTCCGAAACGCTGCAGCGCATAGTGCCAGCGCGGAATCGGCAGCGACAACGCATAGACATGACGACCGCGATGGTCGGCACTCCAGGCCGTCATCGCCATGAAGAGCGCGATCGTCGTCGCAAGCACAGGGTAAGCGACACCCCACGATTCCAGAGAACTCAGCAGCTGGCGCGCTTCCCACGGCGTGGTCTGCGGATTGCCCGCCCGCTGCACCGAGAATAGCGGCAGAGCGAATGCCGCGACGACAAGCGGCAACAGCGTCAGTCGCGACCACTTCCATTGGGTGAAGAGAATCATTCGGAACATGATCGCTCCTAGCTTCGTGGCTCGCGGAATGTGCGGAGCAGCTCGACGAACCCCTCTTCGAGATCGAGGTCGATGACTTCGCGTAATGACGCGCCGACGCCCTCGAAGTATTGGCTCATCGGGGCCTGCCAGCCGCGCACCGTCCACGTTTCAGAGGCGCCGTTCCCGGCCTCGCGCGCGAGTACGACGAACGGCGTATCACCGGGCAGGGCAGGGGGGTTGGCAACGCGCAGCCGCTTGATGCCGCTCTTGAAGCTCTGCATCGGCAGCTCGGCGACGAGCCGGCCGCGATCCATGACGCCCACCCAGTCGCAGATGCGCTCGAGCTCGTGCACGAGATGGCTGGAGATGAAGACCGTGGCGTTCTGCTGGGAGACGTAGTCGAGCAGCGCCGCGAGTACGTCGCGCCGGACCACCGGATCGAGTCCGTCAGTCGGTTCGTCGAGTACGAGAAGCTCAGGCCGCTGTGCCAGCGCCAGCAGCATCTCGAGCTTCCCCATCTCTCCCTTTGACAGTTGGCTGAGTCGGCGAGCGCGATCGAGTTGGAAATGGCCTACCAGCTCGTTCGCCCAAGTCCAGTCCCACGTCGGATAGAACACGGCGTGAAAACGGAGTGCTTCGTCCACCGTGAGGGTCGTGTAGAGATGCGGTTGCTCCGGGACGTAACCTGTGCGCGCCAGGATCCGCGGGATATCGCGGGGCACCGAGGCGCCGAGCACGGTGATCGTGCCGCCGAGGGGACGCAGCAGACCGAGCATGAGCCGGATCGTCGTGGTTTTGCCGGAGCCATTGGGGCCGAGGAATCCGTAGAGTGATCCGGTGGGCACTCGCAGCCCCAGCTCACGAATTTCAAAATTCGTTCCGGCCCGGTAATGCAGATCGCGGATGTCGACGGCGTGGCTCATGAGACTTTCACCTCCAACTCTTGCGCGATCGCCTGCAGCAGCTCCTTCGAGCTGATGCCAAGACGTCCCGCCTCAGCGACGAGCTGCCGCACGAGTCCCGATGCTTGTCGCGTGCGCTCGCTCGCGCGCCGCTCGGGAATCACTTCCCGCACGAACGTTCCGGCGCCCTGGCGCATCTCCACAAAACCCTCCGCTTCCAGATCGCGATAGGCCTGTACCACGGTGGCCGGATTGACGCGCAAACGTCCCGCGAGATTGCGGACGGAGGGCAGTGCATCGCCCGGCGTGAGTTCTCCCGCGGCAATCGCCACGCGCAAGCGAGTGGAGATCTGTGCGTACAACGGCGTCGGGCTTCTCGCGTCGATGTGTTCGAACAAGGCATGATCCTACTGTATCGTTGTACTAATACAGTATATCTTTTATCCTGCCTGTCAAGCCACGGCCATGGTCGTAGCTTTACCCATGCTCCGGAACTGCCTGCCGATCATTGGACTGGCCCTCATTGCCATAGGCGCCCTGACCTGGGCCATCATGGCCCTCCGCCGCTCGCTCGCCCGGGAGCGCTGGCTGGCGCGGGTCGACGATCTCACCGGCGTTCGGAATGCCCGCGCATTTCATGAAGCCGCCGGCGCCGAGATCGAGCGGGCACGCCGGTATCAGCATCCCTTCAGCGTCGCGGTCGTCGACCTCGGCAACCGCGTCGGCGATGAGCCGGTGCGCGCGGCGGCGGCGGCTTTGCGGGGGGCGCTACGGGCGACCGACGTGGTGGCGCGCCTTGGCCGCGACGAGTTCATCGCGTTGCTCCCCGAGACCACGGCCGCCTCCGCTCGCATCGTCCTCGAGAAGCTGCGCGCCGGTCTCCTAGACTTGCGGATGACCGATGGCTCGCCGGCCACTCCCAGCATCGGCGGTGTGACCTTTCTCAGCCCGCCGCGCGCGGTCGAAGAGATCATCCGCGCGACCGACGAGCGCGTTCTCGAGGCAAAGGCCAGTGGAACGACTTCCCACGTGACATGGAACGCCGCCCCAATCGAAGGACGATGACCCGGCAGAACTTCGCCAGTGGCGCCCTATGGGAGCCGCTGGTTGGCTACTCGCGGGCGGTCCGGGTTGGCAAGCTGATCCACATCTCGGGGACGACCGCGACTGACGCGCAGGGCCGGATCGTCGGCGTCGGAGATCCATACGCCCAGGCCGTCCAGGCTTTGCGGAACATCACACGCGCGCTCGAGCAGGCCGGAGCCGGTGTCGCCGATGTGGTGCGGACGAGGATGTACGTAACCGACATCGCGCATTGGCAGGAGGTCGGGCGCGCCCACGGTGAGGTCTTTCGCGATGTGCGGCCTGCGTCGACGCTGATTGCAGTAGCGGGTCTGGTCGATCCAACCATGCTCGTAGAGATCGAGGCCGAAGCGATTCTTCCCGAATGAAAATCGGTGTCAGTGGCTCCACGGGCTTGATCGGCTCAGCCCTCACGCCGCGGCTACGCGCCCTGGGCCACGACGTCGTGCCGCTGGTGCGGCGCCGGCCTGCTCCGGAGGAACGGGCCATCGGCTGGGATCCCGAGCATGCGACCATCGATCGTTCCGCGCTCGAAGGCGCGGACGTCCTGGTACACCTCGCCGGCGAGAACATCTTCGGACGCTGGACGCCGGCCAAGAAGCAACGCATCCGGGACAGCCGGGTGCTGGGGACGCGACTCGTGAGCGATGCGGCTGCCGGTCTGAGCCGACGACCGCAGCTGCTGCTCGCCGCATCGGCGATCGGATACTACGGCGACCGTGGTGACGAACCGCTCAGCGAGCAAAGCGCGCCGGGGCAAGACTTCCTGGCGGTGGTCGTGCGAGCGTGGGAGGCGGCGACCGCGGGTGCGATGCGGGCAGGCATCCGCGTGGTGAATCTGCGGTTTGGCGTTGTGCTTACGCCCAAGACTGGAGCGCTCGCGAAGATGCTGCCTGCATTCAAACTGGGACTCGGCGGCCCGGTGGGTAGCGGCAACCAGTACCTGAGCTGGATAGCGTTAGACGATGCCCTCAATGCAATCCTGCACGTCCTCGAGACGACCACTCTCAGTGGTCCGGTGAACATCACGGCTCCCAGTCCCGTGACGAACCGCGAATTCGCGAAAACACTCGGCAAGACATTGGGCCGTCCCGCCGTGGTCGCGGTTCCCGCGTTTGCGCTGCGAATCGCATTCGGGGCGGAAGGTGCTGCGATGGTGCAAAGCGGCCAACGCGTACTGCCGGCGCGCCTGCTCGAGTCCGGTTTCCGCTTTTGTTATGGCACGCTGGAGCCCGCGCTGCGTCACTTGCTTGCCGCACCCGAGGGCGGCCGATAGTATCGGGCATGCCGCTTCCCGACGCCTACCACGACGAACCTGAAGCCCACGACGACGAACCGGAGCTGTCCCGGCGCTCCCGGGGCGTCGCGCTTGGGCTCTGCTTTTTCGGCGGCATGTTCGGCCTGCATCGCTTCTACGTCGAGAAGCCGAAGACGGCGATCGCCATGATCTGCACGGCGGGCGGCGGCCTCATCTGGTGGCTGTACGATCTGGTGTTGATCGCCGCAGGGGAGTTCCGAGACTCGGACGAGTTGCCGGTGCGCCGCTGGAGTGTTGAAGAGACGCCCTCGCTCGCGCGCGAACTTACCGGCCGTGCCGAGCAGCGTGTGATCACGCTCGAGGAGCAGTTCGACGGTTTGCGCCAGCAATTCAACGATCTCGCCGAGCGCGTCGACTTTGCCGAGCGGATGCTGGCGCAACAGCGTGATTCGGGTCGTCCGCAGTTACCGCGTCCTTCCGGATCATAGACGGCATGCGCATCGGGGTGCCGAAGGAGGCAGCCGCGAACGAACGGCGTGTCGCACTCACGCCAGACGCCGCGGGTCGCCTGAAGAAGAGCGGGTTCGAGGTGATGATCGAGCGTGGCGCGGGAACGGCGGCATTCTTTCCCGACGAGGCCTACAGCGCCGCGGGCGCCGCCGTCAGCGATCGCGATTCCGTTCTGCAATCCGACATCGTGGTGCAAGTGCAAGCGCCGGTCGCCGCGGAGGTCCCGCGCTATCGCGAAGGCGGCGGGGTCGTCGCGTCCTTCCAGCCCGGCGCCGATCCCGCGTTGGTTCAGCAGCTCGCACAACGCAAACTCACCGCATTCAGTCTCGTGTTACTCCCGCGGATCACGCGCGCGCAGCCGATGGACGTGCTGTCATCGCAAGCGACGGTGGCGGGCTACAAAGCGGTCTTGCTCGGCGCTTCGGCCATCGGAAAGCTGTTGCCGATGCTCGTCACCGCGGCGGGCACATTGTCGGCGGCGCGCGTTCTGGTCTTGGGCGCTGGCGTCGCCGGCCTCCAGGCCATCGCGACGGCGCGCCGGTTGGGCGCAATCGTGTTCGCGTTCGACGTACGGCCCGCGGTGAAAGAACAGGTGCAGAGCCTCGGCGCGTCGTTTCTCGAGATGGCGATCGAAGAACACGCGGAGACTGCGGGCGGGTACGCGAAAGAATTGTCCGAAGAGACGCACCGCAAGGAACTGGCGTTTCTCGCGGGCGCCGTGAAGGACGCAGACATCGTCATTGCGACGGCCGCGATTCCGGGCAAGAAGGCGCCGGTGCTCATCACCGCCGCCGCAGTACAGGGGATGAAGCCGGGTTCGGTCATCGTGGATCTCGCCGCGGAGACGGGCGGCAACTGCGAGCTTACGCAGGCGGGCGCCGAGATCGTGCTCAACGGGGTCGCGATTCTCGGTCCGCTGAATCTGGCGAGCACGGTGCCGCTCCACGCGAGTCAGATGTACGCGAAGAACGTCTCGGCCTTTCTCGGGCACATCGTCCAGGACGGGCGACTGCGCCTCGACTTCGAGGATCCAATCATTCGGGAGACGTGCGTGACGCATGCGGGCGAGGTGCGCAAATCATGAGCGATTTCGGATCGATGCTGTTCGTCTTCGTGCTCTCGACGTTCATCGGCCTGGGCGTGATTCGCCGGGTATCGCGACTCCTCTACACGCCGCTGATGTCGCTCACCAACGCGATCTCCGCCATCGCGGTCGTCGGCTCGATCGTCGTGACAGGCGCGGATCACCCGCTCACCATCCGCATCCTCGGGGCGGTCGCGCTGTTCGCGTCGATGACCAACATCGTCAGCGGGTTCATGATTACCGACCGCATGCTCAAGATGTTCAAAAAGCAGTGACGCACCTCATCGGAGAGCTTTCGGCTGTCGTGGCGACGGCGCTCTTCATCTTCGCGCTGTATTGGATGAACGACCCCAAGACGGCGCGCCACGGCGTCGTCGCCGGCGTCATCGGTATGTTGGTCGCGGTGCTGGCGACGTGGATCCAGCCGGAGATCATCCATCACACGTGGATCATGGGGGCGATCGCCGCGGGATTCCTCGTGGGCGTTCCACTGTCTCGTGTCCCGCTCACCGCGGTCCCGCAGCGGACGGCGTTGTCGCACGCGTTCGGTGGTCTCGCAGCCGGCCTCGTGGGAGCGGCCGAGTATTTCCTGTGGCTCGGCCAGCGGAGCGGTGGAACGGTCGCAGTGCAAATGACGCATTTCCGCATGAGTGCGTTGGCCGCGGAAGTGATTCTCGGATTCCTGACGTTCACCGGGAGCCTGATGGCGGCGGGCAAACTGCAGGAAGTCCGTTGGATTCCGCAGCGGCCCGTCACCTACCCGGGACAGAATGTCGTCAACATCGGCGTGCTCGCGATCGCGGTCGCCCTCGGCGTTGCCGTCGCGTTGCACCCGGACGCGCCGTGGGCCCGGCAGGCGTTTCTCGCGATCGCCGGGCTCGCTCTCATTTTCGGCGTGCTGCTCATCATTCCAATCGGCGGCGCCGACATGCCGACCGTCATTTCTATCTTGAACGCCTACGCGGGCCTCTCGGCCGTCGCGATGGGCTTCGTGCTCGATAGCAAGTTGCTCGTGACGGCCGGCGCCCTCGACGGCTCGAGCGGCCTGATCCTGTCGATCATCATGTGTCGAGCGATGAACCGCTCGTTCACCAACGTGCTGTTCGGGGCGTTCGGGAAAGCGCAGCCGGCGATCGCGGCAGGTGAGCAGAAAGAGTGGAAGCAGGAGACGGTCGAGGGCGCGGCGCAATTGCTCGAGCAGGCCCGCAACGTCGTCATCATTCCCGGCTATGGGATGGCGGTCGCGCAGGCCCAGCACAAGGTGCGCGAGCTCTACGACGCCCTGACGAAGCGGGGCATCGACGTCAAATTCGCGATTCATCCCGTCGCCGGCCGGATGCCGGGCCACATGAACGTGCTGCTCGCCGAGGCCAACATTCCGTATTCGGCGCTCGTCGAAATGGACGAGATCAACCCCGAGATGCCGCAGACCGATGTCGCGCTCGTGGTGGGCGCGAACGACGTCGTCAATCCGGCGGCGCGCTACGCGAAAAACACGCCGATCTTCGGCATGCCCATCATCGACGCCGACAAGGCGAAGACCGTGCTCGCGGTGAAGCGGAGCAAGAAGCCGGGCTTCGCGGGAATCGACAACGAGCTGTACGTGCAGGACAACACGTGGATGCTCTTCGGCGACGCGAAAGCAGTGCTCGGCGACCTCGTGAAACAGTTCGCGGGCGCGGGGATCCACGGATGAGCGTCACGACCCTGGCCCTGATTGGCGTGGTCATCCTCGTTGCCGCGCTGCTCTCCGGCCTAGTCGAGCGCACGCGGTTTCCTCAAGTCGCGTTGTTTCTCCTGCTCGGTCTCGTTATCGGACCGCTCGGTCTTGGGCTCGTTCATTTCGACCTGCACTCACAAATCCTGCAAACCATCGCGACGCTCGGTCTCGTGTTGGTGCTGTTCACCGATGCCGTGAGCGTGAACTTCTCGGAGGTGCGGCGCAACCGCAAACTGATTCGTCTCGTCCTCGGCCCCGGCACCCTGCTGACCGCCGCCATCATCGCGCTAGCGGCTTGGGTCCTGCTGCGCTTGCCGCCCGCATTCGCGGCGATGCTCGGCGCTTCGCTCGCGTCGACCGATCCCGTCATGATGCGTGGGCTCCTGCGAGGCGCGCCCGATGTGCCCACCGAAGCGCGCCACGTGCTCGCGCTCGAGGGCGGGCTCAACGATCTCGTGCTGCTGCCGATCGTGCTCGTCGCCATGGAAGTGATTACGCGAACCGCGACCATGACCGACTGGGCGCCCGCCGCCATCAGGCTCTTCTTGCTTGGTCCCGCGGCAGGCGTCGTCATTGGATTCGCCGGAGTGGCGGTGCTGGAGCGGGTGCGCCGCTGGATGGGTGTACGACGGGACTACGAGTCGCTGTATGCGCTGGGGCTCGCGTTCACCGCGTACGGCGCGGCGGAGGCGCTGCGCGGGAGCGGATTTCTGGCCGCGTTCGCCGCGGGGCTCACGATCGCTGCGTCGGATGCGGAGCTGTGCGACTGCTTCCTCGACCTGGGACAGGCCGGCGCCGAGATGTTCCTGCTGTTCACCTTCGTGGCGTTCGGCAGCTCCCTGATCTGGACCGGGCTCGTGGGGTTGGGAGTGCTCAGTCTCGCCTTCGCGTTGGTCGCGTTGGGTGCCCGGTCCGCCGTTCTCGCCGTGCTGCTGCCACGGCGGCTCGAGGCTCGCAGCCGCCGGCTGATCGTGTGGTTTGGACCGCGGGCGCTCTCCACGCTGTTGCTCGTACTCCTCCCCGTCTTTGCCGGTCTCCCGAATGCCGAGTCTCTGTTCGCACCGGCGGCGCTCGTCGTGCTGCTCTCGATCGTGGTGCATGGCGGCGCGCTGATGGTGTTCGAACAGAAGCATTCGGTGCCGAAGGGAACGGCACCGCCGCTTGAGGCATCGCAGATCGGCCGCAGGTCCGAGCGGATCACGCTCGAGGAGCTGAAAGCGCTCGAGGCGCGCGGTGAGCGCGTGATCCTACTGGATGTACGCAAGGACAACAGCTGGAACGAGAGTGACCAAAAGGCGCGCGGGGCCATCAGGCTGCCACCGGACAATGCCGCGCCGCTCGCCGCCGAGCTGGCGCTGCCCCGCAACGACTGGCTGGTCGCCTACTGCACCTGAAACAACGAAGCGACAAGCGCCCGGGTGGCGCGAACCCTGCAACAGGCCGGCTGGCCGAAGGCGCGCGCGTTGGTGGGTGGATGGAAGGCGTGGCTCGACGCGGGGATGCCGCTCGAGCCGAAGTAATCAGCGACGCCAGGTGTTGTTGTCGCGATCGATGTCCGGATAAGTCCGTTTCGGATCAATGACGGCACTCGTCAGCCGCTTCGCCGTCGCCAGCCGATAGGTAAACCGCGCGCCCAGGTTCCACATCTCGACCGGGAGGTTGCGCGTTTCGGTCGACCCATCCGCATAACGCAGCTCCAGCGTGACCGGCAGCACCATCTGCCCGCGATTCGACAGATAAAGGAAAGTGGTGTCGGCTCGGGCACGGACGGAGTCCACCGCCTGATCGAGCCGCGCCGTCGTGTAAATCCAATTGCGCCAGAACCAATCGAGGTCCCTGCCGGTGACGTTGGCCATCGTGCGGAAGAAATCCGCGGGCTGCGGATGTTTGTGATTCCAGCGGCGCGCGTATTCACGGAATGCGCGATCGAACTCCTCGCGCCCTACAATGGCCTCGCGCAGGATCGTGAGCATCAGCGCCGGTTTCTGGTACGCGGTCCAATAGAGCTGGCGGACCTCGTCCGGCTTGGTGATCATCGGCTGTTCGCCGCCGGGAATCGCGGTCGCCGCGTACGCCGCCAGCAAGTCGCGTCGCACGGTGTCGCCGTAGGCAGTACCCTTGAAGAAGGCTTCCGCCGCGTCGTAATCGGCGAACGTGTTGAATCCTTCGTCCATCCACGGATAGCGGCGCTCGTCGGAGCCCACCTGCATCGGGAACCACTGGTGGCCGAGCTCGTGCATCAGCACCCAGTACTGATCCTCCCGCTTCTGCAGCGAGGGGCAGTAAATGACCATCGGGTACTCCATGCCTTCGACCAGCCCTTCCACCGCCGAGATCTGCGGCCAGGGATAGTGCCCGAGCGCGTTCGAGAAATGCTTGAGCGCGAACCGCACCATCGCGTTCGCTTCCTCCCACGGCTGGGCGTCCGCATGATAGAACGTCTGAATGAGAATCCCATCCCAGCTGCTCGCATCCCAGCGCAAATCGGGCCCCGCAGCCCACGCGAAGTCGCGCACCTCGCTCGCGGTGAATCGCCACGTCCGTGTGCCCGGCACTCGGCGCGTGCCGTTCGCGATCGCCTCCGCCCGCGTGATGATCGGCACGATTTCACCCGAGCTCAGGGCGCGCGCGAGCCGGGCGCGCTGCTGTGGCGTCCGGATAGCTGTGGGATTGGCCAACGCGCCCGTCGCCGTAACAAGGAACCCGGCTGGCACCGTGAGGCTCACGTCGAAGTCACCGTACTCGAGGTAGAACTCTCCCGCTCCGAGGAACGGCAAGGTATTCCAACCGTGCACGTCGTCGTAGACGGCCATGCGCGGATACCATTGGCCCAGCTCGTAGAACCTCGAGCCGACGCGCCCCATACGACCGCCTCCGTAGGGCGGGATCGGAAAATGCCAGGCGATGTCGAAGGTGATGCCGCGTTCGGGAGCGAGTGGGCGCGGTAACTCGACGCGCATCATCGTGCCGAAGACTTTGCTGGTGAGCGGCCGCCCTGCTGTGTTGAAGCGATCGATCGTAATGCCGCCTGTGAATCCCTTGCCGCCAAAGTCGAACACGACGCCACCTGCGAACACGAGCGGCGGTTGGTTCAGAATCGCAGTGATGGATCCCGGCGCAAACAGGTTTTGGTCGAGCTGTACCCACACAAAGGAAAGCGGATCGGGAGAGCGATTGACGTAGTAAATGCGTCCTTTGCCGCGCAGCACGTTGGTGGACGTGTCGAGCGTCGCTTCCAGCGTGTAATCCGCACGCTGCTGCCAGTAGCGCGGTCCCGGGGCGCCGGACGCACTGCGCACCGGCGTCGGAGTGGGCAGCGCCAGTGCTCGAAACGGAGATGTATCGGCAACGGAGGAGACTTGGTGCGTCATCAGCACGATGACAGCGATCAGCGCGACCATTCGTTCGTCCTCATGACAAGTGTCCTGCGATCACACCGGCAGCGCGGTGTGCGATCCCCATCACCGTGAGCATGGGATTGACGCCGGACGACGTCGGAAAGACGCTGGCGTCCGCGACATACAGGCCTCGTATACCCCAAACCCGATGTTCGGCATCCACAACAGAAGTGCGTGCAGAGGCGCCCATACGGCAGGATGCCATCTGATGAAAGGTGACGAGCAGCAGCTGGTTCGGCCCCCAGCCCGCCGCGTCCACGCGTCGCAGCCAGTCTTGGCGCGCGTTCGCCGCTCCAGGGCGGTAACTGATGGCGCGCGCCAATGGCACCCAGATCTCGCGAGCGCCCGCCGCCTCGAGCAGCTCGGCCGCGGCGGCGATCGCGTGGCGCAGGTGCGCCGCGTCGTAACGCGAGACGCGATAATCGACGACCGCGGCGCCATCCCGATCCACGGTCACGCGTCCGCCGAAGCGGTCGCGGAGCAGAATGCCAACCAGGGCGGTGCGCGGCAGCCTGGCCATTCGCTCGCGGTACTGCGCGGCGGATTCCCACGGCGCCGCGAGCGCCTGGAACGAGGGGTGCATAGGCACCGTCTCGAACTTGAATCCGTAGCCATCGTCCAGATCGGCGAATTGATCGGAGTAGTGTGCTTGCACGGTCCCCGTCCACGGTCGCACCTCCTCGTCCATGTCGGCCAGCACCGCCGTGGCGGGATGCAGCGCGAGATGCCGGCCGAGGGCGGGCAGCGCGATGCCAGAGCGCAGCAGCAGCGCCGGCGAGTGGATCGCGCCGCCTGCGACAACAACCGCCTTCGCACGGACCGTCACGCAATGCTGTGCCACGCGCGCTTCCACTCCCGTCGCCACGCCCCGCTCGATGACCACGCGGCTCACGTCGCAATCGACGACGATGCGAGCGCCGCGTGCAACCGCGTCCTGGAGATACGTGATCAGCGTCGATTGCTTGGCGCCGCGGCGACATCCAAAGCCGCAGTAACCGCAGGCATCATCCTGCGTGCAGCCGCGCACGTCGCGCGGTAAGAGGCCGTGATGCCAACGCAGCCGCTCGAGCCCGCGGATCAGCACGCGGTCACGTCCTGAAGGGTTGGCATGCGCCGTATTGACGCCGAGGCGTTCCGCCACGGCGTCGAGTGAGCGAGTGAACTCTGCAGTTGTGAAGTGCGGTAATCCATGCTCGCGCGCCCACTCCGCGCGCACCGCATCCGGCGTCGGGAAGCTCGTCGTGTAGTTGATCACGGTGCCGCCGCCGAGCGTCGAGCCTTGCAGGACGACGAGTCCCAGATCGCGCGTCGCGAGCAGGCCGCCCGCGTCGTACATCGTTTGCAGCGCCTCGCCTTCCTGATGCGTGAAGTCGGCCTCGTTGCGGTAGCCGCCTTTCTCCAGGACGACGACGTCCTTGCCGCTCGCTGCCAGCTCGGCGGCGACGACAGCGCCACCGGCACCCGATCCCACGACAACGACGTCGCACGTGAGTGTCGTGTCGCCGTCTATCGTGAGCGGGCGGATTGGCTTCGGCGTGTTGGGCGGAACCCCTAGCGGCCCTGGATAGCCGATCGCGCGACCGACTCCCGGCGTTGTGTAGTGGGTAACGGTCGTGAGTCGCTTGAGTGCCTGGAAGGCTTTGCGTCGTTGCGGGATCCGACTTGTCGCCCAACTGCGGAGGTACCACTCGCGCTCGGACGCCGGCATGGATGTGAACGGGCGAGGCATGCCGCTCAGCAGAAAATTCACCACGCGGCTGTCAAACAGCCGCAGCAGCAGATCGAGCTCGGCGCGGTCGGCGCGGCGCGGCAATGCAGCAATTTTTCGGCCGACGCGCTCGCCCAAATCGGGTGGCGCGTCTTTGACGAGAGCAGCTGCGACGGCCTGCAGGACACGCTGCGCGGCCGGCGACAGGCCCGCCGTCAACGCTCCTGGACGAAAGTCAGGTGGAAGCCGTCGGGGTCGGTGATCATGAACACCCGGTCGCCCCACGACATATCCTGCGGCTCCTGATCGAGGATTCCGCCGCGCGCTGTGATTTCTGCGGCCAGGCGATCGAGGTCCTGGGCGGTGTGGCACCACACCCGCGTGCCGAGGCCCTTCTGGCGATCGCGACCTTTGGCGAAATCGTCTTGACCCAGCATGAACGTCACCGAACCGGCATGGATCTCACAGCCGGCGAGCGCTCCATCCTGCCGCCACTCTTCCCCAATCACGAACCCGAGCACATCGCGGTAGAAGGCGATGCTGCGCTGCAGATCCGTTGCCGTGAACGAGGGAGCGATCTTCCGTAAGCGAAGCGTCTCCGGCTGGCGCCGGGCGCCGGGTCGTGCAGAGGAACTCTTCTTGGAAGCAGTTTTCTTGGCGCGTGCACGCTTCACCTTTGTAGCCATCAGTCCGCTCCAAACGGGGGGACCGAAGCGTAGCGAACCGGCGGGCGTCTCGCCAGATTCCCCCATCCCTGCAATCACCTGGAGACTTTGATCATGGCCACCAGCAATGCCGTCGCGACGTGGGAAGGCAAACTCAGAGACGGGAAGGGCAGCTTCAAGGGCCAGAGCGGAGCCTTCAGTGGTTCGTTCAGTTTCGGGACCCGTTTCGAGGGGAAGAAGGGCTCCAACCCTGAAGAATTGATCGCGGCGGCGCACGCGGGCTGCTTCAGCATGGCACTGTCGGCCGCACTCGAGAAAGCCGGACACCCGGCGACGCGCATCGAAACGCGCGCCGCGGTGACGCTTGAAACGGTTGACGGCGCGCCCAAAATCACGCGCAGCGTGTTGGAAGTGCGCGGCAAAGTCTCGGGGATCGATCAAGCGGCGTTCGAGCAGGCCGCCGAAGGGGCAAAAAAGAACTGCCCGGTGTCGAAGGCGCTGCAGGGCAACGTCGACATTACGATGGACGCGAAACTGGTCTGAGTGCCGTCGCCAGCGTGGACCTGTGGCCACCTCCTGGATGGTCTACCTCCTGCGGTGTCGCGATGGTTCGCTGTACACCGGGATCACGAATGACTTGTCGCGCCGGCTCGCGTTGCACGCGAGCGGCAAGGCCAGCGCCTACACGCGGTCCCGGCGGCCACTCGTTCTCGCATATCAGGAAGTCCTTCCCGACCGCGGGGCGGCGTTAAAGCGTGAAGCAGCCATCCGGCGGCTGACACGCTCGGAGAAGCTGGTGTTGTGCCGCGCCGCGACCTAGTCGCCGCGACGATCGCGGTACTGCTGGCGGCGGGCTGTGTGCGCCTCGGCGTATGGCAACTCCATCGGCTGAAGCAGCGCCGAGCTCGCAATGCGGTGCTCGCGGCGCGCCTGGCGCTACCGCCGCTCGTATTGCGAGGGAACATCGCCTTGGACTCAGCCCGTGAACGGCGGGTCGTCGCGCATGGAAGGTTCGACTACTCAGCTGAGCGGACTTGGCCGGGACGCAGTTTCGAAGGCACCCCCGGCGTAGCATTGATCACGCCGCTCCGACTTGCCGACGGAGGGGGCTCGGCGGTGCTGGTGGATCGCGGCTGGGTGCCGTCACCCGATGCATTTCACGTCGACCACACAGCCTATCGCGAATCGGATAGCGTCACGGTCGAAGGCATCGTATTCTCGCCACCGCGGGGGCGGGGCGACGTGAACACCGCGGGATTCCTGCCCTATGTCGTGCAGATGGAAACCCCGCTTCCGAGCCCCCGCGGATTGCCGCGGCGCTGGCCGGCTCCGGTTCTCGACGACGGGCCGCACCTTTCGTATGCGATTCAGTGGTTCAGCTTTGCGGTGATTACCCTAGTTGGAACTGCGGCTCTTCTCAGACGCAGACCATGATTCGTATAGGTCGTCGAGCAGCTCGGCGCCGCGGGCGATTCGAACCGGATCGCTTGCGTGGCGTTTGACGATTCCGCCGATCATCCGCTCGAAGCCCGCCGTTTCCTCGCGACCAAACTTGCCGTCCTTACAGTCGACGTCGTGAACCATCTCGCCGATCACGCGCAGTGCGGGGTCTTGCTCCAACCCGAATTTGTGTAGCAGCGTCTCGAACGAGCAGCGCTCGCCCTCGTGGGTGTAGTCGCCCCCGTACATGTCGAAGCTGACGGCGTCTTTGTGCCCCCCGAAGACAAAGCGAGCGTTCGGGTCGATGAAGCGACGGATCAGCCACGCGCTGGCGATGCGGTCGACGTGCACGTCTTTTCGCGTCATCCAGGTACGCCCGCGCTTTATGCTTTTCGTTCGCTGCGTCTTGAGCTTCGTCACGGCGGCCTCCGCTGCCTTGCGTCCACTGCTGCCGAAATGGTCGAGTGCGGTGATATCGCGAAGCCGACGTTCGAGCCTTGCGCCGTCGGAGGGTGAGTCGATCTTCTCCGCGGCGCGGGTCAGCTCGGCGTAGTCCGCGTCCCGCGCCGTACGAAAGAGCGCTTCGACCTGCCGATCGGAGAGACCATCGACGAAGGCGGCGCGACAGACGGAAGCTTCGCCGCCGCCCGCCGCGATTTCCTGTCGCAACCATTGAAAGTCTTCACTCGCCTGGTCGCTGTAGGGCAGGGCATAGACCGAGTTCTTGATGGCGATCGCGCCGATTCCCTGCAGGCGTCGCCAGATCTTGACGCGGAAGTAGTCGGGTTTGGGCGGCAGTTGATGAATCAACAGGAGCCACCGGCCTCCCGCGGCTGAGTTCGGCTTCGGCGCCCGGCGCTTCACAGCCAGAAGCTCCGAATGGCGGAACCGACCGGCGCGCCCCACGAGGTGCGAGCCGCCCCCTCATCCTGCGGTTCGGCGTCGGCGCCCAGCTCGCCGGTGATGGGATTGAAGAAGTGCATCGCCGCGACGGCGGCCGTGAGAGCCGCGATTTCCGGCTCGCTGAAATGGCGCCGCGCGCGCGTCAGAGCCTCGAGCGGTCTTCCATCATCTGCATCGGTGTATTGCGCGACGGCGTCCGTAAACCGCAGCGCGGCGCGCTCGCGGTCCGAAAAAGACGTGCTTGTCTCGTACTGCCGAAGCGTGCGCAGCGATGCCATTGGAAGATGAGCTTCGCGCCAGGCATGCCGCCCTTGCTCGATGCACCACCTGCAGCGGCTGCGTTCAGCGGCCAGTTGCGTCACCAGCATGCGGAGCCGCGGCTCGAGCTGCGTCGCGCCTACCTGATAACGAGCGAGCGCGGCGTACGCCGGCAAGACGCGCGAACCCGCGGGGGGCGGGGGGGGCGCGGCACGGTGATCGCGGTGCGCGACGACGCCTCGCCAGAGGGCCGCCACACGCCGCCACATCGTGGTAGTAAGCGTATCCATTTGGTGATACAACTGTATCACTCGTCATGTTAGCCTGCAAGAGCGGTAGGCCGGCCGTCATGCAGGACAGGACGGCGTACGTCTGCGGAGCTACCGTTTTGAGACTGATTTGGCGATATTGCTCGTCCATCAGCCCCCGCTTGGCGCATGCTGATGCGCCGGCGGGCGTTTCATTCCGCGACTAAAGGAGCATACATGGCGGCTGCCCTCCCCCTGAAGCGCCCCGTCAAAGTTGGTGAGCTGGTCCGACGCCGGTTGCGCGAGTTGAAGCGCACCCCACGTGAATTGGCAGACGCGGTTCAGGTGTCCGAGATCTATATCGCTGACCTCGTCGCCGGACGGCGGCGTCCCCCGGCCCCGGGCCGCATGGACGTCTACGCCCCGATGACCAAGTTCCTCAAACTCCATCGCAACGACCTCCCCACGTGTGCGAAGGCGGAGCGGGATGGCGAGACGAAGAGTCGCCGGCGGCCGCATCCCGAGATTCGCCGGCAGTTTCTCGCACTCTGTGCCGATCCTGCCCGCGCGCGCGTCCTGGCGCGGCGTTTGGGCCGCAAGGATGGCGTCGGTCTCGAGCGCGTGATCGTGGGTCGGCTGCTCGAGGTGGCCCAAGGCTTTGTCCGTCGCCAGCTCGACGACGATGTGGGCATCCGCATTGCCGCGAGCCGGGATGGCTGCACCTATCTCGAGATGCGCATGAAGCTCATGGAATTCCTCGACGCCACCCCCGAGGGGCTCACACCCGATGACGCCGAGGAGTTCGTTCGTCCGCGCATTGCAGCCTGGGAGATCGATCTCGATACCCACGCGATGCGGATCGTGCTCCGGTCGCAGGATCCGGCGCCGCGTCAGGTGAGGGCGCTGAGCATCTAAGTCGGCGCAGGGGGCGGCCCGGGACATCCCGGGCCGTCTTCTGGAGGCTTCTTTTTCCCGCCCTAAGTCGTTATCTTTCTGTCGCGTAAGAACCGCGAGCTGGCATCCCTTCCTTTGGATAGTCCCGCTCAGGGACTCCGTCGCTGAACACACGCACGGTTTTCAATCCCTCAGGTTCAAAACTGAAGCAGCGCTGAATGTTGGGGTGACATTGGGTCATCTCACGGCGCGCGTGTGTAACGACTAGACGCCGAGACGCGAAGACGCCGAGGCGCCTGGGAAGGATTAGTATGCCATTTGCAGCACTGGGCCTAGCGCCCGAACTCGTTCGCGCGGTCGCCGATGAGGGCTACGCGCATCCCACCCCAATTCAGGCGGAGGCGATTCCGCTCGCCCTCGCCGGCCGCGACCTGATCGGCTCGGCGCAGACGGGCACCGGCAAGACCGCCGCGTTCGTGCTTCCGATTCTCCAGCGGCTGACCCCCGGACCGCGCGGGACGTTGCGCGCCCTGGTCCTCGTGCCGACGCGCGAGCTGGCCGAGCAGGTCGCGACGAGCATCCGCGCCTACGGCCGACACACGCATCTCAAGGGCGCGGCGGTCTATGGCGGCGTCGGGATGGAGCCGCAGACTCGCGCGCTGAAGCACGGCGCAGACATTGTGGTCGCCACGCCGGGCCGTCTGCTCGATCACATGGAGCGCGGTCACGTCGACTTCTCGAAGGTCGAAGTGCTGGTGCTCGATGAAGCCGACCGGATGCTCGACATGGGATTCGCTCCCGATGTGCGGCGCATCCTCGCCGCGCTCCCCGACGAGCGCCAGACGATGCTCTTCTCGGCGACGATTTCGGCCGAGGTGGACGCGCTGGCGCGGCGCGCCATGAACGGCCATGCCTCGGTCGAGATCGGCAGGCGGGCGCAGGCCGCGGAGGGGATCGAGCACGTGATCGTCGCGGTCGACAAGCTGCAGAAGCGCGGCGCGCTGGGCGCGATTCTCAAGGCCAAGCCTGCCGGTCAGACGCTGATCTTCACCCGCACGAAGTACGGCGCGGACAAGCTGGTCACGTTCCTGCGGCGCGAAGGGATCACGGCCAACGCCCTGCACGGCGATAAGGCGCAGAGCACTCGCACGCGCACGCTCGATCAATTCCGGTCGGGTACGGCCGAGAATCTGGTCGCGACCGACATCGCCGCCCGTGGCATCGACGTGGACGGGATTCGGATGGTGGTGAATTACGACGTGCCGACGGATCCTGAGGTGTATGTGCATCGCGTCGGCCGGACCGCACGCGCCGGCGCGCGGGGCCTCGCATTGACACTCATCTCACCGGATGAGTGGTTGCTCATGGCGGACGTCGAGCGGTTGATCGGGCAGACGTTCCCACGCGAAGTGATTCCCGGCTTCGAGCCTTCGGTCCCGCCGCTCCAGCCGCGGATCGCGCTCGTCGAAACGGCGAAGCCGGAGCGGTCGCTCCGGCCTCGGCGTGGCGGCACCCGGCGGCGCTAGGGTTTCAGGCTCCGCACGAAGTTCGCCACCGGTGTCGCTGCCAGAGTCATCAGCCGAATCGAGCCCCGCGACGCCAGCTCCACTGAAACCCGTGCGATCGTCTCGTTGTCGGGGCAATCCACGATGCTGACGAAGTCATAGGGGCCGAGCACGGCGTACTGCGCCGTGACTTTGGCGCCGTACTTCTCGATCTCCTTGTTCACTTCCTGTACCCGCTTGGGATTCGTCTTCAGCGACTTGGCACCTTCGTCCGTCAGATTCGAGAGCAGGATGTAGGTCGGCATGTCGCCTCCGGAGGGGTCAGTTGCGCTTCTCGATCGCCACGTAGTCCCGCTGATCGGGACCGGTGTACACCTGCCGCGGGCGCGCGATCTTCTGCTCCTTGTCGAGCAGCATCTCCTGCCATTGCGCCAGCCAACCAGGCGTCCGGCCGATCGCGAACAGGACCGGGAAGATATCCATCGGAAACTTCATGGCTTCGTAGATGATCCCCGAGTAAAAATCGACGTTGGGATAGAGCTTGCGCGACACGAAGTAGTCTTCCTGCAGCGCGATCCGCTCGAGCTCCAGCGCGATGTCGATCAAGGGGTTCTTGCCGGTGACGTCGAACACCTGATCCGCGATTTGCTTGATGATCTTGGCGCGCGGATCAAAGTTCTTGTACACTCGGTGCCCAAAGCCCATCAAGCGCACTTCGCCCTTCTTGACGCGGAGGAGGTAGGCGGGAATCGCGTCAATCGAGCCGATCTCGCGCAGCATCTTCAGCACTTCTTCGTTGGCGCCGCCGTGCAACGGCCCGTACAGCGCGGCCGCCGCCGCGGCCATGCAGGAGTAGGGATCGGGGTGCGAGGATCCCACGCTGCGCATCGCGCTCGTCGAGCAGTTCTGCTCGTGATCGGCATGAAGAATGAAGAGCACGTCCAGGGCGCGCTCGAGCACCGGGTGGGGGCTGTATCTCACCTCGGTCGTCTTGAACATCATGTTCAAGAAGTTGCCCGTGTAGCTGAGGTCGTTGTCGGGATAGGCGTACGGCATGCCGATGGAATGGCGGTGCACGAATGCCGCCAGCGTCGGGGTTTTGGCGATCAGCCGGAAGATCTGATCGGTGCGCGACTGCTCGTCGAAAATTCTCTTGGCTTCGGGATAAAACGTCGAGAGCGCCGCGACGGCGCTCACGAACATTCCCATCGGATGCGCGTCGTGGTGGAAGCCGTCGATGAACTTCTTGATGTTCTCGTGAATGATCGTGTGATGCGTGACCTGATACACCCACGAGTCGAGCTCGGGCGCCGACGGCAGCTCGCCGTGCAGCAGCAGGTAGGCCGTCTCCAGGAACGTGCTCTTCTCGGCAAGCTGTTCGATCGGGTATCCGCGGTAGCGCAGAATCCCTTTGTCGCCGTCGATGAAGCTGATCGCGCTGCGACACGCCGCCGTATTCATGAACGCGGGGTCGTAGCTCATCAGTCCGAAGTCGTCGGGAGACGTCTTGATCTGCCGCAGATCGGCCGCGCGGATCGTCCCGTCCTGAATCGGGAGCTCGAAGCTCGAGCCCGTACGGTTATCCACGACGGTGAGTGTGTCCTTCGGCACTACAAAGTCCTGGATGCGGGAGGCGAAAAGATAACTTATCTTGCCGAACTGTGAGCCCATCCAATCCGTCACGGCCGAGTCTCTATCCAACTCGCTCGAGCGCCGGCGCGCTGCTCGGGCAACAGCTCGCGGGCCGCGGTTACCAGTCCTGCATTCTGCTCGGAATAACCCCCGAGGGCGTTGAAATCGCCGCGCATGCGGCGAAAGCGATGGGGGCGCAATTCGACGTGCTCGTCGCATCGTTCATCAAACTCGGGACGAACCTCGCACCGATCGGCGCGATGGCCGAATCGGCGCCCGCCGAGATGGACCCCGACTTTCAGCCCGGGATGAATCTGCTGGAGAAGCTCCAGGCGGCGATCGATGAGTCACGAGCTCGCGTCAAGCAGGACCTGGTGCTCTACCGCACCCAGCGGCCCGTCAAGAGTCTCCAGGGCCGCACGGCGATCATCGTGGATGGCCAGATCGTGTATCCCTGGAAGGTGCTCGCCGCCGCGAAGGCCGCGGAGCAGCTCGGAGCCAGGGAAGTCGTGATCGCGACGCCGGTCGCGGCGCAGCCTGCCGCGGATCGTATCCGCGCCCGTCAATTTGCGTTGGTGTGTCCGAGCGTGATGATGGAGCCGGAAGGGCATCCGTCGCCATATGGTGACGCCGGAGCGGATGCTCCTGAACGACTAAAGAGTATTATGATCGCCCACCAAGCGGCGTAGCGGTCAGTCCGACAGTTCTACGATGTCCCGCTCCAACCACCGGTGCTCGCCCGCAAGAATCTCCTGCGCGAGCTTGTAGGTCGGCACGTCTTCGTTCCGACGTAAACCGCTGAACTTCGCCCGCACGCGTCGGCGCGCCTGGCGGCAAAACACGTCAGCAAGGCGGACGGCGCGCGCCCCGGCGGCGGGATCGCGGGCTCGCAACGCCTCTGCGCGAGCACAGGTCGCCGCCATCGCAAACAGCTCCCCCCCGATGTCCACCAGCCGGAACAACACCGACTGCCGCTGCTCGAGTTTCGGACCGAAGCGAACCATCGCGTGAAATACGCCGCGCGCGAGCCGGCGGGCGCTGCGCTCGACGAAGCGAACGTGGCGGGCCAGGCGTCCGAATTCGGAATACCGCGGCCAGAATCCCCAGCCGATCCAGCGCGAGGGATACCACCAGCCGTAGAACGCGGCGGAGCGCGCCAGCCCCGCGAGGCGCTCCTTGATCGTCTTGCCGGGCAGCACGACGTCACCCGCGACCTGGAGATGCTTGTCCACGGCTTCGCGCGCGATGAAGAGGTGCATGATCTCCGATGAGCCCTCGAAGATCAGATTGATGCGGAAGTCGCGCATGATGCGCTCGACCGGCACCGGTGCCTCGCCGCGCGCGCGCAGCGAGTCCGCGGTCTCGTAACCGCGGCCGCCACGGATCTGCACCGTGTCGTCGATGATCCGCCAGCCGGCCTCGGAGTTGTAGAGCTTGGCGATCGCCGCCTCGAGCCGGATGTCGTAGCCGCCACGCTCGGCCATCGCGCCGCACAGCTCGGCCACCGCCTCCATCGCGAGCGTGTTCGCCGCCATGCGACCGAGCTTTTGGGCGATCGCATCGTGCTGGCCGATCGGCCGGCCCCACTGCACGCGCTCCGCCGCCCAGCGGCGCGCGATCTCCAAACAGCGCTTGCCCGCGGCGACCGACGAAATCGGCAGCGTGAGGCGACCCGTGTTGAGCGTGACGAGGGCGAGCTTCAGGCCTTTGCCTTCGCCCCAGAGCACGTTCTCCTTCGGCACGCGGACGTTCGAGAAGCGGATCACGCCGTTGTACAGCGCCTTCAGTCCCATGAAGTGGCAGCGGTGAATCACCTCAACGCCGGGCCACTCCGTTTCGACGATGAAAGCGGTGATCTGCTTCTTCTCTTTCCCGCCCACCATCTTCGACGGCGTCCGCGCCATCACTACGAGCAACTCGGCCTTCGTGCCGTTCGTGCACCAGAGTTTCTCGCCGTTCAGGACCCAGTCCTCGCCGTCCTCGCTGGGGATCGCCGTCGTCTCCATCGCCGCGGGATCGGACCCGACGGCATGCTCCGTCAGCGCGAACGCTGAAATCGCGCCCTTTGCGAGACGCGGGAAGTATTTCTTTTTTTGCGCTTCGCTGCCGAACATCTTGAGCGGTTGTGGCACGCCGATCGACTGATGGGCGGAGAGGAGGGCGGTGAGTGATCCGTCGATCGAGGAGACCAGCTCGATCGCCTTCATGTAGGAGAGCTGCGAGAGGCCGAGCCCGCCGTATTCGCGCGGAATCTTGATCCCGAAGGCGCCGAGCTGCCTCAGTTCGTCGATCACCTCTTCCGGAATCTCGCCCTCGCGATCGATGCGGTCGGAATCGACCTTTTCGCGCAGAAAGCGCTCGAGGCTATCCAGGAATGGTCTGGCGCGGGCGATTTCGGCGGGATCCTGCTCGGGATAGGGATGGATGAGATCCATCCGCAGCGTGCCCAGGAAGAGCTCGCGGACGAAACTCGGCGCCGCCCATTCCTGTTCGCGCGCGGCTTCGGCGACGTCGCGCGCCTCTTCTGCAGTCACTTTTCGTCGCGGTGCCTCTACCGTGGTCATGGTCCTAATGTAATACCGCTTGACACGGCTGACGGGAGAGGGAAATTCGCCACGCCTTCACTGGAGAACTCCATGCGACACGTTGCGTTACCGATCGTCATCGCTCTCTCGTCCGCCGCCGGGGTCGCCGGCCAAGCGCCGCCAGCGCCGGCACCTCCGCCACCGCCACCGGCCGTCGTCTTCATCAAAGCCGGACGGCTGGTCGACGGTCGCGCGAATGCGGTGCAAACGAACGTCGGCATCCTCATCGAAGGTGAACGCATCAAGGCGGTCGGCCCCGTCGCGCAAATCCAATCGCAGGCGGGTACCGCGCGGGTCATCGACCTCTCACAAATGACCGTGCTGCCCGGGCTCATCGATGCCCACACGCACTTGCTGTTACAGGGCGACGTGACGTCGCAGGAGTACGAGGACCAGCTTCTTAAAGAATCGATTCCGTACCGCGCGATTCTCGCGGCCCGCAACGCGCGGCTGTCGCTCGAGCACGGCTTCACGGCGCTGCGCGACGTCGAGACCGAGGGCGCGATGTACGCCGACGTCGACGTGAAGCTCGCGGTGAACCGGGGCGAGGTGCCGGGACCGCGGATCTTCGTGTCGACGCGCGCGATGGCCCCGACGGGGATGTATCCGATCGGCACGCCGAATTGGGAGATCGAGCTGCCGCACGGGGTGCAGACGGTGGACGGCGTCGACAACGCGCGACTCGCGGTGCGCCAGCAGGTGCAGCACGGCGCCGATTGGATCAAGTACTACAGCGACCGCCGCTACTTCTTTGGTCCCCCCCCCGATAGTGTGCTGCACAGTTGGGTGAACTTCACCGACGCCGAAGCGAAGGCGATTGTGGACGAGGCGCACCGGTTGGGTCGCGGGGTTGCCGCGCACGCGATTGGTTCGGACGGCATCGCGGCCGCGCTACGCGCCGGCGTCAACTCGATCGAGCACGGCGACGGACTCACCGACTCGCTCATCGACGTGATGGTCAAGAACAACGTGTACTGGGTTCCGACCGTCACGGTCGGCGTGCATGTCTTACCCCGCGGTGGCGTGTGGCCGGCGCTGGTCGCGCTCGAGCGGCGCGCGTTCGCCAAGGCGCTACGGAAAGGCGTCAAGATCGCGATGGGCACGGACGTCGGCGGATTTCCGTGGACCGAGATCAATCAAGCGAAGGAATTCGAGTACTACGTGCAGTACGG
>DATGVZ010000030.1:0-3926 GCA_035299765.1 Gemmatimonadales bacterium
CCCAGCGCGCACGGCGCGAACACGCTCGCCCGCACGCCGTAAATGTCGTCGGTCGCGACGGCCTTCGCTTCGAAATCCTTGACCACGCGCTCGACCTTGGCGCCGTCGATATCCGTGACGATCAGATCGGCCCCTTCCTTATATAGGAGCTCCGCCAGGTAGTAGCCGACATGCCCGCACCCCTGGATCGCCACCTTCTTGCCGCGCAGCTCGGCATCGCCATAGCGGTGCTTGGCGCATGCCTTGATGCCGCGATATACGCCGAACGCCGTAACGGGCGACGGATCGCCCGACTTACCGATCAATCCTGTAACGTGATCGGTCTCCGCCTTGATGAACTCCATATCGCCAACCGACGTGCCGACATCCTCCGCCGTGATGTAGCGGCCGCCGAGCGCCTTCACGTGGCGGCCGTGCGCGCGGAAGATCGGCTCGCGATTGCGGATCTTGTTGTCGCCGATGATGACGGACTTCCCACCTCCCAAATTCAACCCAGCTACCGCCGCCTTGTACGTCATCCCGCGCGCGAGCCGCAGGCAGTCGATCAACGCTTCCCGATCGGTCGAATAATGCCAGAACCGCGTGCCGCCGAGCGCGGGGCCGAGCGTGGTGTCGTGGATCGCGATGATGCCGCGGTAACCGGAGGAGGGCTCATACACGAGCGACACTTGCTCGTGCTCGTGCTCCTCGAGCAGCGCGAACAGCGCGGTGGCTTCTTCCTTCTTAGGAGTGGCGAAGTCCGCGCGCGATGACGACGCGCTGGATTTCACTGGTGCCTTCATAGATCTCGGTGACCTTTGCGTCCCGGAAGAGTTTCTCGACGGGGAAATCTCGCATGTACCCATAACCCCCGAAGAGCTGAATCGCCTGCGTCGTGACCCACATCGCCGTCTCGGACGCGAACAGCTTGACCATCGACGCATACGTCGTGATGTCTTCGCCGGCATCCTTGCGCGCGGCCGCCCGATGCGCGAGCGCGCGCGCCGCCTCGATGCGCGTCGCCATGTCGGCGAGCTTGAATTGCACCGCCTGGAAATCGTGGATCGCCTTGCCGAACTGCTTGCGCTCGGCGCAATAGCTGATCGAGTGCTCGAGCGCGCGGCGCGCGATCCCCACGGCCTGCGCGCCGATGCCGAGCCGGCCGGCGTCGAGTCCTTCCATCGCGTACACGAATCCCATGCCTTCGTCGCCGAGCATGTGATCGGCGGGAAGACGCACGTCGTTCAGCTCGATGCCGGCGGTGTTGGACGCGCGCAGACCCATCTTGTCTTCGGGCTTCGCGGCCTTGTAGCCCTTCGTCTCGGTCGGCACGACGAACGTCGAGATGCCCTTCGGGCCGCGGCGCGCGTTCGGCTGATCGGTGCGCACCATGATCATCATGAGATCCGCAGTCCCTGCATTCGTCGCCCATGCTTTGGCGCCGTTCAGCACCCAGTCCTTGCCATCCTTCGTCGCCTGCGCGCGGAGCGATGCAGCGTCCGACCCTGCCTCGGGTTCCGATAGCGCGAATCCCGCCAGCAGCTCCCCGCGTGCCATCGGCCGGAGCCAGCGCTCTTTTTGTCCGGGCGTCCCGTGCTTCACGAGCATGGTCGTGGGTATGGCGTTGTGGATGCCAATGGAGACGGCAATGGCGGCATCAGCGGCGGAGATCTCCTCCAGCGCCAGCAGATACGTCACCGTGTCGAGGCCCATGCCGTCAAAATCTTCTGGCGTCGTCATGCCGAGGAAGCCGAGCTTGCCGAGCTCGTCGACTACGTCGCGCGGAAAGTGACTGGTGCGGTCCCACTCTGCGGCGAACGGCTCGATCTTTTCCTTGGCGAATTCGCGCGCCAGCGCGACGACTTCGCGCTGCTCAGTCGCGGTAAGCATAGAACCCCTGCCCCGATTTCCGTCCCAGTTTTCCCGCGGCAACCATCTGCTCGAGTAACGGCGCGGGCCGATATTTTTGTTTATCGAGCCCGTCCTGCAACACATGCATAATGTCGAGACACACATCGAGACCAATCAGGTCGGCGAGCGCGAGGGGCCCGACGGGATGGTTCATCCCGAGCTTCATCACCTGATCGACACCTTCCGCCGTCGCGATCCCGTCCTGGACACAGAAGATCGCTTCGTTGATCATGGGCATAAGGACCCGATTGGACACGAATCCTGGCGCGTCGTTTACCTCGACCGGGGTCTTGCCGAGCTGCTTGGCAACCTCAACCACTTTCGAGGTCGTCTCATCCGATGTCTGAAGTCCGCGCACGACTTCGACGAGCGGCATCAGGGGGACGGGGTTCATGAAGTGCATGCCGATGACGCGATCCGGCCGCTTGGTTTGCGACGCGATCTGGGTGATCGAAATCGAGGACGTGTTCGACGCGAGGATCGTGGCGGGCGGCGCGAGCCGATCGAGGTCCTCGAAAATCTGGAACTTGATCTCGGGATTCTCGGTTGCGGCCTCGACGACGAAATCCGCCTGCTTCACAGCGTCGAAGCTCGTGCTCGTCTGAATCCTGCCAAGCGTTGCTGCTCCCTGCTCCCTGCTCCCTGCTCCCTTTTTCACCAGCCGCTCGATGTTCGCCGCGATCGTCTTCATGGCGCGCTCGAGTGCGTCCGTCTCGACATCCACCAGCGTGACGTTCCAGCCCTGCTGCGCGAAAACATGCGCAATCCCGTTCCCCATCGTGCCGGCGCCGACGACGGCGACTCTGCTCACGCGGCAACCTCTTGGGGCAAGACCGGCGTCTCGGCAGGCGGCGCAAATGCACGCGTGCGCGTCAGCAGATACACGCTGCCCGCGACCAGCGCGATCGTCGCGACGATGCCGCCCTCGGGCCCGAACGCGCCGCCGTCCACCCACGCGTGCGAGCCGGGCGTGTATTCGACGACGGGCACATGGAAGACGTAGCCGCTGACGGGCGCATCGAAGAGAATCGCGAGGCAGGCGTTCCAGCCGAAGTGCGCACCCCACGCGAGCGGCATGCCGCCGGACGAGAAGAACGCGAGCGACAGCCAGATCGCAGCGAGCGCCACGTTCACGGTGCTGAAGACCGTGGCGTTCGGGTTCTTGGCGTGGAGCAGTCCGAACAGGATCGCGAGCAGCAGCATCGCGGGCAACACACCGAGCGTGTCGCCCAGCCGGCGCAGGGGATAGCCGCGGAAGCCCAGCTCCTCACCGAGCGCCGCGAATATGAGACCGATGATGAGAGGAAGAGCGACGCGCGGCCACACATTCCAGTCGCCCGTCATGTGAACACGTGCACCGTCCAGCACCACGGCGAGGCCGATGGCCAGCGCGGCCATCAACGCGCCGAGCAGGACGCCGCGACCGAGCTGGGGCCATGCGGTGCGATGCCAACCCATGCGGTCCCAGGAGTACTTGTTGAGCAAGCGACCCACGATCCACGTCGCCAAACCGAATCCGATCACTTCGTAGCTGCCGGTCCGCGCGATGGACCACGACTGCCCGCCCCAGCCCGGCACGAGCTCGGCCATGCCGATCGTGCCACCGATACCGATCGCAACGAAGAGAACGACCCATCCGAGCGCGATGCCGACGCGCTTGAGACCCGCAAACGAAACGCGCGCCATCAGAGGCGCGCGCGAATCGTGGGAGTGAGCTTCGTCAGGACGGGCACCAGTACAGCGAGCTTGAGCAGGTCTCCCAGCAGGAAGGGCCAGGTGCCGAAGCGCGCCGCGACGGAAATGTCGCCAGTAAGAATTGCCAACTGAGCCAATCCACCGATGTGAATGAGAACCAGACCGCCTACCACACCGAGCGCCGTCCTCAACCAAGGTGGGTTAACCCCGGGCTGCCAGCCCGGGGTTAACACGGCCCCGACTGCGAAGGCCGCCACAGGATACGCGAGCAAATACCCCCCCGTCGGCCCGAACAAGCGCGCGACGCCAATGAGCGGCACCGTCGGTGTGAACACCGGCAG
>DATGVZ010000031.1:0-16719 GCA_035299765.1 Gemmatimonadales bacterium
CGCAGCGCCGGCAGTACCGCGTCGCGGCGCTCCTTAAACTGGGCCGCGTAGCCGCCGGCGATCGACTCGGCCTGCTTCAGCACTTCGGCGCCCGCCGCCTGCACGGCGAGGAAGGCACCGGTGTCCACGTAATTCTTCACGCGCGCGAGCGCGGCGATGCGATCCGCCCTGCCAACCGCCCAGCCGAGCCGCCAGCCGGTCATGCAGAAGCTCTTCGACAGCGAATGGAATTCGACCGCGACATCCATCGCGCCTGGAACTTCGAAGATCGACGGCGCGACGTACCCGTCAAAGGTGATCTCGCAATACGGATTGTCGTAGGCGAGCACGATGTCGTGTTTACGGCACGCCGCCACGACCCGCTCGAGATACTCGCGGGATGCGATCGCCGCCGTTGGATTGTTCGGATAGTTGAGATAGACGAGCTTCGCCCGCTTCAGCACGGCAGCCGGAATCTCGTCCAGCTCGAGCAGGAAATCGGTGCGCGTGGTCAGGTTGTAGAGATGCGGCTCGGCATCGGCGAGGATGCTGCCGCCGTGGTAGACCGCGTAGCCAGGCACCGGCACGATGGCGGCGTCACCGGGATCGAGCACCGCGGCGGCGAGATGCGCGATGCCTTCCTTCGAGCCGAGCAGCGGATGCAGCTCGGTGAAGGGATCGACGCTCATCCCGAATCGCCGCGCCATGTAGCCGGCCGCCGCTTCGCGGAACGCCGGGAGGCCGAGCTGGAAGGCGTAGCGGCTCATCGCTGGATCGTGGAGGGCGCGTGTCAAGGCGTCGACGGCGACGCGCGGCGGTGGGAAATCCGCATCGCCCGCGCCCACGTCAATGAGGTCTACGCCCTGCTGAATCAGCCGCCGCTTGATCGCCGGCAGCTTCTCCATCGGATAGGTGGGTAAGGCGCCGACACGTTTACTGAAACTCGCCATGCCTAAAATCTAGCTCCAGGATAGCGGACTGCCGATGCTGTGCATCGCGAAGAATTCCTCCAGCTCGCGCCGAACGTCGGGCCAGTTGCCGATCGCTTTGGAGGCGGGTGGCAGGCCCTCGAGCATCGTCGCCCCATAGCGCTTGGTGACGACGCGCCGGTCCAGAAGTACTACGGCCCCCACGTCGGACTTGCTGCGAATCAGCCTGCCAAATCCCTGTTTCAACTTGAGTGCCGCGAGCGGCACGAGATAGTTCGTGAACCCATCGACGCCCGCCTCGGTGAGACGCTCCAGCCGCGCGGCGGTTAGCGGCTCACTCGGCACCTTGAACGGGAGCTTGGCGAGGATCAGCACGCGCAACGCGCGGCCCGGCACGTCCACGCCTTCCCAGAATGAATCGGTGCCAAGCAGAATCGCGGACCCGGCGTCGCGGAAGCGGCGCAACAATTGATCGCGCTGCCCTTCACCCTGCACCAGCAGCGGCCAGCGGCCGCCCACGGGCCCGCGGATCGCCTCGGCGGTGCGCCGCAACGCCGCGTGGCTCGTAAACAGCGCGAAGATGCCGCCGTCGGACGCATGCGCCAGCTCGATGAGCACGCGCGCCACTGCCGCGCCATGGCCCCCCCCAACCTCGCTGCCTTGGGGCTCCGGGATGTCCGTCGGAATCCCGAAGACGCACTGCGCGCCGAAGTCGAAGGGCGAGGGCAGTACGGCGCGTGTCGTGACGCGTGACGGAGGTAGCGACAGGCCCAGCCGCTCCTCGAGAAACGTGAACTCGCCACCGGCCGCGAGGGTCGCGCTCGTCAACACCACCGTTTCCACGCGATCGAACAGCGCCTCTTTCAGGACCGGCGCGAGGTCGAGCGGCACGGTGGACAGCGTGAGATTGGGCGTCCGGCGGCCGCGGCGTTCCATCCAGCGCACGGCTGGACCGGCGGGCGGCCGGAAGCCGACGGGCTGCAGTGTGCCCTTCAAGCCATCAGCGGCGGCGTCGAGCCGTCTCACGACGCCGCGCAGCTCACCGACGAGTCGCGTGCGCATCTCGGCGGGATCGTCGATGGACAAGCGATCGGCAATCGTCTCTACGCCGTCGCGCAGCTTGCCGAACGCCACGAGCAGATTCTCGAGCGCAACGTCGAGCCCCTCGCGCCAGACATTGTCCTGGGCGAACGAATCGGTGAGCCGCAGGACCGGGGCGCTGCTCTGCTCTCCATCGAGTCGTCTCGCCAGCCGGCCGAACAGCTCGTCCGCCCAGCGGCGCGCGGCCACGAGCGCGTCGAACACGCCGCGGGTCAGCAAGTCGCGGCTCGCCGCGGCCATCAAGTCGTCGCGGGTCCCGAGCTCGGCGGCGAGCGCGGGCAGAAGACCGCGGCCATTGCGCTCCAGCCTGCCGAGGAGCCGTTGCACGCCGAGCATGCTGACCTGCGTGCCGAGGTGCTGCGCCGCGACGTCTTCGAGATGGTGTGCCTCGTCGAGCACCAGCCGCCGGTAGGGCGGAAGCACCGCCGCTTCCTGCCAATTGTCGGACGCGATGCGCACGGCGAGGTCGGAGGCCAACAGATGATGGTTGACGACCACCACATCGGCTTCAGCGGCTCGGCGCCGCGCCGCGAACACGAAGCACTGATCGAAATGGGGGCATTTGAGCCGCGTGCACAGATCCGACTCGGCGGCGACCGCGTCCCAGACTTCGCTCGACGGCTCTTGCGCGAGATCGGCGAGGCTGCCGTCCGCCGTGCGCGACGCCCAGCTCGCGATCGATTCGAGCTCCGTCGCGCGCGCGTCATCGAACAGCGACTCCTGGCCGGCGCGCGCCTGCTCGAGCCGCGACAGGCACAAGTAGTTCCGCCATCCCTTGAGGAGCGCGAACGTGACGGCGCGCTCGCCGGTCGAAAAGGCGCGCGCCAGAATCGGAAGATCCTTGCCGACCAGCTGCTCTTGCAAATTGATCGTATTGGTCGAGACGATCGTGCGCTCGCCGTTCGCGCGCGCCCATTCGAGCGCGGGCACGAGATAGGCGAACGACTTCCCCACCCCGGTGCCCGCTTCGAGCAACGCGATGCCGCCATCGTTGTAGGCGTCGGCGATGTACGCAGCCATGTCGCGCTGGCTGGGCCGGTCCTCGAACGCGCCCATCGCTTTCGCGACTGGGCCGGTCTCCGCCAGCAGCCCGGCCACGGCAATGGCATCGAGGCGCGCGAGCGAGCGAGCGCGCGGGCATTCGACGACGACATAGAGCGTGGTGACGTCGTTGTTGACGATGCCAAAGCCGACGCCTTCGTCGTGCAGGCGGGCGGCGACGTGCAGATCCGCTCCAGAGGGTTCGAGGAATCCGCTCGGATGATTGTGGAGCAACATCTCGCCGCGCTGAGCGACGCCGGGCAGCGCCAGCACCGCGTCGATCGTGCCCCGCGCGACGACGCGCGCATCCGTGAGCGTGCCGTTGGGATCCGCGCGGACGACGAAGGACACCTCGCGCCCATGGGCGGCGGCGATCTCTTCCTGCAGCAGCGTGCGCGCGGTCGCCGAGAGGCGCTCGACGCTCACGTCTTCAGCTCGCGCTTCTTCGCTGCGGGAAAGAGGACGTTATTGAGAATGAGGCGGTATCCCGGCGAATGCGGATGCAACGAGAGGTCGGTCGGTGGATCGCCGATCTGATGCTGCGGGTCTTCGGGATCGTGGCCGCCGAAGAATGTCCACGTGCCTTTGCCCAGATCGCTGTGGATGTACTTCACCCATGGCGCTCCTTCTTCCTCGGCGAGGACCGTGGCGCCGGGTTTCAGGCGGTTGCGCATGAACGACGTCGTCAGTCCGTAGAAATCCGGAATCACCTGACGATGGTTTTGGACCAGCATCGTGGGCACGGGGTCGATCTTGGCGCTGAAGTTGAACAGCTTGAACGCACCCAGCGGTTGGCGCCGCGAGCCGGCGTTGACCTGGTGGCCATCGATGTCGGAGAAGCTCGCGATCAGCGGATTCGGCTCGATATGCCCACCGGTGAAGGCGAACGTTTGCGACCAATCGAGCTTCGCATCGGCATCCGGGTCGATCGGCGTGCCGTCGGCGAACGTCGCCGCGATGTCGACGTTGTGCGCGGCGAGCGCGAGATCGATCGTTTCGGTCGCGGTGCACATCGCGAACAAAAATCCGCCGTTGTCGACGTACGACCGAATGCCGCGCGCCACCGCTTTCTTCAAATCGGGGACCGTCTGGAATCCGAGCTGCCGCGCCATCTGGCTGTTGCTCTGTACCATGTCGGCAAGCCAGGGCATCCCTGAATAGATCAGGAAGAACTTGGAGTACTGGCCGGTGAAGTCCTCGTGATGCAGGTGCAGCCAGTCGTACTCGCGCAGTGTCCCGTTGATCACTTGCAGATCCCAGATCTTCGTGAACCCAATGCCGGCGTATTGCAGCGCCATCGTAACGGCGTCGTCCCATGGCGCGGCATTGGGCGGCACGTACACGGCGACCTTCGGCGCCTTCTCGAGCGGCACCGCGTCCATGTTGCTCGCTTCGATTGCACCGCGAATCGTGGTGACCGCGCCTTCGTCTACCGGCTCGGTGCGCACGCCGTTCAACGCCGCATCGCGCCGCAACGCATCGGCATCGGGAATGAGAAACGAGCCGCCGCGATAGTTGAGCAACCACTCCGCCTTCAGACCCGCCTGGATCGCGCGGTAGGCGACGCCGTAGGCTTTCAGGTGATCGGACTGGGCGTCGTCCATGGGAACCAAGAGCGACGGACTGAGGGCCAGACGGCCCGACGGCCAAAAGGCGAACAGACGCGCACTGGCCGTCAGGCCGACCGCCCGTCCGGCCGTCCGGAGAAAGTCCCGCCGCTTCACGATTTCGGAATCGCCCCCTTCGCCCGCTCGAGCTCGCGCCTCGCTTCCGGCACGACGGCGCTCGACGGATACGTGAGGATCAAATGCTCGAGATGTGGAATGGCTTCGCTGCTCCGGCCCTGGTGTACCAGCAGCCGCGCCCAATCGAGCTCAGCCGCCGGAGGTGCCGCCCCACCCCCCTCCCCCCCTCCCCCCCCTCGCCGCCCGCGCGGACGATCTCGTCGAACAGCGCGACGGCTGTGACGTCTTGTTCGCCGCCGAGATGGGCGGCGACTTGCCCGGCGAGCAGCAGGACTTCCAGCCGTCCGCCTTGGACGGGCAAACGGCCCGCCGCGCGCCGCAAACCGGCAATCGCGTTCGTCGAGTCCCCACGGGCGAGCGCGAGCAACGCCGCCCCCAACTCCGGACTCGATTCCTGCTGGACGCGTTGCAGCAGCGCCATCATCGCGGTGCGGTCGGTCGCCGCCGCCCGATCGGTCGCATATGGTCCGGCGAGACGGAACGATTCCATCGCGTCCTTGAGATCGCCGCGATACAGCGCGATCCATCCGCGTTGGGCAACCGCCGTGACGCTCGAGTCATCGCCGAGCGCTGCCGTCGCGCGATCGAGCTCGCCGCGGGCGATGCGCGCCCTGGCGAGCGCGAGCCGCAACGCCGCCCGATCATCGGCCGACAAGCGGCTATTCGGGTCGGCAAGCTGCTTTTCGGCAACGTCGAGCTGCGCCCCCCCGTCCGCAATCAGCACCTGCAGCAGCGCCGACTGCGCAACGGAGTGCGCTTCAGTGGGCGCAGTTGAGTCGGTGGCGAGTCGTTCGAGAACGCCACGCGCGGCCACGCGATCACCACCCTCCAGCAGTTCGCGCACCGCTTCCGCGCGCGCTCGTGCCGCGAGCGGCCAGGGAACGAGATCCGCCCAGCGCTTCAGCGCGAGGCCACGCACGCGATGCGCCTCGGGCATCGTGAGCGTTCCGGCAAGATCCGCGAACCGCCGCAACGAACCCTGCGCATCGCTGTCGCTGAGTGTCGGCTCGAACACAGACCACGCTTGGGCCGGCTGCCCCCACGTCAACAACAGCTCGGCGGCGATCCGCCGGACGCGAGGACGAGCATCGGGACCGGTCAGCACGCGCACGATGCGGTCGTGGAGTGGCGGAGGACTCTCCGACAGCTGGGCCGCCGCATTGGGCGCCCCATCCGGTGAGCGCACCACCGCGCGCGCCCATTCGCGCGCCGACGCCTCCCAATTCCCCGCGCGCTGCTCAAGCTCGGCCAGCTCGATCGCCAGAGTCCCCTCGCCACCAAGCGTTTTTCGTCCGGTGAGGTAGGCCCGTCGCGCGTCGTCCCACATGCGGTGATCGACCAACGCGAGACCCCATTCTCGGTACGGCGCATCGCTGTGCGGCGCCGTGGCGGCCCAGCGGAGCGCGGCGGCCTCGAGCGAATCGCCTTCGTTCAACGCGGCGTACGTGCGCAGCTCGAGACTGCGGAGCGCCGGATTATCGGGCGCGTGTACGCGCGCCCTCTGAACCAGGGGCAGCAGCTCGGGCATGCGGTTGAGGACAAAGAGCACACGCTCGAGGCCGAGCAGGGCGGGAATGTTGATCGGGTCCGCGCGGACGATCGTGAGATACACGTTGGCAGCGTCGGCGTAGCGACCCGTGCGCTCGAGCTCGAAGCCCGGGCTCAAGGCTTGGGCCCGCGCCAATGAGGGCGCGGCAATCAGCAGCAAGAAGGCGAGCTTAAGGCTTGTTTTCATTCAACCGACGGAAGTATTCCAACACCAGTCGCCGCTGCTCGGGCGTCAGACCGGACAGCTCGTCCCACGTGGGATAACGAACCTTGGGACCAGATCCGGTCGCGCCCGGAAGCAGCGCCGTCGGGATGTGGATGCTGTCGCCGGTCGCGGAGCGGCTGACGCGCTGCTTTTGATCGTCCGGTTCCTCGCCGGTGAGACTGCGGCCGGCGTCGAGCAGCTTGCGATAGAGCTGTTGCTGCCGTTCGAGCGTGCGCCGGTCCAGTCGCCCAGCTTCGAGCTGGCGTGCCAGCTCGCGAGCTTCCTGCGCCAGGGCGCCGGCTGCCCCGGCTTCACCTTCGGCCTGCAAGCGTTCGAGCTGCTCCGCCAGCGCGCGCTGGCGAGCGGCAAGCTCGCGCACCCGTTGCATGACGGCCTGGCCGCCGAGCGCCATCATCGGCAACAAGCCTTGCGCCGCGCCGTTCATTCCCTGCTGGTCCTGTGCCATGCGCGCGAGCTGCTCCAGCGCTTCCTGGAAACCGGAGCCCGATTGCGCCCCGGAGACGCGCTGCGCCGTTCGCACAAGGGCGTGCGCGGTCGCGTTGAGCGCGTCGAGTGCCTGCTCGGCGAACGGCGCTGCCGCTGCCGCGTTCGGATCGCCCTGCTCCAGCTGTTCGCGCGACTGGCGCATCTGGTTCTGCGCGAAGCCGAGTGCGGCCTCGAGCTGTGGAGAGACGAGCGCGTGACGGCCCGCTGCCTTGCTGATCTGCTGCTCGACGGCCTGCGTTCCCTCTTCGATGGCTGCCTGTTGCGCGCGGGTCGACGCGCCGGCCTCACCCGCCCGGAGCGCACCGGCAACGTCTTGCTGACGGCGGGCGAGCGCGGCCGTTTCGGAGAGCGCGCGGTCCAGCGCGTCCAGTGTCTCGTGGCGCCACGCGGTGGCGAGCGAGTCGCGTCGCTGGCGCAGCTGCTCGGGCAGGCGCGCGAGCGAATCGGCGGCCTCCTGGCCGGAACGGCGTGCTCCGCGCGAATCGCTTTGGCTGGCGGCATCGGCGGCTTCCTGCATGGCATTCTGGGCGCGACGCGCGGCGGCCTGCGGCGCTTTCAGCGATACCGACCGACCCGCCCGCTCGACGCCGTGCGCAAGGGAGTCCGTCGCCGCAGCGAGGTCACGCTCGGCGGCGACGGCGGCGGAGTCGGCGCGTTGCGCGACTTCCTTATTCCACTCCGTCTGGCGCCGCTGCAGGTCCTCGGCGTCCTTCGCCAGTGATGCCAGCTCTCCTTCGAGTGCCGCGCGCTTGAACAATTCCTGGCTGCGCTCGAGCTCATGCCGCAGCTGTTGCTGCGCTTCCGCGAGTCGCTGCAGGGCCTGACGCGTCGCTTCAGGATCGAGACGCGCGAGCGCTTCCTGTAACTCACGGAGTCGCTGCTGCAGCTCGGGCGTGATGGCCTGCTGGAGCAGCTCCTGTACCTGGCGGAGACGGTTTTGAAATGCCGTGTCGTCGACGCCGGCCGCTTTGGCCGCGCGGGCGATCTCCTCGACGGCCTGCGACAGCTCTTTTATGCGCTGCGACATCGCGGCTTGATCGCGCGCGATTTCTTCCGCGCGTTGCGTTGCCTGGAACGACATGGAGCCCCCCCCGCTCTGCGGGTTGGTCGCCTGCTGCCGGCCGGACGTGCCGGCCGTCGCCTCGCGGCTGCGCTGCTGCGCGAGATCGCGCGTGCGATCACTCAATTCGCGCTGCGCCGCAGCCACAGAATCGGCGGCTCCCGCCACCGCGCGCGCCGCCGCGCGTGTCTCAGCCCGCAGCTCCTCCATGCTCGGCAACCGCAACGCGATCTCGGCGCTACGGCCGCTGTGCGGCTCCGGCGCGTTGTCCCACGCTTCGACGTACAATCGCAGCGTGTCGCCCGGCAGGAGATTCCGATGCTCGGCGTCGATGCGGCCCTGCACGATGGCACGATCACCGACACCACTGACGTCGAGCGATTCACGCACGACGGGATCGACGCGCCCGGTCCGGCTCACGCGCCAGCTCACGACCGCCAGCCGCGAGATGCCGTGGTCGTCTCGCACATCGGCGACCAACTGCTGATGGAGTGACAACGGCAACGTCGTGTCTCTACCCGGCACCGGAAGCGTCACGACCGGCGCCGAATCGGGCACGATCTGGAGATGCAGCTCAGGCGTCGTGCCTTCGAGCGCAGAGCCGTCAACCGTGCGCACCTGCAATCGCCACGTACCGCTGGCGATAGGAGTAAACCGGCCTTCGATCCGGTTGCCTGCCACACGCTGCGCTTCCGTCCGGCGACCTGTTTCCAGCGTCCACATGGCGCCAGCGAGTGGAACGCTCGCTGAGCCGCTCGTGAGCACGGCGGTCCCGGCCGGCAACGGGATGACATCAGGACCAACCAGTAGCGGCTCGTCCGAGCGGCCGAGATATGAAGGAAAGCGAGCCGTGACCCCGAGGTCCGCGAGGAAGGCCGGCAGCGAAACGGTGACCTTGATCTCGTGGCTCGTCCGTCCGCCGCTCGCGGCCTTGAGATAGAGGTCGGATTCGATCGGTCCAAGCTGCCGCGTCGCACGCCCGTCGGCGTCGAGCGAGAGCAACGTCGGTTTCCACGGCTCCCCCGGACCACGCGTCCACAGCGTGACGCGAACCGCACCGGGCACCGTGACCATCGCTTCCAGGCTGCCGCCACGCCGCACCGTGCGCCGATCGACGGCCAGTCGCACAGGCGCGTGCGCGTCGCGCCACGCGCGAACCGGATGCCAAAACGCCGCGGCGCGGCCAGATGCGGGCGCGCCTGCGACGAACAGCACCGCTCCCAGCAACGCCGTGCCGGTGCCCGCAACGAGCCGGCGTCGCGTGGTGCGCCGCAACGTGGCGTTCACTTGAGGCGCCGCAAACGAAACGAACGCCGCCGCTCGCGTATCGGCCGCGAGTAACAGCGCAGCGCTTGTTCCCTGGCCCTTGTTAATGGACGGGCTCACGACGCCGACGACGCTCCCCGCACGCCCACGGGTGGCAGACTCAACCAACCGGCCAATGGGAGCGGCGGCCGCCTCGCCCCGCACGCGTAACACGGCCCAAACCGCTGCGGCCACGCTCAGCGCGATCAATACCCAGGAGATGGTCACACCGGGCACGGCCGGCGCCAGCACGAGCCCCAACGCCGCAGCCGCGAGCGCCACGCCGAGACCGGCGAGCACGACGGCGAGCGCTCGAGCGCGCGCATGCGGAGCGCCCAGCTGATGCAGCCGCCGCGCCGTTTCCGTCATTTGATTTCGCTCACCGCGTAGGTGAAGAGATTCACGCCCATTCGCAGCGCCGCCTCATGAAGCTCCGGTGGATCATGGTAGACCTCCGGATCTTCCCATCCATTCCCGAGATCCGACTGGTAGGAATAGTATACGACAAGCCGGTCTCCCAAAAAAATTCCGAATCCCTGCGCGGGCAGGCCGTCGTGCTCGTGGATCTTGGGAATCCCGCGTGGGAAGGCGTAGACAAGGTTGTAGATCGGGTGCGTCAGCGGGACTTCAACCAGCGGATGGTCCGGAAACACGCGCGCGATTTCCCGTCGGAACGACTTGTCCATCCCGTAATTGTCGTCCGCGTGCAGGAAGCCACCCTGCTCCAAATAGCGGCGGAGATTGCGGAGCTCGACGTCGGAGAAGCGCACGTTGCCGTGACCCGTCATATAGAGGTAAGGGACGTCCCACAGCTCCGGGCCGGTCAGCGTCACCACGCGCTCGCGCTCCGCGACCGGCAGGGTCGTGCGCTCGCGCAGCGCGGTCAGCAGGTTCGGCAAGGCGGAGGGGTTCGCGTACCAGTCACCGCCGCCGTCGTAGTTGAGGCGGCCGATGGTGAGACTGGCGGCCGGACGGCCGGACGGCCGGACGGTCGGAAGAACCAGTAGCGGCAGCACGAGAAACAATCGCTTCATAACTCGTTCACCAGCCGATACGCAGCGTTTCGTGAAATTCCGGTTTCCTCTGCCAGTCGATCAGCGACATCTTTGCGCGAAAGGCCTTCGGCCAGCAGAGCCTTGGCGCGCTCGCCGGTATCCGGAGGGGGGAGCCGCTCGTCGACGCGCTGCTTTCCAGTTCCCGCGATGACTACTGTAACCTCGCCTCGCGCGGGAGCCTCCGCATAGTGCTCTGACAATTCCTGCAACGTCCCCGAACGCGTCTCCTCGAAGACCTTCGTGAGCTCACGAGAGACCGACGCTTGACGGTCGGCTCCACACACATCGGCGAGATCGGCGAGAAGTTGCGCGACGCGGTTCGGGGCCTCGAAGATCACGACGGTCCACTCGCTCTGAGCGACGGTCAGTAACAAACGGCGGCGGTCGTTGCCTTTGCGCGGGAGAAATCCGAGAAACACATAGCGGTCGCCCCCGATGCCTGATACAGACAGGCTTGCCGCGACGGCGGTCGGTCCCGGAATGGTCACGACTTGAATCCCCCGCTCTCGCGCCACGGCGACGAGGGCGACACCTGGATCACTGATCACCGGGGTGCCGGCGTCGGTGATGAACGCGACGTCGCGCCCCTCTGATAGGATGCGCAGCAGGCGTTCCAGGGCGCGCTCGGATGAGTGCGCGTGAAAGCTCACCAGCTCCGCATGGGAGCCGGTGTGGGTGAGCAGCGGTTTGCTGTGGCGCGTGTCTTCGGCGGCGACGACCGCCACGCGCTTCAGCGTGTCGGCGGCACGCGGCGACAGATCGCCGAGGTTCCCGAGGGGCGTCGCGACGACGTAGAGGGTACCGGCCACGTTACCACGTCACCCGCCAGGGGAGACGACCATAGAAACCGGCGGCCTGCAAGACATAGCGATGCTCGCGGGTCGCGTCCTTCAGGACTTTCGGCGCCGTCCCCGGCATCATTACTTCCGCCCCCTCGAGCAGCTGCAGCGCCCAATCGCTGAGCGCCGTCGACAGCTCCTCCGGCCGCACCACGCCGTCGGGCGTGTCGCTGCCGCGTGGCACGCTGAGCAGCGCCAGCGCTTGATGTGTATCGACGATCGCCGCAGTCACCTTCTGTGCCCGCCGCTTCGCTTCGCCGGGGAACTCCCGTTCGACGGCGTCGACGATGCGCCAATACAGCTCGCGATACGTGTTCACCAGCGCCGTCGCGGCTTGCGCGGGCAGATCATCCGCAGCGGGGAATGTTCCCGCCGACATCGCGGGCTTCGTGTCACTGGGCGGAGGACCCGGATCGAACAGCGACTCGAGGTAGCGGGCGGGCGAAATGTTCTCCGGTTTATCGCAGAAATGCCCGCTGAGATACTTGCCCTGATCGAATTTGAGATACGAGACCCGACCGTTGGAAATCAGCTCCAGAACGCCGGTCACCTTTTCCTGCTGCAGCAGCGGGAAGAACTTCTCCGGTTGATTGACGTCGATGCCACGTGGTTGATAGGCACCCGCGCAGGCGGTGTACATCCAGGCGAGCTGCTCCATGGGCGCGGCGCAGTAGGTCAGATCGCCCCGCTCGACCTCGGTGCGCATCCGCTTCAGTGCTTCGGTGATCGTGATGACCTGCCGACCGGCGGTATGCAGCGACGCGGCGTTGACCGCCTCGCCCTTGCGAAAGAACAACAGCAGGCATTCGTCCGGGAGGTGAGCCGCGAGATAGCCGTCGATGCGCCCGTCGCGATCGCGCTTCGCGTAGGCGAGCAGGTTGTCGAGATGAATGAAGGCGAGGCGCGTGCGATGAATAAGCCGGTTCACCTGCGGAAACTGCAGATCCGCGAGGCGAACCGGCGAATTCGTCAGGCGAGCAGTGCTCGCGCGCATCGTCCTCCGGGGAGGAAGCTACGAAAGGTGCTGTTCGATCTTTTGCTCGAACGCCAACGACGGGTAGGCACCCACGATCGTGTCTACGTGGCGTCCATCCTTGAAGAATAGAATACTCGGAATCGAGCGGACGTTAAAGCGTATCGCGGTCGCCTGATTGGCGTCCACGTCCACTTTGACGATCTTTACCTTGCCGTTGTACTTGCCGGCCAGCTGGTCCATGATCGGCGCGACCATGTGGCAGGGACCACACCAGGTGGCCCAGAAATCGACGACGGCGAGCCCTTTGTGCTGCTCCACTTCCGCCTGAAAAGTGGCGTCTGTGATCGCGACGAGATGCTCCCCTTCCATGTTCCTTCACTCCCCTTCAGTAGACGTTAGTTTGACCTGCTATGAATCCTGCTGTCGCCCATATCGGTATCGCCGTGCCGAGCATCACGGAGGCACTGCGCTTTTATCACGACGTCCTGGGCCTCTCCCCCGATCGGGGGGGAGGGGGGCCCGAAGCCGTCGACGGCGCCAAGATCGTCAGCCTGCACTTTGGCGATGTCGACGTCGAGCTGCTCGAACCCAATGACCCGGCCAGTCCCGTGGCGAAATTTCTTGCAAAACGGGGACCGGGCATCCATCACGTGTGCTACCGCGTCCCGGACCTCGACGCCGCATTGGCGCGCTGCCGCGCGGCCGGCTACCAGCTCGTGGATGAGAAGCCCCGGCGCGGGGCCGGCGGACGGCGAATCGCTTTTTTGCATCCGAAAGCAACCAACGGCATTCTGTTGGAGCTAACCGAGTAGGTGAAACGCGGCGCCCTAGGGGCGAGTTCCCGTCCCCCTCGGCTGGCAAGGGCCTACTGGGTTCCCTGCGCTTTCGAGGTGCACGTCGTACACCAGCCATCCCCCACTGTGCGTCCGCACCACGTCGATCGGCAGCACCTGATTGCAACTCGTCCGCTGCAACTCGACCCGGAACGTGCGCAGATCGTCGTGCCCGGGCACAAGCACGGGACCTTCGATGACGCGATATCCGGTATGCTCGAGGTATTTCTGAATGACCGTGATGCGCCGGCGCAGGACGTCGCTGTCCATCGAGCCCGCGGCGGGCCCGCCCTCGGTGCCCCAGAGCTCGCCCATCCGCTTCAGATCGTTCGCCTTCACGGCCGCCATGAACTGCGTGAGCGACTCGTTCATCGATTGCGGGACCGGCGTTTGCGGCCCGCGATTTCCACTACAAGCGGTCAGAGCGGCGAGCAGGACGAGCAGGGCGAGCCGTCGCTTCACGAGGCAAGACCTATGGTCGGGATGACCCGAAGGTAAGACACCATGCGTCTCTACGTCAACATCGATCACGTTGCGACGTTGCGCGAAGCGCGCAAGACCGACGAGCCGGATCCCGTTCAGGCCGCGGCGGCCGCGGAGCGGGCCGGCGCGGACGGCATCACGGTGCACCTGCGTGAAGATCGCCGTCACATTCAGGACGCCGACGTCACGGCACTCACGCGCAGCGTGCGGACCGTTCTCAACCTGGAGCTGGGCGCGCACCCCGAGATCGTGCGCTTCGCGACGCGCGTACAGCCCCGCCCCTTTCAGGCAACCCTCGTCCCCGAGAAGCGGCAGGAGATCACCACCGAGGGCGGACTGGCGCTCCGGCGCACCGATCGCAAATTGCGTGGCGCGATCGCGCGATTGCAGGATGCCGGAATCCGCGTGAGCCTGTTCATCGATCCATCGCGCCGCACCATCGACCTGGCGCGCGAGCTCGGCGTGCCGGCGATCGAGCTGCACACGGGCCGCTACGCGCATACCTGGAAGCGTGGAACAACGGCGTTCCAGGAACTGCGTCGAGCTGCCGCGCATGCAAAGAGCATCGGCCTGGCGGTCCACGCGGGACACGGCCTCACCTATCAGAATGTCAAGCCCGTCGCGGGGATCTCGGAAATCGAGGAGCTGAACATCGGACATAGCATCGTGAGCAATGCGGTATTCTGGGGGCTGGAGGAGGCCGTGCGCCGCATGCGCAAGCTCGTCGAGAGGTAATCCTCGCGCGCGTTAGTGCTCCATGATGAGGACGATATGCTCGCCACAGATGAACTGGCTAAAGCGCAGTCTACTCATCGCACGGTAGAAAGCGGTGCTGCATCCGGCACGCAACCCGTCGTGCAGCTCGACCACAATTACCTTGACTTTGTCCATCCACGGCTCGAAGCGCGATTCAAACACCTCCTTCTCGGCCCCTTCGATGTCCAGCTTCAAGATGTCAATCGTGCTCGTGCCTGCCAGAACCATGAGCTCTGATACGGTCACGCCTCGGACCTCGCTGGGGTCGTCGCGGGCTTCGGAAACTCGAAACGCCCAGTGTGGATCGTTGGGATTATCGATTTTCAGTGGAACGCTCTGGGGCCACAGCGCTGCGCGGATCGGTGTCACCTGCGGGTACCGCTGAGTGTTCCGGAGCAACAATTCATAGTTCGATCGGTCCGGCTCGACGGCGAGCACGCGGGCATTCGGAAACCGCCGCGCGAAGAACAACGTGGCAAAGCCCACGTTGGCACCGGCATCGATGATGAGACGCGGCATCGCGTTGGGATACGGAAAGTCGTACTCCAGCGAGACAAAGACTTGCTCGAAGGTCGGTACGTCCGACGTACCGGTTCGTAAGAAGATCGGATGCTCGTAGCCGGGAAGACGCAGTCGCAAGGACGCGTTGCGCGAGCGGAACTGCAGCAACATGCGCGGCCCCCGTACCGATCCGAATCGGTACATGTACTTGAGCACACGCTTGATCTGATCCGCGGTCTCTCCAGAAAGCATACCGTTTCAGTCTCGGCGGCGGCGCACGCTGTCACGTTGCCACGGGGCGGATGCGTCGCAAGCTAGCCGCGCCGAGCAGCCCACTCAACTACACAAAACCCCCTCCTAAACTGGTGCGCGGCGCCGGGATTCCCTACCTTGATTGCCCATGACGACGCCTCCGGCGCCGCAGCCCCTCGGCATGACCGACTTCTTCGCCCTCGAGGCGGGGGAGTATCTCGACCGGCTCGATGGGCTGCTCCAAGCACCTGCGACGCCGCCCGCCGATGAGCTGGTCCGGCTCGCACGCGCCCTGCGCGGCAGCGCGCTCATGGCGAGCCAGCAGCCGATCGCCCGGGCCGCCATGGGGTTCGAGGCACTCGCGCGCGGCTTGCGCGAAGGGCGACGTCAGTGGGACGCCGCGACGAAGCAGATCGCGACTCGCGCGGTCGATGATATCAAGATCTTCGTTCGCAACGCCGGCAAGTGGAGCGACGCCGACACCGCCAAAGCCGAAGGACTCGCCAGCCAACTCGAGCAGTTGGGTGGACGGCCCTCCGCGCAGGTACGCGCGGCGGAGGCCATCGGCCTCGACGCGGGCGCGCGCGCTTTCGTGGCGCGCGAAGGGGCGGCCATCGCCAGCGCCCTCGATCGTGCCGGCCGAGTGCTCCGCAGCAATCCGCTCGCGCACGATCCGTTGCAGCAGGTGGTCAAGGCCATTCAACCGTTGCGCGGTCTGGCGGCGCTCAACGATTTGCCGCCGTTACCAGATCTGCTCGAGGGCATCGAGCGCGCGATCGGTGAGCTGAACCGCACAACCGGAAACCCACCGCAGGGTTGGGGCGACATGATCGCCGAGCTGTTTCAGATGGCGGCGACGTCGATCGCGCATGCCGCGCGCGAAGTCGCGGAGCGCGGCCGCCCCGATCCCGAGAGCGCCGAGTTCCGCAGGTTCGCCGGGCTGCTCGTGAAGTTCATGGACAGCGAGCCGGACATCGTCTCGATCGAGACGCTCGGGACGATCGTGCGGCGCGGAACGGCAGCCACGCCCACGCGCCCCGCGACACTGGGCCGTCTGGAGCTGGTCAGTCACGGCGAGCACTTGCGTCAGGCCGCCGACTCGCTGGAGCGCGCGCCGAGTGCCACGCAGCGCGAGCTGCGCGCGCATACACTTGCCGGCACATTCCGCGTGCTCGGCGCCGCCGGTGGTGGACCGGTCGCCGAACGGGTCGCGGAATTTGCGCAGGCCGCGCGGGAAGCGGTATCGAGCGGGATCGCGGTGAATCAAGCGCCGCTCTTCGCCGCCGAGCTCCGCAAGGCGGGCGAAGTGCTCTCGGCATCGGGATCCGGTGACGAGACGAGCACGGCAGCCGCCCTGGCGGCCGTGACGGTCGCGATACGACGCCTTGGCGGCGCAGTGCCCATTGAATCCCTCTTGTCCAGTTCTCCATCAACGGCTCCTCCCGCGCCCCCCCCCCCCCCCCCCCCCGCCCCCCCCAACAGGTGCTGGCATCGCTCCAGACCTGCGCGCGCGATCGGCTGGCGTCGAGGGCGGCCGCGGTGTGGGGGGGGCCGTTGATGGAGCACTGGCCAAGAGGGATTCAATGGGCACTGCGCCGCTAAGG
>DATGVZ010000032.1:0-35948 GCA_035299765.1 Gemmatimonadales bacterium
TATCTAATCCTGTTTGCTCCCCACGCTGTCGCGCCTCAGCGTCAGCAACGGCCCAGCAGACCGCCTTCGCCACCGATGTTCTTCCCGATCTCTACGCATTCCACCGCTACACCGGGAATTCCATCTGCCTCTACCGTGCTCGAGCCCGTCAGTCTGACCGGCAGCCCCGGAGTTGAGCCCCGGGATTTCACCAGCCACTTAGCGAGCCGCCTACGCGCCCTTTACGCCCAGTGATTCCGGACAACGCTCGCACCCTCCGTATTACCGCGGCTGCTGGCACGGAGTTAGCCGGTGCTTCCTTTGGAGGTACCGTCACCCCGGGTCCGCTATTCGCGGCCCGGTATTCGTTCCCCCTGACAGTGGTTTACAACCCGAAGGCCGTCATCCCACACGCGGCGTCGCTGCGTCAGCCTTGCGGCCATTGCGCAAGATTCCCCACTGCTGCCTCCCGTAGGAGTCTGGGCCGTGTCTCAGTCCCAATGTGGCTGGCCATCCTCTCAGACCAGCTACCCGTCGTTGCCTTGGTGGGCCGTTACCCCGCCAACTAGCTGATAGGCCGCGAGACCCTCCATCGGCGCAACCTTGCGGCTGCTTTCTTCATCCAGGGATGTCCCCGAATGATCGTACGCGGTATTACCCGGCCGTTGGGCCGGCTATCCCCCGCCGTTGGACAGGTTTCTCACGTGTTACGCACCCGTCTGCCACTGAACTGGAAGTTGCCCTCCAGTCCCGTGCGACTTACATGTGTTAGGCACGCCGCCAGCGTTCGTCCTGAGCCAGGATCAAACTCTCCAATGATTGGAAAATTCGAACAGCTCACCGAACGACTGGTACTTCTGTCGTCCGAATCACAATCAGAATGAAACCCCTCGCGGCGCGCTTCTGACAGACGCGTCCGCTCAATTGGGGCCGCACTCCACACACTCGATCATCAATTCTCAAAGAGCTATCTGCAAAAAAGTCCGCAGAGAGACACGGATTCTAGCCGCGTGTCAGAGGTGAGTCAAGGGGCTTAGCTACTTGAAGATACGCCCAGACCCGCCCCCTCAGGCTCTTCATGAAACAACCGATACAGCACGGGCAAAAGCAGCAGCGTGAGCGGCGTCGCCGTGGCGAGACCGCCGACGATCACCGTGGCAAAGGGCCGCGTCGTCTCGGCGCCGACACCCTGCGAGAGGGCCGCCGGCAGCAAGCCGAGTGCCGCCATGAGCGCCGTCATCACGACTGGGCGCAAACGCTCATGGGTCCCGGCACGCACGGCGTCCTCGATAGACCGCCCCGCCTGGCGCAGCTCGTTGAAGCGACTGGCAAGGATCACGCCGTTCTGCACGGAAATCCCAAACAGCGCGATGAACCCCACGGCGGCGGAGACACTCAAATTGATGCTGCGCAGCCACAGCGACAGGATGCCGCCGATGAGCGCGAACGGAAGGTTGGCGAGGATCAAGGCGGCGTACTTGGTCGAGTCGAACGCGGCGAACAGCAGGATGAAGATGATCACGATGCTGGTGGGCACGATGATCGCGAGTCGCGTCATGGCGCGGCGCTGATTCTCAAATTGCCCTCCCCAGGTCAAGCGGTAGCCCGGCGGCAGCCGCACGTTGCGGTCCACCGCCCGCTGCGCTTCGGCGACGAACCCTCCTTGGTCACGCCCGCGTACCGAACACTTGATCGCGATGCGGCGCTCGTTCGCCTCACGGGAAATGCGCGACGCGCCTTCCACCGAAGTCGTGCGAACCAGGCTGCCGAGCGGCACGATCCTGCCGTCAGGCGTGTTCACGGGCAGCTCCTCCAGCGCGCGGCGGCTGTCACGGGCCGGAGCGACATCGCGCACGCGCACGCCGAACACCCGGTCGCCCTCCAGAAACTGGGTGACGGCCTTCCCGCCGACGGCAGTTTCGATGGCGTCATTGACGTCCGCGACGGCGAGTCCATAGCGCGCGATCGCGTCGCGGTCGATCTCAAAGCGCAGCTGCGGTTGCCCGAACTGTCGCTCCACGTCGAGATCGGCGACGCCACGCACGCCTGCCATCACACGCTCGACTTCGGCGGCTTTCTCCTGGAGCACTTCGAGGTCCGGCCCAAAAATCTTGACGACCAGTTCACCGGTGACGCCGGAGAGGGCCTCCTCCACGTTGTCCTTGATGTACTGCGAGAAGTTGAATTTCAGTCCGGGGATCTGCGACATCCTCGCATACATCCGGTTGATCAGATCGTCCTTGTCGTGTACGTCGCCCCATTGCGTGCGCGGTTTGAGATCCACATACACTTCGAGGTTATTGGAGCCCTTGGAGTCGGTGCCGTCATCCGGCCTGCCGAGCTGCGTGAGGACCTGCCGGACCTGCGGGTAGAGCAGGACGATCGATCGAATGCGCCGCTCCACGAGCTTCGCCTGCTCCAAGGAAATCCCGACCGGCATCGTGACGCGGAGCCAAATGTTCCCCTCGTCGAGCGCCGGCAGAAACTCGGTGCCCAGCCGGCTGCCGACCAGCAGCGCACCCAGGAGCAGCGCGAGTGCGGTGAGCAGCGTCTGGCGTGCGTGCCCGAGCACCCAGTCGAGGGCCGGCACAAAGACGCGGCGCATCCAGCGAACGGCTGGCGTCTCGCCGTGCTGTCCCTTCACGAACCAGCTCGAGAGGACCGGCACCAGGGTCATGGAGAGGACCAGCGAGCCGAGGAGGGCGAAGCTCAACGTGAACGCCATGGGAGAGAAGATCCGCTTCTCCACCCGCTGGAACGTGAAGATCGGCAGGAACGCGGTGATGACGATGGCCTTCGAGAAGAGGATCGGGCGCCCCATCAGCTCCGCAGTCTGCGCCACCGTGGCGCGACGGTCCGACTCAGCGGTGGGTGGTTGAAGCGCGAGACGCACCATGAACGCCTCGACCATGACGACGGCTGAATCGACGATGATGCCGAAGTCCACGGCACCGAGCGAAATGAGGTTCGCCGATACCCCGCGCCAATCCATGAGGATGAACGCGCACAACAGCGAGAGCGGGATCACCGCGCCGACGATCAGGGCGCTGCGCCAGTCGCCGAGGAAGATCACCAGGATGACGAGGACCAGCGTGGCACCGATCGCGAGGTTCTCTTCGACCGTGTCCACCGTGTGGTTCACCAATGTGGCGCGGTCGTAAAACGGCACCAATTGGACATCGCGCGGCAGGATCAACTGGTTGAGCTGTTGCGCCTTGGCGCGCACGCCCTTCAGAACCTCGAGCGCGTCGCCGCCTTTGCGCATCAATACGATGCCTTCGACGACGTCATCCGCGGTGTCCTTGGCGACCATGCCTTCACGCGGCGCGCCGCCGATGCGTACCGCACCGACGTCGCCGACGCGGACCGGTACGCCGCCGTGTGAGGTCAGCATGACATGGGCGATGTCCGCGACGCTGCGGAACAATCCGATGCCGCGCACGACCTGCTTCTCATATCCATGTGCGATGTAGCCCCCACCGGCGTTCCCATTGGCGCCGGCGATCCCCTGCTCCACCTGGCCCAGGCTCAGCCCGTACGCTTGCAGCTTGGCGGGGTCCAGATCCACCTGGTATTCCTTGACCTGGCCGCCGAATGAGACGACGTCCGCGATTCCCGGAACGGTTCGGAACGCCGGCTCGACGACCCAGTCCTCCAGCTCCTTGAGCTCAGTGAGGGACCGGCGCCCGCGCAGCGTGTAGCGGAAGATTTCGCCGGTGGAATTGGACATCGACGCAAGACCGGAATTGACGCCCGCGGGTAGGGTGACCGCCGTCAAGCGCTCGAGTGCCTGCTGGCGCGCGAAGTAATCCGTGATCCCGTCCTCGAACACCAGCGTGACCACCGACAATCCAAACATCGAGACCGACCGCAGGTTGGTCAGATTCGGCGTGCCGTTCATCTGCCGTTCGATGGGCAACGTAACCGAACGCTCGAGCTCCTCGGCGGCGTGGCCGGGCCACAGCGAGATGATCTGGACTTTGATGTCCTCGACATCCGGGAAGGCTTCGACGTGCAGTGCGCGGAAAGAGCGAATACCCACTACCGCGAGCAGCAGCACGCCGCCGATCACCAGCATCCGCTGGCGCAGGACAAAGCGGATGAGGCGGTGCAGCACGCTACCGAGCCGGCGCGGCTTCCGCCGAGAGTAGCAGGCTGCCGCGCGTCACGACGACCTCGCCCGGCCGGAGACCGTCGAGGACGATCGCGGTCGCGCCATCATCGTTGGTCACGTGCACGGGGCGAAGGACAAATCGTCCCGGCGCCGTCTGCACGAAGACCACGGTCGCCGCGCCCTGGGTGACCAACGCCAGCGTCGGCACAACGGGCAGGCCGGAGCGGTCGGGTGCGACGACCTTGACCTCGCCAAACATCGACGGACGGAGTTCGCGACCCGCGTTCGGTACCAGCGCCCGCAGGGTGGCGGTGCGCGTCGCGGGGTCGAGCGCGCTGCTCACGTAGGCGACACGCGCCGCGATCACTCGATCTGGCAGCGCCTCAGTGGTGAACAGGACGCGTTGGCCGGGGCGGACGGCGGCGAGGTCGCGCTCGTACACGCTTGCCGTCAGCCACAGGGTATCGAGACTGGAGACCGTGAACAGGGGCGCTGGCAGGTCAGGTCGTACTTCCATGCCGGGGTTCGCTGTCCGGTCAACGACGTCGCCACCGATCGGCGCGCGCAGCACGTACTCCTGGCCGACATCCGGTCCCGTCCCGAGCTGCTGCACACGGGCCTGCGCGCGGTCGCGCTCGGCACGAGCCTGGGCCGAGTCGTTGATCGCCTGCAGGAGGTCGCGTTGTGCGACGACGTGGTGCGCGAACAGATCGCGGGCGCGGACCAACGATGTGATGGCGGTGGTCAACGCGGACTCGGCGCGCTTCAGGTCGCTCTGGGCCTGCGCGACGTCGCCCGACACGATATGCGCGAGGGCGCCGCCCGCGGCGACCTGATCGCCAGGCGCCGCATCGAGGGCCCGCACGCGTCCGGACACGGGGCTCGCGACCCGCACGGTGTGGTCCTCGTCTAGGGCGAGCTGGGCCGGCAACACGACGACCACCTTCTCACCGCGCGCGCGCACGGTGTCGACGCCGATGCTCGCGAGCTTCGGGGAGCCCGGCGGCAGCCACACTTCACCGGGCGGCGGTGTCCCGCTCGCCGCCTCGAGAGCCCCCGGCTGCCGGCCGCCGGTGGCGAGCAGTGCGATTCCCAGCGCCACCAGGACGGCCATCAAGGCTCCCAAGGGCAACGCGACGTTCGACTTCATGGCGTGAAGTCTCGTCCCGCCGCGCGCGCCACGGCGTACACGCTGACCCAGTAATCGTGGAGAGCGGCATAGTAGTCCGAGCGCGTGTCGGACCACGTCGCGATCGCGTCCAGCAGCTCGAGCAGGGAGATTGCGCCGGTCCCATAGGCGTACCGAGCCGTTTCGAGCACCGAGCGCGCCCGTTCCAGCATCCCGCTCTCGTAGCGCTCGGCGAGCGCCCGTGCGGAGTGGTAGGCATCCACGGACGTCGCGATGTCGTTGGCGATCTGCGCCTGCGTCCGCGTCGTGGCCAGCTGCGCTGCCTCCAGCCCCGCGCTGCTTTTCTCACGCTCGCCGCCATTCCAGGCGAACAGCGGCAGCGTGAAGCCGAACCCTATGGCGTGCGATGACCCGTTCGTGAACAGATCGCCGCGGGCAAACTGGCCGCCGTGCTGGTACGAATAGGTCAGCTCCGGAATCGGCACCCACAGCGCCGCGGCCAGATGTTTGATCGCCGTGCTCTGGGCGGTGCGCTCGCGCGCCGCACGCAAATCAGGCCGGCTGCACGCCGCGATCACCGCGAGCGAGTCTTCGGGGATGATCACCGGCACATACGTGAGGGCGCCGAAGACTGTGAAGGACGTGTCCGGCGCGGCGAGCCCCATCAGCAGCTGGAGCGCGAGGCGCGTCACATGCGCCTGGGCGTGAGCCCGGAGCAGTTCCGCGTCGGCCCGCGCCAACTCGAGCTCGGCCTTGGTCACGTCGCGCTGCGGGATGTCGCCCGCGCGCAGGCGTGCCGAGTCCGCGCTGAGCAGCTGGCGAAAGATCGCGCGACGCTCGTCCGCCAGCCCCCGCGTCTGTTCGGCGAGGAGCACGTCGTAGAACGCCGTAGACACCGCGAAGGTCACCTGCCGGACGACGTCGGCCGCGTCGGAGAGCGCCGCATCGCTCCCGCGCGCGGCCGCGCGCGTGCGAAACAGGCGCTGCGGCGTGATGTCCAGCGGCACCGACGCGGTGTACTGCCACGGCTGGTTGGGCGCGGAGTTCACGACCGGGTTGGGGATCGCCCGCGCGATCCGCTGCTCGCCGTGCGCGCTGTCCACCCGTAGGCGAGCGGCGACGATATCGGGGTTCGAACGCAGCGCGGCGTCGAGCACCTCGCGCATCGTGGGCGGCGCGGGCGGCGCGGGCGGCGACTGGGCGAGGAGCCCGCTCGGCCCGCCAAGCAGAAGGGCTGCGCCCAGAGCAAGGATGCAACGATTCATGCGACCGCAAACATCACGAGGCGGTCGCCAAGATTCGATGCGGAAAGCGCGCTTGGACGTTAAGAAATCACAAAGACGATGCAGGCAGCTCGACGTCCGCCCAGGGCAGGCGCAACGTGAACACGCTGCCGCCGCCGGCGTTCGGTGCATGGCTCAGCGTGCCGCCCTGCAGCTCGGCAAGATTGCGGGAGATCGCCAGCCCCAGTCCGGCCCGACCCGTGTCGGGTGGCGATCCATCGGGCCGGTAAAACGGCTCGAAGATCCGCTCCCTCTCGGCCTCGGGCACACCGGGGCCGTGATCCCGCACCGTAAAGACCAGCGTCGCGCCGTTGCGTATCGCCTCCAGCTCCACGGCGGCGCCTGGGGGTGAGAGCCGCAGCGCATTCTCGACGAGGTTGCTGAGAATGCGCAGCGACTGCACGAAGTCGAACACTCCGACGAGCGCCGGCTCATCCAGGTGCAAGATCGTCCTGAGCTGAGCGGCGGGCAGGGTGGCGAACTGCGCGCCAACGGCGCCCAAGAGGTCTTCAGCCGTGTTGATCTCCATGCGGAGCGGAAAGGCTCCGGCCCTGATGCGCGAGAGGTCCAACAGATCGGCCACCATGCGACTCAGCCGATCTGCCTGTTCCTCGATGATGCGCGCGCGCGCGTCGCCTCCGACGGCCACGTCCTGCGCAAGCGCCTTTATCGTGGTCAGGGGCGTGCGCAGGTCATGGGAGACCGATGCGAGCAGCATGTCCTTCAGGTGGTTGGCCTCCCGCAGCGCCTCTGCGTGCTCGGCGACTCGCGACAACTCCTCAATCTCGCGAGCACGGCGCTCTGCCTCTCGTGCCTCATCCTGGGCCCGTGTGAGCAGCTGCGTTGCGACGGCGGCCGTCGCCAGAAACGCCAGCAGCACGACCCAGTCGAGCGGCTTGCCCACGGCCAACGTGTCGAACGGCACCTGGAAGTAGTAGTCGATCAACAAAAAACTGAGGAGGGCGAGCGTAAACCCGAGCGCGCGGCCGCCGGTGGAGCTGCCACCGAGGACCACCAGCAGGTACGGGATGACCACGTGCGCTTCCTCGATTTCGCCGCGCACTCCGTGCATCACCACCGTGAGGACCGCCAGGGTTGCCAGCCAGAAGGTCCACGTCGCGCCGCGTCGCATGCCGACGCTCACGGCAGAAGCTCGAACCGGTAGCCCACGCCGGGCTCGGTCACGATCACGCGCGGCGTACCCGGGTCCCGCTCGATTTTGCGTCGCAAGTTCGTGATATGCACACGCAGGTATTGTTGCGCATTCCCGGACGCGTTCCCCCACACGTTGTCGAAAATCTGGCGGTGCGTGAGGGTGCGGCCGGCCTGAGAGGCAAGCGCGCGCAGAATCTCGAACTCGATTGGGGTGAGATGCAGGGGCTCCCCCGCGCGCTCCACACGGCGGGCGGCGAGGTCGATCGTCAGATCGTCGACGCTGACGACCGCGTTCGCTGCGATGGAAATGGTCAGCGCGCGCCGGAGCTGCGCACGCACCCGGGCCGCGAATTCCCGGTTGCTGAAGGGCTTGGTTATGTAGTCGTCCGCGCCGGCGTCGAGCAGTGCGACCTTCTCGTCCTCCGCGTGTCGCGCGGTGAGCACGACGATGGGCATTTTGCCCCACGTCCGGATCTCCCGGCACACGGCGATGCCCGGAATATCCGGCAGGCCCAGATCGAGTACGACGAGGTCGGGGCGCCACGACGCCGCAAGGGCGAGTCCTTCACGCCCATTGGCGGCCTCTACAATGCGATCGGCTGATCCGGTCAGAGCGCTCTTGACGGCGCGACGGATCTGCACGTCGTCTTCGATGACCAGCAGCGTGCGGGCCTGCACGCCGACAGCGCCGACCATCGCCTCCCTATTCGAGCAGGCGCTTGGGCGGGTTGTTGTCGCGCGTGGCTGCCGTCCCGCTCGTCGGCGGTAACGCGCGCGTCTCTTTGTCGTTGACCGCGTCGCCGACGTCACTCAAGCTGCGCTTGAATTCGCGAATGCCTTTGCCGAGGGAGGATCCCACCTCAGGAATTCGCTTGGCGCCGAACAGCAGCAGCAACACCATGCCCAGAATCAGCCAATGGGTAATACTGAATTCGCCCAACGTTCCTCCTCGTGAATCGTCAGCGTCCCCCGCGCCCACCGCCACCTTCGACTTGCGAGCGCACATGTTTCTCGTAGCACTCCGGACAATAGCCGTGACTGAACTGCGCGTCCGAGCGCGCCTCGACGTAGCGTTCAATCGACTCCCAGCGTTCGGATGCGTCCCGGATTCTCTTACAATAGGCGCAAATCGGCAATAGCCCTTCGAGCTGCTGGACGTGGTGGTGCAAACCGAGCATCCGTTCGGCCGCCTTGAGCCGCGCGCGCAGCTCGTCCATGTCCACGGGCTTGGTGATGAAGTCGTCCGCGCCCGCTTCCATGCCCTCGAGGTACCGCCTTTTGCCGCCGGTGGCGGCTATAAGAAGGAAGTACGTATACCGGTCCGTCGCACGGGCGCGAATGCGGCGACACAGCTCGGGGCCCTCGATCTCCGGCATCTGCCAGTCCGAGATGACGATGGGAAAATGCCCGATCTGGAGATTGTCCCACGCCTCGCCGCCATGCTCGGCTTCGGTCACGTCGTACTTGAGACCGCGCAGGACGGCGGCGAGCGTCATGCGGGCGACGGCATCGTCTTCTGCGAGCAGCAGGTTCATCGCAGTGCGCCCGGGAGGATTCGAACCTCCGACCAACAGCTTAGAAGGCTGCTGCTCTATCCACCTGAGCTACGGGCGCGCGACCGCGCGCGTGCAGCAGCCCACAACTTAACGCGTGCCCAGTCATGGCTCTATCCCCGCGCGCCGCAGCCGGATCCCCCGACGCCGCAAGATCGCCCTAGTACGGTTTCCCGTCGTGTCTTACTGTAGAGCGCCATGGCAACCCTGACTGCCGCCGCAGCAGACGCCGCGCCCGAAAAGGCCGCCTCGACCGATGCGCGGATCCAAGCCGACCTCGCGCGCCTGCTCCAACAGCGACTGGTGCAGGAGAGCCGCCTCGGCGTGTGGGTGCACCCCATCCTCATCGCCGTTGTCGCGGCGCTCGCCTGGTCTGATGCGCCCCACGACCTCTTGCTCGGTTGGGTCGGCGCCGTCGTGTTCACCACGCTGCTGCGAGGCGCGTGGCTGTTCATCGCCGCACGACGCCGGCTGACCGAGCGAACGCTCCGCACCGGCGTGCGCGCCACCGTGACCCTGCTCGCCATCACGTGGGGGGTGGGCGCCGCGCTGGTACTTCCGATCGTGCCGTTCGAGACCACCGCCCTCGTCCTCGTAATCCTGGCCGGTCTCATCGCCAGCGCGCTGACGACGCTCGCAGCCGATCCGTTGAGCATCCGCGGATTTCTCGCGGGCATCGCCCTGCCCGTCCTGGTGTCCCTGGCCATCAGCGAGCAGAGCCATCATGTCGCAGCTTCGATGGTCGTGGCGGTGTTCACCCTGGGCATGGCGATCGTGGCCCGACGCGCGCACATCACGCTGGTGGATCACCTGCGCGTGACGGCGCGACTCGCCGTGAGCGAAGAAGCCGCCAAGCGCGCCGAGTCCGTGATGCGGGACGCCCGCGATCTCGCCGAGCGGACGGCGCGGGCGCGCTCGGCGTTCCTCGCGAACATGAGCCATGAGATCCGCACGCCGATGAACGCGGTGCTCGGCTTCGTGGAGCTGATTCTGGACACCGAGCTCACGACCGAGCAGCGCCGCGCGCTCGAGCTGGTGCGATCGTCTTCGGAAGCGTTGCTCATGATCCTGAACGACATCCTCGACTACTCGAAAATCGAGGCCGAGCATCTCGAGCTCGAATCGATTCCCTTTGACGTCGCCAAAGTCGTCCATGCGACCGCCAGTCTGCTCGCGGTGCGGGCGCGCGAAAAACATCTCGAGCTGCTCGCGGACGTGGCCCCCGAACTCCCGCGCGCGGTGCGCGGCGATCCGACGCGGCTGCGGCAGGTGCTCATGAACCTGATCGGCAACGCCATTAAGTTCACCGAGCACGGGGAAGTCGTGGTGGCCGTGACGACGCAGGCGCGCGACGGAGCCGTCGCGCTGCGCTTCGGCGTGCGGGACACCGGTATCGGAATCGCGCCGGAACATCTGAAGGCCGTGTTCAAGGAATTCACGCAAGCCGACTCAACGATGACGCGCCGCTACGGCGGCACCGGGCTCGGACTGGCGATCTCGCAGCGCCTGGTGCGCCTGATGGGCGGCGAGCTCGCCGTGACCAGTGAAGTGGGACACGGCAGCGAGTTCTCGTTTACCCTGACGCTACCCGTCGAAACCGCGGCACTCGAGCGCACGGTCGGACTGGCCGCGCTCGGTGGGCGTCGCATGTTGATCGTGGACGACAACGAGACCAACCGGCGGATTCTGCGCGAGATGCTCGCGGCGGAAGGCGTCAAGGTGGACGAGGCGTCCATGGCCAGTGACGGTCTCGCCGCGTTGCGCCGCGCCGCCCAGAAGCGAGCGCCGTATGACCTCGCGATCCTCGACGTGCAAATGCCCGACATGGACGGCTTTCAGCTCGCGACGGCCGTGCGCCAGGACAAAGCGCTCACCCGCACGAAGCTGCTGATGCTCACGTCCGCGGGACAGCGCGGCGACGGCGAGCGGTGCCGCGAGCTTGGCATTCGCGGGTATCTGACGAAGCCGCTCTCCCGCGCGGATCTGGTCGAGGCACTCGGAACGGTGCTCGCGGGACCGGCGGAAGACGCGGGCACGCCGGACGTCGTCACGCGCCACACGATTGCCGAGTCGCGCGCGTCGCTGCGGGTGCTGCTCGCGGAAGACAATCCCGTCAATCAACAGGTCGCGGTCGCGATGCTCGTGAAGCGCGGCCACGAAGTGCACGTCGTGGGGAATGGACGCGAAGCGGTCGACGCCGTTGCGGAGCGCCCGTACGACGTCGTTCTCATGGACATCCAGATGCCGGAGATGGACGGCTTCGAGGCGACGAAAGCAATTCGCGCAACCCCCCGCGGGGCCACGCTGCCGATCGTTGCCATGACGGCGCACGCGCTCTCGGGTGAACGCGAGCGATGCCTGTCGCATGGCATGACCGACTATCTCGCCAAACCGTTCAAGGCGCATGAGCTGTTTACGCTGGTCGAACAACTGCCGGCAGGCGGCGGTCCCACCGCCGAACCCACGGCCCCAGCGTCCACGCCCAGCGCACCCCCCGTCGATCTGGAAGGATTCCGAACGATGCTGCGCGAGGCGGGCGCCGAAGAGGCGTTGTATTCCATCCTCGACACCTTCTTGCGTCACGCGCCCGAACGCTTAGCCACGCTGGCGAGCGCGGCCGCGAGCGGCAGCGGCGTCGAGATCGCCAAGGCGGCGCATGTCTTTCGCGGCGCTGCCGCGACGATCGGCGCGCGCCAACTCGCCGAGCTGCTCGAGCGGGTCGAAACGACGGGCCGCGCCGGTGAGCTGGAGGAGGCGCGTGACTATTTCGAGCAGGTCAGTCCGATAGCCCACAGCGTGATCGACTACCTGCGCCAGCAACGCGCAGCGATGACGGAGGCATGATGCAGATTCTGCTCGCCGAGGACGACGCGGTCGCGGGCCGTACCCTGACGGCGATTCTGACCGCGCAGGGCCACGAGGTCACGGCCGTGGACAACGGCATCGATGCGTGGGGACTCTGGCAGGTGGCTCAACACCGCGTCATCGTGTCCGACTGGCTCATGCCCGAGATGGACGGCATCGAGCTCTGTCGCCGCATTCGCGCGCGCCCACCCGGTCCCTACACCTACTTCATGATGCAGACGATTCGCACGGGCCTCGGCAATTTTCTCGAGGCGATGAAGGCGGGTGTGGACGATTTCATCACCAAGCCGATCGTCCCGGAGGAGCTCGTCGCCCGGCTCGAGGTGGCCGAGCGCATTCTTGGCTTACGCGAGGAGCTGATGACGCTGGAAGGGCTGCTGGCGATGTGCAGTTACTGCAAACGCATCCGGGACACCGACGGCGCGTGGACGCCGCTGGAACGCTACGTCGAGGCGCGCTCCGCGGCGCGTTTCAGTCACGGGGTCTGCCCCGACTGTTACGACAAGTACTTGAAATCGCAGGTCGACGGCTGAGTCGGGGCGGCGGGATTTGAACCCGCGACCTCCTGGTCCCAAACCAGGCGCGCTACCGGACTGCGCCACACCCCGGACGCCTGACGGCGAATGTCCAATGTAGAATGATCGACGGTCAATGATCAATGATCAATGATCATTGATCACTGGGCATTCTGCGCAGCAGCACCTCAATCAGCGCCCGAAACGCCCGACCGCGGTGCGAGACGCGATGCTTCGCGGCTGGCGGAGCCTCGCCAAAGCTCATGTGTAGCTCGGGCGAGAAGAACAGCGGATCGTAGCCGAAGCCGCCTGTCCCACGCGGTTCGGTCAGAATAAATCCCTCACACGTCGCCTCAACGATCTCGGGAACGCTACTCGGCGTCGCGAGAAAGGCGACCACGCAGCGATAGCGCGCTCCACGACGATCCTCGGGCACGCCAGCGAGCTGCTCGAGCAAGAGGGCGTTGTTCGCCGCGTCGTTTCCCTCCAAGGACCAGCGCGCCGAGCGCGGGCCCGGCGCGCCACCGAGTGCCTCGACTTCGATTCCGGAATCATCGGCAACGGTCGGCAATCCACCCCGAGCCGCGAAATATCTGGCCTTCGCCACGGCATTCTCGGCGTAGCTCGAGCTCCGCTCGAGATCCGCCTCCTCCGGGAGCGGCTCCAGCAAGCGGTCGCCGGGAAACGCCACGTCGAAGGGTAGGCCGGCGAACAGCTCGCGGATCTCACGCGTCTTGCCCGGACTGCGTGTGCCAACGAGCAGCTTCATGACCCGCCGCGCAGTTTCTCGAGCAACTGGGTCGACGACGCATTCTTGACCAGCGGGACGCGCACGACGCGCCCACCCCAACCTTCGACCTCGGCGGCGCCGACGATCGCCTCGGGCGCATAGTCCGCACCCTTGACCAGCACGTCGGGCCGGAGCTGGCGAATCAGGGCGAGTGGGGTCGTCTCGGAGAACAGCACGACGCAATCCACGGCCGCCAGCGCCGCGACCAGACGCGCACGCTCCTTTTCGCCGATAACGGGGCGATCCGGTCCCTTCCCCAAGCGCCGCGCCGAGGCATCCGCGTTCACGCCGACGATCAATGCATCACCCTCGGCGCGCGCCGCTTCGAGCAGCGCGACGTGACCGGTGTGCAGGAGATCGAAGACGCCGTTCGTGAAGACGACCTTGCCCTGCGTCTTTCGCCAGGCGGCCGCGGCTTCGGGCGTACGGATCTTCCCCGCGGTGTTCAGAGCGGCTGCGACGTTCTCGGGTGGAAGGAAAACGTATGATTGAAGAGCGGCAGCGATACCGTTTCGCTGTAGCGTGTTTCGATCACGATCTCCCGGGGCGACGCCGTGCGCCGAATGACCAGTTGTTGCCCAGCGGCATTCGGCAACCCGATCTCCTCGACGGCGGCCTGGATCCGCCGGCGGATCGTGCCATCATCGAGCCCGGCGGAGAGGTGCGCTTCGGTCTGCATTTCGTCGAGCAGCCGGTAATAGCGGAAATACACCTCGCCGATGTTGACGCCGTAGTAGAGCGCCGCGACGAAGATGAGGAGCGTGAAGAGGCAACCGCTCGAGCTCGCGCCGCGTCGCGACGACGTCACCATTGGGATTGCGCTCCGTCCACGATCGAGCTTACGAGTTTCTGGAGCGCGAGTTTGCGGCCCTGGGTGTCCTGCGGCGGGTCGTAGACGCCGTCCACCGAGAGCCCCTGTTGCTTCCAGATCGTCGTCCCTTGCCGCTGGTTGACGATCTCCACATCGACCGTGAGCTGGACTCGGCGTTTGGTGACGACTGTCTGGCCCGGTCCCGCCACGACCGAGACGGGAAGATCGGGATCGTAGCGGACGATCCTGCCGCGAACGAGCGCATCGGCCTTGGCTTCGGGCGCCACCCGGAGTCCCAGGCGGCCCTCGAATGCCTGTCGCACGGCATCGCTGACTTCCTGCGTCAGCGCCGGCTCGGGAGTGTCGTTATCGAATGGAAGGATGGCAACGGTTTTGACGTTGGGCAGGGTGCCGCCGGCAAAGCCGTAGACACAGGCCGCGACACACAGAGTCGCCGCGCTAGCGACGACTGCGCCAGACAGCCGGCGGAATGACCGCCGCGGTATCGATCGCCCCAACGATGAGCTCAAGTCTGGCCGAAGCCTCCGGAAAGTCGACACGCGCGTGAGCCAGTGTGTCGAGCTGGGAACGGCTCCGCGCCATCATTTTCCCACGCCGGCGCCATTCGGCTTCCAGCAAAGACTCCCGGCCCGCGCTGTCGGTCACGACGTAATCGAGCGTGTCCTCGGGCTGCGCGAACCGCCATATGCTACGTCGTCGCGCGGTCGTCGAATCGGCGAGCCGCGCGCCCAGCACCGCCGCGTCAGGTGCGGGCGGTCGCACCATGCTGAACGCCGCCCACAGCATCCGAACAGCGGGAACGAGCGAGCGGAAATTTTTCTCCGGATCCGCCCACGCCACGGAGTCGCCGATCACGACCGCCGCCCCACTGCCGAGCCCCAACGGTCCAACGTAATCGAAGCGCAGCGAGTCCGGCGGCGCGATGCGCGCTGTCCCGCGACCCGCGTACTTCACTCGCTCGTCCTGATAGCGCCAGCGAAACCGGATCAGCGTCGGTGTGGTGGGCAGCGTCCTCTTGGCCCACGCAGTGGCGCTGTCCCGGCTGGCCGGCGCGAGCGGCATCGACACGAGTGGAGCGAGCTTGCGCGACCCCGGACACGCCGCGAGCAGCGCACAGGCGCCAATGTAGGAAAGGGCACGAAGCGGGTCAAGCGAAAAACGTCTGCCGCTCAATAATCAAACCCGAAGAAGAAATCGACGAAGCGGCGATTGTGCGTGCTCGCCGGCAATCCGTAGGCGTCGAAATTCGGAGAACCGAGCCGATAGCCCAGGTCGAGTCGCAACACGAGGGGCGGCCCGATCGGCATCCGCAATCCGAGTCCGCTCGAGCCGAGGACCCCGCGATTGGTGGTATTGCGAGACCAGGCGCGACCGTAATCGACGAACAACGCGCCCTCGACTCCAGGAAACCGCGCCGCCCCGAACGGAAAACCGATCGTGAGGAAATCGGTGATTGGAAACCGATACTCGGCGTTGAGCAGCCAGGCGTTTGTGCCGGCGACGTAGCCGTAGCGCGGATAGCCGCGCAGTCCCCACGATCCCCCGATGTTGATGCGGCGCGGACGCTCACCCCCGGATGCGTAGCCTTGCACGCGCAGCGCCACCGCACTGCGCAGCGACATCCGGAGATACTTGCGCACGTCGGCCGACGCCAGCCACGAGTCGAAGCGCCCGTTACTCAGGTCGTCGACCAGGCCGCCAGTCAGGTTATACCGCTCGCCGTCGATCGGTCCGGTCGACAGCCAGAGCGTGTTGTCTTTCACGTAACTGAGATAATTCGAGGCGAGCAGACCGACGCGTCGGGGCTCCGCGACGTCAGTGGACAGGAGATCGAATCGATCCGAGCGTTCGAGCCGATACTCCCCCACGAGGCGGCGAAACCGCGTGAACGGGTAGCGCACCTGCGCGAACACGCCGTACGACGTCTCCTCGAACAGCGTGTTGAAATCGCCTTCGAAGAACAACCCGCGCTGCCGGAACACCCCCACGCCCCAGTTGATGCGGCGTGACTGATTCAGATAGAACGCCGAGCCGTTCACGTTGTCGATCAGATTGCCGAACCCGTTGCCCTGGAACGACGACAACGTGAGGTACATCAGATGGTCGGACAGCAGGTCGCTGAACACGAACACCGCGCCCTGCGCCGAGCCGAGTCCGGGCGCCACCGCGGCATCGCCGGCCGCGAAATCGAGGCTGAACTTCCGCTCGTACGGCGCACCGTCCGCGCGCGCGTATTGCGGATGCGACAACTCGCCCCACGTCCACGCCGGCGCACGCAAGCTCTCGGCCGGCGCGAGGGCGAAGGTGGTGGTGACGTCGTTGATCGGCGGCGCGACATAGATGTTGAAGCTCAGATCCGCGAACCCGCCGAACAGCAAACCGCCGTGCGCGCCCGGAATCCATTGCGGATCGAAGGCGCCGTTGAACGTCTTCGTTTCGCGCCGGCCGGAGCCCTTCAGATCGATCGAGTACGCCTGGAAGGAGCCATCGCGGTCGCTCGCGAAGTAAATCCGAGCCGGCGTCGTGTCGCCGGCCACCGGCAGCGCCCAACGCGGAGTCTCATCGCGCCAGTCGCCGTACGTCAGATAGCGGATTGCGCCGGTCGGGAGATCGAGCGCGAAGAGATTGTGCGCTCCATCGCGGCCGAAGGACGTGCGATCCGACGAGAACACGACCGTTTGTCCATCGGGACTGATCGTTGGATCAACGTCCTCGTAACGGTCGGACGTGAGACGCTCGAGTCGACCCGCCCCGGCGGTATCACCCGGGTCCGCCAGCCACAGACGATACAGATCGGAATAGCCGGAGACAGACAGCCCGCTGAACACGACGCTCTTGCCGTCGGGCGCCCACGCGGGAGAGAGGATCGACACCAGTTCGGGAAACTGATAGCGACCGACGACCCTGCGCCGCCGCAGATCCCAGAAAAAGAGCGCATCGCGCTCCGCATACTTACTGCTGAACGCCGCCACGCCCTGACGGTTTACGTCGATCCGCGACTCGAAAAAATGGAACGACTCGAACTGCTCGCTGCGCTCGCCCTGCACGACCGGACGCTTCGATCTTCCGTTCAGGTTCTGCGAGTAAATCGTCGTGTAGCCGCTGGAGGGCGAGAAGAAGAGGAATGACGTCGTCGAATCGCCCGGAAGCTGGTACGCGGTCGGCTTGATCGCGAGGCCGGTCAGCTGGCGCGCGCTAATCGCGAGTGGCGGCTGAGTCGCGATGACCGGGTAATAGCGCTGGCGCATCCAGTACTGCCACTCCTCCGACAGCTGTTCGAGCCGGCGACCATACACGCCGGCGATCGCCGCATCGAAGCTCCCGTATTTCCAGATGTCGTTGTACAGCTCGATAATCCGCCACTCGCCATAGCGGGCGGCGAGAAACCGATGGATGATGCCACCCACCGGATACACGAGACCACCGTACGCGTACGCGAGCTCCGACAGCGTGGGCAGCCGCCCCGAGACCGTCATGTCCCGGAGGATCATCTCGTCGCGGCTGTCCTCACCGGCGGAGAAGAACTCCGCGAGGCCCTCCGTCCACCAGAGCGGCATCCCCGCCTGCCGAAAGCGCGGATAGCGTCCGAACGTCTGGGAGGCGAGGCTCAGCTGAAAGACGTGGACCAGCTCGTGGCGAATCGTGTGCCGGAATTCGGCGTAGCTGCCGCGGAACGGCAGCGTCACACGCCGTTTCATGAATTCCGTGACGCCGAGCAAGCCTTCGGGCGGAATGAACGGCAGGATGTTGGTTTGCTCGAAATCGGTGTGCGACGCGTAGACGATGAGGGGAATGCGCCGCGTCACCGCATGATTGAAGCGCCGCTCGAGGTTGTCGTAGCTCTCTTCCGCGTAGGCAAGCGCCACGCGACCGAGCTCTTCCTCTTCCGGATAGTAGTACAGGTCGACGTGTTCGCCGCGCAGGACGCGCCAGTCGAACTTGCGATACTGGATCTTATTCTGACCGAAGTAGCCGAATTGCGCCGACAGGGGGCGGGCCAAGGCGGACACGGCGATGATGCAGCCTAACGCCTGAGTCCAACGAAGGTGCTTCATCTATGAATGCTCCGAATCCGATCTCCCTGACCGATCGCGTCGAGGATTCCGCTGCCACCGGTCACTCGAGCAAAGATCGTATACGTACCGTCGAGATGGGGCTGCGCTGAATGCGTGATGAAATACTGGCTGCCACCGGTATCGGGTCCCGAGAGAGCGATGCCTACCGTTCCGGTCTCGTACCGCACGGGGTTGATCTCGTCGCGGAGCACGAATCCCGGACCGCCCCATCCGTCGCCGCGCGGATCGCCATCCTGGACCACGAAATTAGGGACTACGCGATGCCAGCGCGTGCCGTCGAAGAACCGCCGCTCCACGAGAGCCAGGAATGCCGCCGCGGTCATCGGCGCCTCGGCAGGCAAAAGCTCGATGTCGAGCGTGCCACGGTCCGTCTCGAGAAAAACGTGAGGATTCGTGCCGGCGAGTGCGGGCGCCAGCCAGCGGCGCGCGACATCCCGATAGTCGGCGGGCGTACGCCCAGTCGCGATGGGGGTGGCTGATCCCCAGGCGTCGCGCGCGTCGGGCAGCGTATCCGCCGCGAGCCGACGCACCAGGTAGTCGTCCGGGCGCGGCACGACCGACACAAATTTGGTCGCGACGCGCAACCGGCCGGTCGACGACGATGCCGCGATGGCGCCGAGCGCGGCGACCGCGGATAGGCGAGCATCGTTGAACGGATCTCCATCGGCCCGGCGGTACGCGACCACGAGGGCATCGACGTCGTTGACATCGGGATGGCGGCCAAGAATGTCGGCGGCCACGCTGCGCACGGCGGGGTCGGCATGTGCCAGCAGCGAGCGCGCCCGGCCGCGCAACGCGGAATCGGGGCCAGCCGTGGGTTGAATTCGCTGCAGCGCTTGCAGCGCCTGAGCGACGACCCGGCCATCCGGGTCGGCGAGCTGTGCCTCGAGCCGGTCCCGCGCGCGCGCCGCTCCAAATGCTTCCGCGGCGACGCTGCGCCAACGCCAATCGGCGTCGGACGCGACCGTTGCGGCGACAGCCACACCCGACGGGCTGTCGGCCTGCGCGAGCGCGATGAGCGCCTGCCGCTTGAGCGCGAAGACGCTGCTGGTCAGCCGCCCGCGCAACGCCGCGACGGCGGCCGCGCCACGCAACACGCCCAACGTGGTTTCCGCCTGCACCTCGACGCCGAGGTCTCGGTCGGCCACGAGACGGACGACCGCGGGCGACAGCGTCGAATCGCGAAATGACGCCACGGCGCGCAACGCGTTGATCCGAATGTGCGCGTCACGGTCGTCGAGGAGGAGTCTCAGGCCGTCGATCACGGGCTGGGCATCGAGCTTCGCGCTATCCAGGAGCGCGCGCGTGATGCCGCGCGCCGCGACAGTCCGAATGCGATCGTCCTGGTCGCCGAGCGCGCGGACGAGTCGAGCGGCGCCCGGTGGTGCCCGCAAGCGAGCCAGCGAATAGAGCGCATGCCACCGCGTCGTGACGGCGGTCGCATCGGTGTAGCGCACCAGCTCCGTGACCGGCGCGCGGGAGCCAAGCCGCCACGCCTCCAGCAGCGCCGCATCCGCCACGGCGGTGGGCGCGGTTGGCGAGGCGGCGGTCGTGATCTGCGTGAGCGCGCGCGCGCCGTCGTCGCCGCCGATCTTGGCGATCGCGGTGACGGCCTCGAGCTGCGGCGGCCCCTGATCCGCGGGGGCCACCGCGCGAATCGTTTGCAACAACGCCGGGATCGCGCGGGCATCTTTCAGCAACCCCAACCCGAACGCCGCGGCGGCCGCGACGCTGGGAACGGTGTCCGTCAGGACGGGAACGAGCAGGTCCACCGCCGTCGCATCACCGATCCTGCCGGCAGCAAGCGCCGCCTGACGGCGCACGGCGGGATTGTTGCTGGCCAGCGCCTCCCGCAACGCCGCCGGATCGAAGCGACGCGCATCGGCGGCCGCTAAGAGCAACGCGAGCAGACCCACGGTCGTCTCGTCCGCCGCCGGCACAGCCACGGGTGGGTTTTGAGCAGGCGCGGCCACGACCGACGCCATCAGAAGAAGGAAAGCGGCGACGCTAGAGACGAACCGGGTCTGCCGTGGGTTCGAGCAACTCACACACGTGCTCCGGAATGCGCGATAAGGTCTGTCGTGGGTTCAGCGCGATCAACGATGTTTCTCCGGTGGCAAGGAGCTCGTCCGTGCTCGCTCGCTCCACCGCATAACCGAAGATCACCCGCCGCGAAGCCAAGTCCCGCACCCAGCAGCGGACCCGAATCATATCATCATACCGCGCGGGCTGGCGGTAGCGAACGTGAACATCCGTGACGGTGAGATACGTCCCCTGCTCTTCCAGCTGCTTGTACGACAGTCCCCGCTCGCGGAGGTGTTCGGTCCGCGCCATGTCCATCCAGATGAGATAATTGGCGTGGTAGACAAATCCCATCTGGTCGGTCTCGGAGTAATTCACGCGGTGCAAGACCGCGCTGATCACCGCCGCATTATTCCCCGTAGGGAATCCAGATGTTCTTCACCTCGGAGGCGTGACGCAGAAAGTCTCGACCCTCTCCCTGACGGGCGTCGAGCCAATCTCGGCTTCGTGCCGACGCCCAGGTGCGCTTCATGTTCGCCGCGGATGCGAGCTCGACCGTCTTCACACCCGTTGCAGTGCCGAAGTACCAAATACCCTCGACGTCATCGTGCTCGGCCAGCACTTTGGCGAGCGCGTCCTTGGCACCGGTGACGACATTGATCACACCGTCAGGCACATCGGAGGTTTCGAGCACCGTGTAGAATTCCGTCGCCGCGAGTGGATGCGTTTCCGACGGCACCACAATGACGGTGTTGCCGACCGCCACGGCCGGCGCGACCAGCGACACGAAGCCAAGCAACGGAAAGTCATCGGGGGCGATCAATCCGAGCACGCCCACCGGCTCATTCATCGCGAGCGTGACGCCGCGAATCGGCGTGTGATGGACCGCGCCGTCCCATTTGTCGGCCCAGGCCGCGTAAGTGAAGAGGCGTGCGACACTCGCCTCGACCTCCTCGCGTCCCACTCGGTCCGCAAACTCCTGGGCCCTGGTGGCGAGATTCTCGGCGATGAAATACAGAATCTGCGCGCGCGTATGTCCGCTGCCGCGTCCCCACCCTTCAGCGGCGTGCGCCGCTTCGACCGCGTTGCGGATGTCCTTGCGATTGCCCTCGCCGACTTCGCCGAGCACACGGCCATCGGGCCCGGCGATCTTGCGCGAATAGCCCTGGTCGGGGCGCACCTGCTTGCCGCCGATGAAGAGCTTGTACGTTCTGTCGATCGGGGGAAGACCGGCAAGGGGGATGGGGGAAGGGGGAAGGGTAATTCCCTGCTCTGATGCCGGAGAAAGCGTGGTGTACCCTTCCCCCTTCCCCCTTCCCTCTTCCCATCCGGGTTTCAGGTACTCATACATCCCTTCCCTGCCACCCTCGCGGCCAAACCCCGACTCCCGATAGCCGCCAAACCCCGAAGCGGCGTCGAACAGATTGGTCGAATTGATCCAGACGACGCCGGCCTTGAGCTTGGGTGCGACGTCGAGCGCGAGGTTGATGTTCTCGGTCCAGACACTCGCCGCAAGACCGTACGGCGTGTTGTTCGCCAGCTCAACCGCTTCCTTCGGCGTCCGGAACGTCATGCTGACCAGCACCGGACCGAAGATCTCGATCTGCGCGATCGTGGCGGCCGGAGAAACGTCGGTGAACAACGTCGGCGGATAGAAATAGCCATCGGTGGGACAGGCCCACGAAGGCTGCCACATTTTCGCGCCTTCTTCGACACCCTTCTCTACCAGTCCGCGAATGCGCTCGAGTTGCACCGGCGCGACGATCGCGCCCATGTCCACCGCTTTATCGAGCGGCGAGCCGACGCGGAGCTTCTCCATCCGCGCGCGCAGCTTCTGCGTCAGCCGATCAGCGATGCCTTCCTGGACGAGCAGCCGCGAGCCCGCGCAGCAGACCTGGCCCTGGTTGAACCAGATCGCGTCCACCACGCCTTCGACGACGCTGTCGAGGTCGGCGTCCTGGAAAACGATGAACGGGCTCTTCCCGCCCAGCTCGAGCGTCAGCTTCTTGCCGGTTCCGGCTGTGGCCTTGCGGATGATGCGTCCGACTTCGGTTGATCCGGTGAACGCAATTTTCTGGACGCCGGGATGTTCGACCAAATGTTTTCCCGTCGTGCCGTCGCCGGTTACGACGTTGAACACGCCGGCCGGCAAGCCCGCCTCTCGCGCAATCTCCGCGAAGCAGAGCGCGGTCAATGGCGTGAATTCGGCGGGCTTCAGGATCACCGTGTTTCCGGCGGCGAGGGCGGGCGCGACTTTCCACGCCACCATCAGGAGCGGGAAATTCCACGGGATGATCTGTCCGACGACACCGACCGGCACGTAGCCGGGGAATTCGGTGTCGCGGAGCTGCGCCCAGCCGGCGTGGTGGTAGAAGTGGCGGGCGACGAGGGGAATGTCGAGATCGCGGGTCTCGCGGATCGGCTTCCCGTTGTCCAGGCTCTCGAGCACGGCCAGCAGCCGCGAGTGCCGCTGCACCTCTCGCGCGAGCGCATAGAGGTAGCGCGCGCGCGCGTGCGGCTGGAGTGCCGCCCAACCCGGACCGGCGGCGGTTGCGGCGGCGACCGCAGCGTCGATGTCCGCCTTGCTTCCCTGCGCCACGCGCGCCAGCACGGCCTTCGTTGCGGGATTGATCGTCTCGAAGTAGGTGCCGTCAGACGGGGACGTCCACACTCCATTGATGAAGTGGCCGAAGCGGCCGCCGTCGTGCTGTTTGATCCACTCGAGTGCGGGAGCGTCGCTTTCCGGCGCCGGCCCGTACTCCATCGTCTCGAACAGCTTGGCGACGGTCGTCATCACACCATCGGGTGGCGGTGCGCCGCGGCGTAGCGGCCCGTCACGAAGTGTTCGAGCTGGCGCTCAATGTCGGTCAGGAGCGAACTCGCTCCAAGCCGGAAGAGGGTGGGCCGGAGCCAGCGGTCGCCCAGCTCTTCCTTCATAAGGATCATCCAGTCGAGCGCCTGCTTGGCGGCTCGGATGCCGCCGGCCGGCTTGAAGCCCACGGCCGCACCGGTGCGCGTCTCGTACTCGCGGATCATGCGGGCCATGACGACGCCGACCGGCAGCACCGCGTTGACGGGTTCCTTGCCGGTCGACGTCTTGATGAAGTCCGCGCCGGCCATCATCGCGACCATGCTCGCGCGCGCGACGTTGGTCAGCGTGGCGAGCTCGCCGGTGCCGAGGATCGCCTTCATGCGCGCCCCGCCGCAGGCGTCACGGAAGGCGCGGACCTCGGCGTACAGGGCCGGCCAATCGCCGGTCAGCACGTGGGCGCGCGTGATGACGATGTCGATTTCCTGAGCGCCCGCCGCGACGGAGGCCTGCACCTCTTCGAGGCGTTGTGCGAACGGATTGAGACCGGCGGGGAATCCGGTCGACACGGCGGCAACCGGAATGCCTGAGCCCTCGAGCGCGGCGACGGCAGTGGGCACGAGCGCGTGATACACGCATACCGCGCCCACTTTGATATCGAGATGTCCCACACCGAGGGCGTCGACGAGATCGGGGCGCAACGGGCGCCGACCTTTGGCACAGAGCCGCAGCACGTTCCCCGGGGTGTCGTCGCCCTGCAGCGTCGTGAGATCCATGCACGTGATCGCGCGGAGCAGCCAGGCCGCCTGCCATTCCTTCTTTACTGTGCGGCGCGTGGGGATGGTCGCGGCACGCCGCTCGACGGCGCTGCGATTCACCCGCAGCCCCGCAACGACGTCGAGGTCGAGCGGGATGCCCGGATTGCGATCGTGTTTGAGAAAGGGACGCGCCGGGATGGCCCGCGGCCGGTCCGAGAGAGCCTTCATGGCGGGACAATGCGAATCGCCGCCGGAAATGTCAACGCGCGACGGCCAACCCGGCGCCCAAGCGGCACGCCTCGACCGCTTCGGGCGCTCGGGCACGCGTGCACTGCTCCTCTTTCTCCGGTGCCGCCGCGAGCAACGTGGCGATCTCCTCGCCCAGCCCGCGGTAGCACGTCGGCGCGCCCGGCTCGCGGAGCACGATGCCACAGAATGTGAAGGCGGCATTCGTCGTTGCGGTCCAGTCGACGAGGGCTTTGACGGCGCCGAAGTAGCATGAAGGACGATAGGAGTCACGCGCTGTCGCGCAAAGATCGGCCGTTTTCTGGGGATCGCGGTTCGCGTATGACGTGATGTCGCGACCCAGACTCTGGAAGCAGACAGGACGCTGAGGCGCGGGCGCCCGCTCGCACGACTTCGCGGCAGCGGCGATGTCACCGTGATTCTCGTACAACATCACCGACGTCTGCATCTGATAACAGGCGTGCCGATAGCGCTCGGCGACAATCGAGCAGGGGTAGAGCGGATCGGCCGGGTCGATCGCCTTGAACGAGGACATCGCCATGTGATGATGCCCGTGGGCGGCCAGCTCCGTCGCGGGGTGATGCGGCGACGTCACGTTGATCACGTTTTCCATGAACGCGCCGCCATAACACGACTCGCGGTCCCAGCCATCCGCGAGGAGATCACAATCGGTGAGCGCCTGCGGCAGATCGTGCCCGCGGAACATCGTGAGGCCGTGACCCATCCCGTGCACGCACTGAAACAGCACCCACCGGCTCGCGCTCGCGCTGCGAAACGGCTGGCACAGCGCCTCGACTTCAGGCTGCGTCACGCGCTCGCGCGACTCGAAATAGGCCTGAATGACGCCGTGCCGGCAGCCCGAGGAGAACCCATCGCCACAGGCCTCGAACGTGGAAACGATGTCCGGCGACTTGCTGTATGCCTCGATGCCGAGGCCGTGCGCGTATTCGTGTGCATGCTCGGCGACGTCGGGATCGGCGGCGGCGATCGCATCGAGCGTCGCGACGGCGTCGGCGACGCCGTGCCGGGTGAGATGGTCCGAGAGCAACTGCGAATAACAGCTGCGCCGGCGCTCAGCCGATCCGTACCGACAATCCGACCCGACTGCGCGCGCCCGGGAGCGCGAGAACTGGTTCGCGGCCACGCCGACGACGAGCAGCGCCGCGACGACGATCAGAGCTTTCACAGATTGAGACATGGGAGAACAGTAATGTGCTTGCGTGTGTGGTTCCAGGTTCCTAAGCTTGGGCCGTGTCGTCCCAAATCACAGCGCCGCGGGTCATCGTCGTGGCGGACGCGCACCTCGGGCAGGTGCCTGCGGCCGTCGGTACCGCCTTCCACGCCTTCCTCGACCAAGTGCCCCAACCTGGTGATCACCTGGTGCTCACCGGCGATCTATTCGACTTTTGGTTCGAGTACCCGACCGTCATCCCCCGCAAACATTTCGGCACCCTCGCGAAACTCCAGGCCGTACGGGCCCGTGGCATTCCGGTGACATTCGTGGGCGGCAATCACGACCGTTGGGGCGGTACGTTCTTCACGCAGGATCTGGGCATCGATTTCTTCGGCGGCGAGGCGGAGCTGGACCTGGCGGGCCGGCACACATTCATCGCGCACGGCGACGGACTGACCGAGCAGCACTGGACCGGAGCGTTCATGCATCGTTTCACGCGACACCCGGTGACGATCGCCGTGTTCCGCGTGCTGCACCCTACGATCGGGTTCTGGATCGCCGACCTCTTCTCCCGTCATCTCGCCGACAACACGAAGGATCGTGCCGTCCTCGACCGCGCCGCGGCCGCGCAGCGTCGCTGGGCAGCGGATTTTCTCGCCAGACGTCCCGATGTGTCGCTGGTGATCATGGCGCACACCCACCGGCCGGTCGTGGACCGACTGCCCGATGGCCGGGCCTACGTGAATCCGGGGGCGTTTCTCGACGGCGGACGCTACGCCGTGATCACGGCGGGGGGGGGCGTCGAGCTGAAACAGTTTACAACGGAACGACTTCGACCTGCTTGAGCTTCTCCCCCAGAAACAGCGCTCCGACCTTTCTAAAATGCGGTTCATCATCCGAGACCACGAAGCGATGCTCGTGAGATCCGCTGTTTGCGAGCAGATCGAGCCGCTCGAGCTCGCGCGCAACCGCGGTCGCGGTCTCCTCAGCCGAATCGACGAGCGTCACGTCAGGTCCCATGACGCGCGCAAGCAACGGCTTCAACAGCGGATAGTGGGTGCAGCCGAGGACCAGCACGTCGACCTGGGCGCGCTTCAGCGGCTCGAGATACTCGCGCGCGATCAACTCCGCGGCGGGGTGCTCGAACCATCCCTCTTCGACGAGCGGTACGAACAGCGGGCACGGTTGGCCGTGCACTTTCGCATCGGGTCGTAGCGCCTTGATGGCGCGCTCGTAAGCGCCGCTGGCGATCGTTCCCGCGGTTCCGATCACACCGATGTTGCCGGTACGCGTCGCCGCGACGGCCGCGCGCGCGCCCGGCTCGATCACTCCGATGACGGGCACCGGCGACTTTTCTTTGAGCGAGCCGAGTGCATGCGCGGTGCTCGTGTTGCACGCGACCACCACCGCTTTCACGCCGCGCCTCAGGAGATACGCGAGGATCTCGGCGCTATAGCGCCGGACCGTGTCCGGCGACTTCGGCCCATACGGGACGCGCGCGGTGTCCCCGAAGTAGATCACGGACTCTTTGGGCAAGCGCTCGAACAGCGCGCGCGCGACGGTCAGGCCGCCGATGCCCGAATCGAAGACGCCAAGTGGAGCGGTGTTCACCGTAACGGAATGCTGATGCCGATTCCTCTCCCATTCGGGAACACCTGCATCTTCAGGTTCGGAGGAAAATCGCGCAGGTGCGCGGAGACGTACGCTTCCGCGCCGGAAAAGAGGTGATTGAAAATCCAGAGCACGAGCCAATCCTGCACTTCCTGCCGTTTGAGACTCAGACTCGTCGAATGGATCTCGTTCAAGTAATTCGCCTCCTGTTGCGCCTTCAGCGTCATCATCGCCGTCACGCCCTCCCACGCGACGAAAGCGGCGCCGGTGACCGGACGATCGGTGACGGCCTGTCCCCAGCCTGGCAATAAGAAGGATCGCCAGAACGCGCCCATAGGGCGGACGCTGCGGTGCATCGTGTCGCCGGGGAAGACGATGTGACTCGTATCTACAACGTGGGTTGTGTCTTGAGCGGAAAGATGGAACGATGGAACGATGGAAAGAACGACCATTATAGCCACCCCGTTCCATCGTACCATCGTTCCATCTCTCCACCTCATCTCGCCACCAGCACGTTCAGTCGTCCCCGCTCCAGCTCGACCGTGCATTCGTGCGCTCCGTTGGGGGGCTCGCGTAGCTCGCCGTCGACGTGCATCACGAGCGGCTGTTCGGGCGAGCGGATAACCAGTTTCGCGGTCTTGATGAGCGCAACCTCCGGCATCGTGACGTGCGTCCCCCTCATGACGCGGGGAATAGCAAGCAGAAAACGAGGCAACGAGACGCGTCGGATGAGACAGACATCCATCTTCCCATCACTCGGATCCGCATCGGGGGCAAATCGGTAGCTGCCGCCCGCCGTCGTGCCGTTACACACCTCGACCATCATCATGTACCCCCGCTCCCGAAAGCCCGGCGCCGCGACATCGAACAACGGCGGGTCGAAGCGGAAGAACGTCTTCACGACCGGCACGAGATACGAAAGAAAGCCACGCAGCTTGGGCATGCTGTTGCGCATCCGAACCACCGCCGGCCCGAAGCCGAACCCCACGCTGTTCACGAACCACTCGCCCAGCACGCGACCAGCATCGAAGCGGCGGGAGCGGGCCGTCACCAGGCGGGCGACGGCGCGGACGGGATCGTGGCCGTACGTCCCCACCATTTTCGCGAAGTCGTTACCGGAACCGATCGGCACGACTCCCAATGCCGCTTCGGCGCCGGCTCGGAGCAGGCCGTTCGCCACTTCGTGCACGGTCCCGTCGCCGCCCACGGCGATGACATGCCTCGCGCCCGCCCGCGCCGCCTCCGCCGCAAGCTCCTGCCCGTGGCCGGGCCGCTCGGTGCGGGCCATGTCGACCGCCCAACCCTGACTCCGAAACGCCCGCGACACGATGTCCGCGGCGCGCCTCCCGGCGCCACGTCCCGCAGCTGGATTGATGATCAGATGAGCGTGCAGCACGACGACGGGGAAAGATACAAGTCGCCCGCCCCGGGGGGGGCGGGCGGGGGCGGGCGGGGGCGGGCGGGGGCGGGGCGGGCGAACCTGCAGCAGCTTCAACGACGACCGCTCAATTACTGCGCCAGATAGTGCTCTTCCCAATCGACGGCGAAATCGACGGCACAGCGCCCGCACAGCATCCGGCTGGGCCGGCCGCGTAACGGCACACGGTCACGGCACGACGGACAGACCGCGTACCGCTCGCCGACTTGCACCGAGCGCGGCACGCTCTGCGGACGCGAGACGACCGTCCATTTGCGCGGAGGAGTATTCGACATCTGAAGGAAGGCTCGGACCACCGGAACCGGGGTCCCTTTTACGTCTACTACGGCCGCTAGGCCATCGGCTTTGATCAACCGGTACCAGGCGCCACGACGGAGGTTGCAATTCAAATCGGCTTGAAGACGGGCCCACACCATCGTGTACTCTCGCTGCCGTCTGAAGGGAGGACAACAGTGCCCTTTTCGAGCCGCGACGTCAATGTGATATGACCGTTTCCAGAGTGACCACCATCACGCGCCTCCGACACCCCAATCGACTTCGAATTCCTGGCGGCAGCGCTTGCACTCGAGCGCGGTGACGCGCTTGGGGAGCGGCGCGCGCGAGCGGCAGCTCGGGCAAACGCCGTAGATCCCCCGAAGATGGGGCGGTGTTTTGCGGGTTGGTGCCGCGCCGTTGACCACGCTCCAGAGCAGCGGCGGGCGCGGCCGGATCTCGAGCCACGCGCGCAGCACGCCGACGGGCCGGTGGTTCACCTCGATAACAGCTTGCAAATCATTGAGATCGATGACGCGATACCACGCACCGCGGCGGAGCTTGAGGGGAACGTCCGCCTGAAGACGAGCGAACAGCATGGCCATCACGGCTCCTGATGAGGGAGACGAAGATGGGCGCGACACCAATATAGGGTTCCGAGCAAGTGCCGTGCGTCACCGGAATGGCGGGAGCGTGTGGGAATCGAACCCACCGAGGCCCGTTAGAGCCCCAAACAGTTTTGAAGACTGCTCAGGCCACCAGACCCAATCCGCTCCCCTGCTCCCGGTTACTGCTTTACCGCTACAGCGTCGATCTCGACGCGCGCCGCTTTCGGAAGACCGGCCGCCTGTACGGTCGAGCGCGCCGGCTTGTGCGCGCCGAAGTGCTTGGCATAGACCTCGTTCATCTGCGCGAAATCGGCCATGTCGGCGAGATACACGGTCGTCTTGACCACGTTCTGCAGCGACGTGCCCGCGGCGGCGAGCACGGCTTTCAAGTTCGCGAAAACCTGCTCGGTCTGCTCCGCGGTGCTGCGGCCGATAAGATCGCCGGTCTTCGGATCGAGCGCGACCTGACCCGCCGTGAACACCAGGTTGTCGTGCACAATCGCCTGGCTGTAGGGGCCAATCGCCTTGGGGGCGGCATCGGTTGCGATGATACGCATTAGAACAGACCCTCGATCATACCGTCTGAATGGAGACGCATGCGCTCCGCCGCCGGGTTCTTGCCGAGTCCCGGCATGGTCAAGATTTCGCCCGCAAGCGCGACCACAAAACCGGCGCCCGCCGACGGCAGGATGTCGCGCACATGGAGCGTGAAACCGCTCGGCGCGCCGAGTTGCGTCGCGTCGTCCGAGAACGAGTACTGCGTCTTCGCCATGCACACCGGTGTCTCGCCCAACCCGAGCTTGGGCAGCAGCTCGAGTGCCCGTTCCGCGGATGGCGCGAAGGCGACGCCTGCCGCCCCGTAGATCTCGCGCGCGATGGTCTCGATTTTCTCACGGATGGGACTTCGCTCGTCGTACAGTGGCTTGGAGGTGGCTTTGCCGGTCTTCAGCAGTCCCAACAGGGACTCCGCAACGGCGATGCCTCCTTCCCCGCCTTTCTCCCAGACGTCGCAGCGCACGACTTCGACACCCTCCGCCGACCCGACGGCGCGCACGGCCTCTACTTCTTCATCCGTATCGGTGATGAAGCGATTCAGAGCGACGAGGGCCGGCAGGCCGAATTTCTTCACGTTACGAATGTGGCGGCGCAGGTTCTCAGCACCCCGCTGCACTGCGCCGGGATCGGGCGTTCCCAGCTGATCCTTCATGAGGCCGCCGTGCATCTTCAGCGCGCGCACCGTCGCGACGATGATCGCCGCCTCCGGCTTGAGGCCCGCGAAGCGGCACTTGATGTCCACGAACTTCTCAGCGCCGAGGTCCGCGCCGAAGCCGGCTTCGGTGAGCAGGATGTCGCCCAGCGCGAGGCCGAGCTTCGTCGCGAGCACGGAATTGCAGCCGTGCGCGATGTTGCCGAACGGCCCGCAGTGCACGAGCGCGGGTCCGCCTTCGAGCGTCTGTACCAGATTCGGATTGATGGCGTCCTTGAGCAGCAGCGTCATCGCGCCGTGCGCCTTGAGGTCGCTGGCCCGCACGGCGCTCTTGTCGCCTCGCAGACCGACGATGATCCGGGCCAGCCGCGTCTCGAGATCGTCGATGCCGGTCGCCAGGGCGAGAATCGCCATGATCTCCGAGCCTGGGACGATCACGAAGCGGTCTTCGCGAGCCGGGCCGCCGTTTACGCCACCCAGCCCCACGATGATGCTGCGCAGCGCCCGGTCGTTCATGTCGATGGTGCGCGGCCAGATGACACGCCGCACGTCGATGCCCAGCGCATTGCCATGGTGCAAATGCGCGTCCAGCATCGCCGAGAGCAGGTTGTGGGCACTGGTGATGGCGTGGAAGTCGCCGGTGAAATGGAGGTTGATGTCCTCCATCGGCACGACCTGCGCATAGCCGCCGCCCGCGGCCCCACCCTTCACCCCGAACACGGGGCCAAGCGACGGCTCGCGGATCGCGAGAATCGCGTTCTTGCCAAGCCGCCGCAGCGCCTGCGTGACGCCCACCGTCACGGTGGACTTGCCTTCTCCTGCCGGCGTGGGATTGATGCCGGTCACGAGGACCAGCCGCCCTTTTTGCGAGCGAGCCGCGAGAGCGCGGATGGAGATTTTTGCCTTGTACCTGCCGTACAGCTCGAATTCGTTCTCCTGAAGACCCAGCTCGGCGGCGACGTCGCGAATGGGACGAAGCTTCGCTGCTTGAGCGATCGCGATGTCGGTCGGCACGTTCACGGTTGTGGTCAAAGCGAAGACTCGGTGCGCGGACCGAAGCAGCGACGCGCGTTCTCAGTCGTCCGCTCCGCGAGAGCGTCCAGCGACTCGCCACGCAGCGCAGCCGCACGCTCGGCGACGTCGCGGACGAACCCCGGCTCATTGCGCCGGCCGCGATGCGGCACCGGAGCGAGGTACGGGGCATCAGTCTCCACGAGCAGACGGTCGGGCGGGCAGTCGGCCAGACGGCCGGTCATTGACCAATTCTTGAAAGTGATCATGCCACTGAACGAGAAATATGCATTGATACTCATCCCGGCATCCCAAACCGCGTCACCGGAACTGAAACTGTGCAGCACGACCACTGGCGTCCGTCGATCGCCAACGAGGCCGCGCAGCATCGCTGCCATTTCCGCATCGGCGTCGCGCGCATGGACGACGACCGGCTTATCGAGTTCGGCTGCGATCATGAGCTGCGCTTCGAACGCGGCGCGCTGCGCGTCCTGCGGCGAATGCAGGTAATGGTAGTCGAGCCCCGTCTCGCCGACCGCGACGACTTCAGGTGTCGTGAGGAGCTCGCGCACGCGCCCGGCTGCGTCAGCGGACCAGGTGCGCGCTTCGTGCGGATGGACGCCGGCGGTTGCCGAAAGACCCGGCCGACCGCGCGCCAGCGCCGCCGCGCGCTCACTTCCTGCCACCGATTCTCCGATCACGACGACGTGCGCGATACCGGCGGCTGCGGCCCGAGCGAGCACCGCATCACGGTCCGCGTCGAACGCCGGATCGGCCAGATGACAATGGGTGTCAATCAGGTAGGGGCGCAGCATGCTGCGCCCCTACTAGCGCGCTGGTTGGGGAGCGCGTGGCGACGAGGTCGCGGGAACCGGACGCGTGGCGTCGGGCGCGGTTGCCCCTGTGGGCGCGCGCGCGCCGAACGTGCGGGCGCCGCGCGCGTCCTGGCCGGGCCAGCGCTTTTCGATCCAGAGCAGCACGGGTGCGGCGATATAGACGGAAGAGAACGTGCCCGTGAAGATGCCGAACGTCATCACCCACGCGAAGGGCCGGATCACCTCGCCTGCGAGCACCAGCAGCGACAGCGTCGTCGCAATCGTCGTCCCGTGGGTCAGCACCGAGCGCGGCAACGTCTCGTTGATCGACAGGTTCAGAATCTCATAGAGGTTCTGACGCCGGTACTTGCGCAGATTTTCGCGGACCCGGTCGAAGATGATGATCGTGTCGTTCAGCGAGTAGCCGACGACGGTCAGCACAGCGCCCACGACGATCAGACTGACCTCGAGGTGCATCACACTGATGAATGCGATCGTGGCGACCACGTCGTGCGCGGTGGCGACGACCGCGGCCAGGCCGAACCGCCACTCGAACCGGACGGCGAGATAGATCAGGGTAACGACGAAGCTCAGCAGAATCGCCATCACTGCCTTGCCCTGGAGCTCGCGGCCCACTTTGGGACCCACGGCCGCCGTTTGGCCCACGGTGTACTGCCCCACCCCGATGCTCTGATCGAGCGCCCGGCCAATGGCCGCGACGACCGCCTCCGTGCTCGTCTGCTCGGTCGTCCCGGCGGAATGCGCGAGGCGGGCCCGGATCACGAACGACGTGTCCGACCCGAATGTCTGAATCTCGGCGCCGTTCAGACCGACTTGGTCGAGCGCCGCCCGGATGTCGCTCATCGGGACTTGCTTATGCGCCTCGACCTGCATCAGCGTGCCGCCCGTGAACTCGATGCTGTAGTTCACGCCGCGAGTCATGAGGAAGATCAGACCGATCAGCATGATGGCACCGGTGACGGAGAACGCGACGCGGCGCCATTTGATGAAATCGTAATTCGCGTTCGCGAAGAGTCTGATCATCAGATGCTCAGGGTGACCATGTTCGGCCGCCGGTTCAGCCACATGAGGAACAGCGTCTTCACGACGAAGATCGCGGAGACCATCGAGGCGGCGATACCGATGATCAGTGTGATGGCGAAGCCCTGCACCGGTCCGGTCCCGACGGCGTACAGAATCAGGGCCGTTAATACGGTGCTGACGTTCGAGTCGACGATGGCGTTCATAGCGTGCAGGAAGCCTTCATCCACGGCGAGCCGCAGCGACTTCCCGTGCACTAGCTCCTCACGGATGCGCTCGAAAATCAGCACGTTGGCATCCACGGCGATGCCGATGGACAGCACGAAGCCCGCCATGCCCGGCAGGGTGAGCGTGAAGCCGAACGCGGCCAGCCCGGCGAGCGTGAACAGACAGTAGAGCGTGAGCGCGGCGACGGCCAACGCACCGGACATCCGGTAATAGCCGATCATGATCACGATCACGAGCACCACGCCGACCACTCCGGCACGTACGCCGTCCTTGATCGAGTCGGCGCCGAGCGACGGACCGATCGTACGCTCTTCGATGATCGTCAGCGGCGCCGGCAGCGCGCCCGCCCGCAGCACGAGCGCCAGATCGCTCGCTTCCTGGAGCGGCTTGCTGCCCAGCTCGATCTGGCCGTTCGCGCCGATCTGGTTCCGGATCACGGGCGGCTCGCCCTGCACGCGACCATCGAGGATGATCGCCATGAAGTCGTTGATATGGCGTCCCGTTTCCTGAGAGAAGATGCGGGCGCCGCGGCGGCTGAGCTGGAATGTGACGATCGACTGATTGGTGACCGGATCCCGGCGCGCGAGGGCTTTGGTCAGCTCTTCGCCGGTGATGATGGGCCGCGCCTCGACGGCGTACAGCGGTCGGTACGATCGCGCGCTGCGCGATTCGGATTGCGCGCCCCAGCGCAGCTCGATGCCGCGCGGGATCTGTGCCCTGACGTCGGGCCGCTGAGTGAGGCTGTCGACGAGCGGCCATTGCTCCTCGGGAACGAGGAATTCCCCCGGGATCTGGCCCTGGAACAGCAGCGACGACAGCACGCCGGGGGCGTTGGCGTCGCTCGTCGTGTCGTGTTTCGACTTCGACTTGCTCGTGTCGCCGCCGAACAGCTGCGCCACCGCCGACGGCGCGGCGTTCCGCGACTTGATGCCCGCCTTCCGCAGCGCGGCGTCGATCTGCGGCAACGCATCCTTGAACTGACTCTTCATGTCGGTGATTCGGAATTCGAGGAAGGCGGTCCGCTGAATGACGCCCTTGGCGCGGTTCGGATCCTTCTCTCCCGCGAGCTCCACGATCAACCGGCAGCGGCCCTGGATCTGCACGACGGGCTCGGTCGTGCCGAACTCGTCGATGCGGGTGCGCACCACGCGCTCGGCGCGCTGAATGGCGTCGGCGCAATCGGGGACGGGCCCCTTCGACTGATCGACTTCGAGCGCCAGGTGAATGCCGCCCTGGAGGTCGAGGCCGAGGTTGATCGGCAAGCGCCGCACGGTCGTGTCTTTGAGCCGCCCGGTCGACGGATCGATCACGCGCTGCTTGGTGTTGCGCGGCACGAGCGAAATGATGCTCACGACGATCAGCGCGCCGATCACCCAGAGCCGACCACGAATTCGCTTGTCCATCACTCTCTCTATCGGTTGAGGGTCGCCCGCGCCGCCTGACGGTCGCGCTCGAGCTGCGCCACCAACGCGTCGCGGGACGAGAACGCCTGCACGTCACGCAGGCGGCGGACCCATTCCACTACCACGGTCTCCCCGTACAGCTCGTCATTGAAATCGAACAGATGAATCTCGAGTGCGCGAGCCTGCTCCCCAAACGTCGGGCGCGGCCCCTGATTCATCATGCCACCATACTGCCGCTGCCCGATTCGCACCGACACGGCGTATACCCCATCGGGCGGAAGCAGCTTCTCCGGCTGCGGCGGCGCAAGGTTGATCGTCGGAATGCCGATCGTCCGACCCCGCCCAGCCCCCCGTACCACACGGCCCTGAATACTGTAGCGGCGTCCCAGCCAGCGTGCCGCCGCGTCCAGGTCGCCATGCGCGACCGCGGTCCGGATCAGCGTCGACGAGATCGGCTGGCCGTTGTCTCGCACGGCGTCCACCACTGCGACGGCAAATCCTTCAGCGCTCCCGAGCTCTTGCACCACCTGGACGTCGCCGGCGCGTCCGCGGCCGAAGCCGTGATCGTAGCCCATCACCAATTCCCGCATTCCCAACTCGTCGCGAAGGCGATGGCAGAACGCCGCTGCGTCGAGCTGCGCGACTTCCTGCGTGAACGGCATCAGCACAAACCGTTCGATTCCCTGCGCCGTGACGAGCTCTCGCTTTTCCTCCGGCAGCGACAAGAGCTTCGGCGTGGCCGCTGGATTCACGACCGCCAGCGGATGCGGGTCGAACGTGACGAGCACGCTGGTGCGGCCGCTCGCGCGCGTCCGCCGGAGCACTTCCGCAAGGACCGCCTGATGGCCGCGATGCACACCATCGAACGTTCCCAGTGTGACGACTGCGCCCCCCCCGCCCCCCCCGCCCTGCATCAGTCCTCTGCCACTACAACGCGCGGCTTCAAGATCTCGCCGACGCATTCGGCCACGCCGAGCAACTCATCGTCGGCGAACAGAGCAACGCGTCCTTGTGCTCCCCCCCCCCCCCCCCCC
>DATGVZ010000033.1:0-15688 GCA_035299765.1 Gemmatimonadales bacterium
TTGCCCGCGCCGACGCGACTCGAGATCGCCCCCTACGCCGTCACGAAGAACGTGCCGCGCGGATTCATTCATGAGCAGCAGCTCACGGCGGGCGCCGACGTCAAGTACGGCATCACGTCCAACATCACAGTCGATGCGACCGTCAACCCCGATTTCGGGCAGGTCGAAGCGGATCCATCCGTGCTGAACCTGTCGGCATTCGAGACGTTTTTCCAGGAACGGCGCCCCTTCTTCGTCGAGGGAACGGGAATTTTCCAGTTCGGCGTAAACTGCAGCGTCGTCAACTGCTACGGCGAGGGATTGTTCTATTCGCGACGGGTAGGCCGGAGCCCACAGCTCAGGGGTCAGTACGGGGACGCCAATTCACCGACCGCGAGCAACATCGCCGGCGCCGCAAAGGTGACCGGCCGGCTGCCGAGTGGGCTGTCCATCGGCGCGCTCGATGCGGTCACGCAGCGGCAGCTCGGCGACAGCAGTCGCACGATCGAGCCCCTGACCAACTATGCTGCGATCCGCGCTCAGCAGGACTTCCGCAAGGGCGAAAGCGGCATTGGCATCATGGCGACAGCTGTCGACCGGAACTCCGATCAATGGACCGAGAACTTCCTCAATAAGAGCGCCTATGCCGGCGCGCTCAACTTCCGGCACCGCTTTCATAACGGCCGCTATCAGCTGTCAGGGTCGTTCGATCTCAGCAACGTCAGCGGCACTCCGGCCGCGATATCGCGCATCCAGCAAAGCTCGGTCCATTACTATCAGCGGCCAGACGACAACCGCTTCGACAGCACGCGCACCTCTCTCGCCGGCGATGCGGAAGAGCTGCTGTTCCGGCGCACCAGCGGCTTCATTCAGTTCGAAACCAGCTACGAACGCCGTTCCCCCGGCTTTGAGATCAACGATCTCGGTTTCCTGCTGTATGCCAACCAGCAGTCGTTCAACAACTGGGCGTCACTCAACTGGCTGAGGCCGTTCCTGATTTTTCAGCAGGGGTTCTGGAACTTCAATTGGTGGCAGTACTGGACGGCGGATGGGCTGCCGACCGAGCGCGCCGCCAACACCAATGCGCATATGCAGCTCAAAAACGGCTGGTACGTGCACATGGGCGGCACCGTGGGACAGTTGGGCGATGTATTTGACGATCGCAAGGCACGCGGCGGACCCGCGGTGCGTGTCAGTCCTTACTTCGCACCGTGGGGAGGGTTCGGCGGCGACTCGCGCAAGCCCATCGTGCCCTACCTCTTCGTCAACCTGTTCCGGGGCGATGCGGGGAATTCATCCCGCGTCAGCGCGAGCCCGGAGATCGACATGCGCGTCGCCTCGCAGTTCATCGGCTCCGTGGTGCTGAACCTCTCTCACTCGATCAGCGACGCGCAATACGTCGGCACACAGACCGATTCGAGCGGGACGCACTACGCGTTCGCCCATCTTGACCAGAAGACCACCTCGCTCTCGTTCCGCCTGGATTACACCGCGTCGACGACGCTGACGCTACAAGCGTACGCGTCCCCCTTCGTGAGTAAGGGCCATTACTCGAACGTGCGCGAGGTCGTGAACCCTCGCGCCGAGCAGTACGACAGTCGCTACGCGCCCTATTCGGGAATCACGCCCGGAGACTTCAACTTCAAGCAGTTCAATTCGAATCTGGTGTTGCGTTGGGAGTATCGGCCTGGCTCGACGCTGTTTGTGGTGTGGAGTCAGGGACGCGACGACTTCGAACCGACTATGGGAACGCGGAGCGTTCGCGGAGACTTCGGGCGGCTGTTTAATGCGTACCCGAGAAACACGTTCCTCGTGAAGATGTCGTACTGGCTGAGCCGCTAGTCCTCAGCAACGGCTAAGAGGCTCTAATGCCCAACTCGTCGATGTGCTGTAGAAGATCCGCGGGATCCGCATAGACTCGGTAGGCTCCAGCCCGCTCGAGCTCTTCTTGGCCGTAGCCGCCTGTTAGCAGTCCGACGCCGAGGGCGCGGGCGCGGCGCGCAGCGAGCAGGTCCCACACGCTGTCGCCGACCGCGATGGCCGATTCGGGCGTCACACCGAGGCGTGCGGCGGCCGCGAGCCAGAGATCGGGATCGGGCTTCGCGTGCCGGACGTCGTCGCGAGTGATGAGCGGGATGCCTGGCGGCAGTGCGATGAGTTTGAGCAACGGGCGTGCGCTGGCGAGGGCACCGCTCGTCGCCACTGCCCACGGCACCTTCAGCTTGGTGAGATGCTGCATCAACTCTTTCGCTCCCGGGAGCAGCCGCACATCGCGCATCTGCGCCGCGAAGAGACGGGCGTGCGCTTGTTTCATCTTCGCCGCGTCCTTTTCGCCCAGCTCGTGCCCGGTCTCGCGCGCGAGGCTCTCGGCGAGCAACCCGCCGCTCATGCCGATGCGGCGATGAATGCGCCACACCGACAGTTGGATGCCGCCCAGCTCGAGCGCTTTGCGCCAGGCGAGCGCGTGTTGATAGACGCTGTCGGTGAGCGTGCCGTCGAGGTCGAGAAGGATGGCTGGGCGGTCGGGGCGGTCGCGAGCGTCGGGCATGGTCACATTTCCGGACTGACATTGCCGACCGGAGCCTTGTACAGCATGGACGCCAGCGTGCGAGCTATTCCGGCTCCATGCGCTCCAGCGCGAATCGGAGCCGCAACATTGCCGTGTCGAGCAACCGCCGGGAATCGTCCCGCAGCGCTCCGGCATCGGCGAGCTGTGTGAGCAGCTCGAGCACAGCGTGGATCTGTGCTGTCGCCGATTCCACGATCATCCGGCGGTCGAGTCCGCTGCGGCGCTCCATGTCCACCGTGACATGCTTGACCCGCCGCTCCGCGCCCCGCCTGCGATTCGCAACGGTCATGAGGTGACCTCCCAGGTGCGTTCGCTGTTCAGCAGTGCGTCGAGGTCTCCCTTTCCCTTCGAGCTCCCCGTTTGCGCGTGGACCTCTTGCTCGTACGACGCTGCCGGGTTGCAATAGAGCACACCCATGGCCGCAGGGAAGGGGGGCTCCAGCGCCGCCAGCAACTGGGCTAACGGGCGGTTGGTTTCGTCGTGGATCAGCGCATCCGAACCGGTCGGCACGATTTCGAGCTCCAGCTTGCCGGGCTTCAAGCGAAGCGCTTTTTCCTTGTTCTTGCCGAATACCAGCGGCTTGCCGTGCTCGACAAGCATCTGCGCGTCCGCGGCGACTTCCTTGCCGGTGATGTGATCGAACACCGCGTCGTTGAAGACGACGCAGTTCTGCAGAATCTCGAGGAACGAAGCTCCGCGGTGGGCGTGACCGCGCTTCAGTGTCGCGACCAGATGCGCCTGCATCGTATCGACGGAGCGGGCCACGAACCGGGCGCCCGCGCCCAGCGCGAATCCGCACGCCGAGACGGGATATTCGATCGACCCGAGTGGCGTCGACGGAGAGCGCGTACCGCGGCGCGAGGTCGGCGAGTACTGGCCTTTGGTCAGACCGTAGATCTCGTTATTGAAGAGGATGATCTGCAGGTCGACGTTGCGGCGTAGCACGTGCAACATGTGGTTGCCGCCGATCGATAGCCCATCCCCGTCACCGGTCATCACCCAGACATCCAGGTCAGGATTCGCCAGCTTGATCCCCGTGGCAATCGCGGGAGCGCGACCGTGGACCGTGTGGAACCCATAGGTCGACATGTAATAAGGAAAGCGCGCGGCGCATCCGATGCCGCTTACGAACACCGTTCGCTCGCGCACGAGGCCCAATTCCGCGCAGGCCTTCTGCACCGCCTTCAGGATCGCGTAATCACCGCAACCCGGGCACCAGCGGACCTCCTGGTCCGAGGCATAGTCCTTGGGCGCGAGCTGCGCGTCGGTAATGGTCGTGACCGTCATAGATTCCGAATCGCTTGCGCGATCTCCGTGACCCGGAACGGCTTCCCGGTTACCTTCGGAAGCGATTCTGCCGGGATCAGATACTCCGCTCGCAGCAACTTCACCAGCTGTCCGTTGTTCATCTCCGGCACGAGCACGCGATCGAACCGCTTGAGCAGCTCGCCGAGGTTGCGCGGGAAGGGGCTCAAGTACCGCACGTGAACGTGCGAAACGTCCCGGCCCTCATCGCGCGCGATCTTCACGGCCTGATGAATCGGTCCGAACGTCGATCCCCAGCCGACAACCACGAGCGCGCCGTGATCGTCGCCGAGCGCGACGTCCTGAAGTGGGATGTCGCGCGCAATCCCGGCGATCTTATCGGCGCGTGCCTTGGTCATGCGGGCGTGATTGTCGGGGTCGTACGAGATGTGTCCGGAGTCGTAATCGCGCTCGAGCCCGCCGATGCGATGCTCGAGCTGCGGCGTCCCCGGCTTCACCCACGGCCGCGCCAGCGTCTCCGGATTGCGCAGGAACGGATGAAAGCCTTCCGGATCGCTCCGATAGCTGACGGGGAATTTCGGCAGATCGGCTTCACTCGGAATGCGCCACGGCTCTGCCGCGTGCGCGAGATAGCCGTCGCTGAGCACGATGACCGGTGTCATGTACTTGGTCGCCAGGCGCACCGCTTCGATGGCGACGTCGAAGCAATCACTTGTGGTCGCTGCCGCGAGCACCGCGAGCGGTGAATCGGCGTTGCGGCCATGCACCGCCTGGAACAGATCCGATTGCTCCGCCTTCGTCGGCATGCCGGTGGACGGCCCGGCGCGCTGCGAATCGATCACGACGAGCGGCAGCTCCGTGGCAATGGCAAGACCCAACATCTCCGTTTTCAGCGCGATGCCGGGGCCCGAGCTCGAGGTGACACCGAGCGCACCGGCGTACGCGGCACCCAACGCGGCGCCGCTCGCGGCAATCTCGTCTTCCGCCTGGAACGTGACGACGCCGTACGCGCGCAGATTGGCGAGCGTATGCAGAAGTGCCGAGGCGGGCGTGATCGGATAGCCGGCGAACACCATCTTCTCGATGCCCGCCGCGCGTAGACCGGCGACCAGTCCCCACGCCAGGCCGTCAGTGCCGCTGACCGTCCGGTAGCGGCCGGGTCGGGCGACGGCTTTGGGAACGACGTAGCCGACCAGGTGCTCCGGCATCTCCGCCGTCTCACCGAAGGCGTGGCCGGCGTTCAGCGCCGCGATGTTGGCGGCGGCGATCACCGGTTTCTTCGCGAACTTGCGCTTCAGCCATTCGATCGTCGCGGCGCGCTCGTGGCCGTACATCCAGAGCAGCAATCCCAGCGCCCACATGTTGCGACACAGGTGCGCTTCGCGTGACGTCAGGCCGTGCGGCTTCACGGCATCGGCGGTGAGTTTCGTGATGTCGAACTTCAGCACCTGATAGCGCGCGAGCGAATCGTCCTCGAGTGGATTCTTCGCATAACCCGCTTTGCCCAGGTTGCGGTCGGTGAATGCCGCCGTGTCGACGATGACGGTGCCGCCGACCTTGAGATCGTGGACATCGACGGTGAGCGCAGCGGGATTCATGGCGACGAGCACGTCGACCGCGTCGCCCGGCGTCATCACGTCGGTGCCACCGAAATGAATCTGGAACGCCGACACACCGAACGTCGTACCGGCGGGCGCGCGAATTTCAGCGGGGAAATCGGGGAACGTCGAGAAGTCGCTGCCGGCGAGCGCGGTCTCGAGCGTGAACTGGCTCCCCGTCACCTGCATGCCGTCGCCCGAGTCGCCCGCGAAGCGGATGACGACCGAATCGCGGGTCTCGCGTCTCGAGCCTTGAGCGGTGGCGGAGGTGATCATGTCTCTAATCTACACGACGTTACGGAGTACAAACCATATGTTCGCTGGACGCTCGGCCAGGCGCCGCAGGTACCACGCAAACCAGGCACTGCCATAGCTGATCAACACCCGGACCCCGTGACCGCGAGATGCAAGCGCGCGCTGCTCCGCTGCGCGGATACCGTACAGCATGTGAAATTCGTATGAAGAGGGGTCGAGGCGCTGCTTCACGGCTGCCTCCCGGATCCGCTCAATCAACCTCACGTCGTGGGTCCCGAATATGGGTTTGCCACGGTGTCGCGCCGCCTCGCCGAGCAGGCGCTGCGCGAGCTGTAAGTAATTCGCATCGACGTCGCGCTTCTTCGGGAACGCGATGTCGGCGGGCTCGTTGTAGGCGCCCTTCACGAGCCTGATGGCGGGCGCGAGCGAGAAGAGCCCGTCGAGGTCGGCGGCCGTGCGGCGCAAGTACGCCTGGAGGCACACGCCGACGTTCGACCATTCCGCTTTCGCGCGCCGATACACCTCCAGCGTGGCGTCGACGTAGCGCGATTCCTCCATGTCGATCCAGAGAAAGGAGCGCGCCTGCGCGGCCCGGGCAGCCAGTTTGAGGACGTCCTGTACGCAGCCCTCGCGACTCGCGTCGAGTCCGAGATGCGTGAGCTTCACCGAAATGTGCGCCGGCAGTTTGCGTCGTTGAATTCTTTCGAGGACGCTGAGGTAGTGATCGCGAACCTCCGCGGCTTCCGCTCGGCTCGTCACCTGCTCGCCGAGTTCGGTCAGCACGCTGCCGATGCCCGCCTTGCCGAATTGCGCCGCGGCGTCGAGCGCCGCGTCGAGTGTCTCGCCCGGCATGAAGCGTCGGACCGCACGCTGGAAGAAACGCCGATCGCGAAGCTGTCTCGCGAGCCATTGGCTGCGCGAGGCTTTGAGCAGAACGCTGCGGGCGAATCCCATGGAGAGATAGTGTAGTGTATCGTTATTTCATGCCAGCACATCGAGTCCACGTCGCCATCGGCGTAACCCTGCTCGCCGCGTGCGCCACGCCGCAAATCGGACGCTCGGGAGGTGGGGTGGCTGCGGCTCCGACGGAGGTGGCGAGCGAACCGTGCCTCCTCTCCACGGGCGATGTCACGACACGCCCACGAACGATCACCATCGGACTCACCGAACCGGTGGATCCTCGGCACGCGCCCATCGCCCGCAATGACGCGGAGCGCATCGTGTTCCGCCATCTGTACGAGACGCCGGTGCGTGTCGATTGCCAGGGCAACGTCCTGCCGGAGCTGGCAGAGAAGTGGGTGCGCGAAGACGACGGGCGGCGCTGGACGTTCCGGTTGCGCGATGACGCGCACTACTGGGATGGGGCGCCGGTAACGGCGCAGGACGTCGTGTACGGAAAGGGTGGCGTCGGCTACACGTTGGCCGCGCCCGATCCGCGAGTGGTGACGGTCGCACTGGCGAAGCCTCGCGGCGACGTCCCCGCGGTACTCGGCGATGCCGCGTTGGCCGTAGCGAAGGCCGCGCCCGATTCGAGCTGGCCGATCGGCACCGGCCGCTACTGGGCGACGAGCGCTACCACGACACCGCAGGAGATTCGCGCGCACAGCGAGCGTGGCGACACGCTCGTATTCCGGCTCGCCCCCCCCGCCCCTCCCACGAGCGGCGATGCGCGCGACTTGCTGGACGCCGGCGTCGATCTGCTGGTCACCCGTGACCGCGCGCTGCGCGATTACGCCGCGACGTTGCCGAACCTGGCCATCGTCGCGCTGCCGTGGGATCGCACCTACGTCTTCGTCACCGCTGAGGCAGGCGGCAGCAGGTTTGACGGTCTAGAACAGGCGGTGCGTGCTGAGGCGCGGCGCGCTGAAGGCGGATTCTGGTGGCTCGATTTGCGTGGCTGTGGAGCCGCAAGCGGGCAGGGCGTCTCCCCACCGGCCCCCGCAGGGGCGGCGCCGCGCCGCATCTTGTACGCCCGCAGCGACCCGACGGCCCGCGAGCTCGCCGGCCGGCTTGCCGCGCTGACGCATGCAGCGACCGCAGCGCGAGCGCCCGATGATCTGAGCGCCGCGGTCGCGGGCGGCAAGGAGTGGGGGTACGTCATCGCGCTGCCCCGAATCACGACCGATCCGTGCCGCGCCGCGAAGGACTTGTTGCCGTCGTGGGCGGCCACGATTACGGCGCTCGTGGATACACGGGCGACCGCGATCGCGCGGCGCGGTGTGGCCCGCTGGACCGTCGACCAGGACGGGACCGTCCATCAATGAGTTTTCGCACGCGCCTCCTCGCTGCCTTTGGCGTCGTGGTGCTCGTTCCGCTGCTCGTGTTTGGCCTCGGCATCCGCACTGAGATGTCGCGGCGCGTGACCGGCGAGTACGAACGCCGCGTCGATGCACTGGTCGGTGTCATCCGCGCCGACATCGCGCGCGAGACCGATCGTATCGCGGGTCGTCTGGCGGCACTCAAGACTTCGCTCGCTGACGACAACACGTTTCGGACCGATCTGGTCCGCGGCGGGGGGGGCGGGGGGGGCGGGGCGGGCGGGGCGGGCGGGGATCGCGGCTACATCCTCGATTACGCGGGTAACGCGATGCGGCTCGCCGGCCTCGATTTTCTCCAGATTCAGAACGACGAGGGACGGGTCGTCTCGTCCGGCCATTTCCGCAATGAATTCGAACGCTTGGGACCGGCGATTCCGCACGGCGGGGCCGCATTGGTCCGTGCCGCGGCGGCCGAGGGGCCGTTCCTCGCACTCGTCACAAGTGACTCGTTGCGGCTCGGCAAGACCCTGCGGCTCGTCGGCGGCGTCGCCGTCGATTCGTCATTCCTGGCTCGATTGACACGCGATCCGGAGCTGGGCGTCGCGCTCGCGTTGCCGCGCGATTCCGTGAGGGCAGACAGCACCGCGAGCGTCGTCGCGGTGGTCACGCTGCCATTCGTCGATGCGGCGGATGGCCCCGGCCAGGTCGAGCAGGCGCGCATCGTGGTCACGCGCTCCGACGCATTTCTTTCTGCCCTACAGCGCAACGTGAACCTCTGGTTCTCCGCGGCTGTACTGATCGCGGCGCTGTTCGCCCTGCTGCTCGCCAGCTGGCTTTCCACGCGGATCAGTAGTCCCGTTGAAGCCAGCATTCGCGACATGGAGCGTCGCGTCGCGATCGGGGATATGGCGCGGCAGGTCAATCACGACGTGAAGAACGGCCTGGCGCCGCTTCGCAATGTGTTTCGGCACCTGACGCAGGTCGCGCGCGATCAGCCCGCCGACTTGCCAGTGGTATTCACCGAACGGCAGGGAACGGTCGAGTCGAGCATCAGCTATCTCGAGACGCTCGCTGCGAACTACGCGCGCCTCTATCCTCAATCTGAGCGCCGGTCCACCGACGTGAACACGGTCGTGCGAGACACCGTGGCCGGTTCCGGCACGGTCCGCACGAAATTGGCGGAGAACCTGCCGCCGGTTTCCGCCGACGCGCTCGTCTTGCGGCGCGTGATCGAGAATCTGCTGAGCAATGCGGTCGACAGCCTGGAGGGGAAAGCCGGAACTGTGATGGTGACGACGGAAGGTGGCAACGGCGTGGTGCGGATCGCGGTCAGCGATACCGGCCGCGGCATGAGCAAATCGGAGCTCGATCGCGCGTTTGATGACTTCTATACGACAAAGCCCGGCGGGACGGGTCTTGGTTTATCGATTGTGCGGCGACTGATCCTCGATTCGAAGGGGTCGCTCAAGGTCGAGACTGAGCCGGGGAAGGGGTCGACGTTCATCGTGGAGATTCCGGTCCAATGACCGTCGTCCTGATCGTCGACGACGTCCCGGCCATGGCCGAGCAGTACGCGTACGACCTGAAGCGCCTGCGCGGTTACGAGACCACGGTGGCCAAAAGCGGCCGCGCCGCGCTCGAGAGTCTGACACGCGACTCGGTCGACTGTGTGATACTCGATCTCGAGATGCCGGGAATGGACGGCTTCGAGGTCCTGCGATCCATCGAGCGACTCGGCTTGCGAGTGCCGGTCATCGTCTACACCGGAACGGGCGACTACGACCGTTGCGCGGAGGCGATCCGATTGGGCGCGTACAGCTTCATCGACAAGGCGGAACCGATGGAGCGGGTTGCGCAGGAAGTCGAGAACGCGATCGACCGCCGCCGGCTGAGCGAGCAGGTCACCCTGCTGCGGCGCGGCTTCGGGCTCGAGTCGCCGCTCGTGGGCACGAGTCCCGCCCTCGCGAAGCTCAAGGAGGCGATCGTCCGCGTCGCGCCGGTGCCCAGCTCCGTGCTGATCGTCGGAGAAAGCGGCACGGGCAAAGAGCTCGTCGCTCGCGAGCTGCACCGCCTCGGCGCCAACCCCAAAGGGCCGTTTGTCGCGATCAACAGCGCGGCACTGCCGCATGAGCTCGTCGAGAGCGAACTGTTCGGACACGAGCGGGGCGCATTCACGGGTGCCAATGCCACCCGCAAGGGTGCATTTGAATCGGCCAGTGGCGGCACGTTGTTCCTCGACGAGATCGGCGACCTGTCTGCGGCGGCGCAGGCCAAGCTCTTGCGCGTGCTGGAAGATCGCAAAGTCACGCGGCTCGGGGGAACCAAGACGATTGACGTAAACACTCGTGTCGTGGCGGCGACGCATCGCGACCTGGAAAAAGAGGTGAGCGAAGGTCGTTTCCGTGAGGATCTCTTCTATCGGCTCAATACCCACATCCTGCGCGTGCCGCCGCTCCGCGACCGGCTATCGGACGTGCCGGCCCTCGTCCAGCATCTCGTCGCGTTGACCTGCGAGCGCTTCGGCATGCGACCGAAGGCCATCGCGCCTGATGTCATCGAGGCGCTGATGTCGTACGACTGGCGCCGCAACAACATCCGGGAGCTGCGCAACGTCGTGGAGCGCATGATCATCGCGACAGACAGTGACGAGCTTACGCGCGCCGCTGTGCCGCCCGAAATCCGCGATAGACGTGGAGGAGTCCCGCTTACCGCTCACCCCTCACCGCTCACCTTCGAGGTGCAGAAGCTCGAAGCAGAGCGCCAAATCGTGATTCAGGCGCTGCAGCGCAACGACTGGCACGTCACCAAGACCGCCAAAGAGCTGGGGCTCTCGGATCACGCGAGCCTCCTGAAAATCATGCGGCGGCTCGGTGTTCAACGGGACACATAACTAGCGGCGTGAAAGGGTTCGTTGCACCACAGTCGTGAAAAAGGGCGTTGAATTACAACGTTTTAGGTAGTGGTCTGCTGAATGCTTTTCCTCCGGGCGAACCCTGCTCCCGGAGGAGCCATGTCGTATCAATTTTCGGTGGATCCGTCCAATCGATCGCTGCGTTTCCCGGTGCTCGTCATGGCCGGCATCTTCAGCGCGGTGATCGGAGCCTACACCTTCGCCGCCTGTAACGAGCGCACGCCCAATCAGGCAGCGGCGGGTGAGCCTGTCGTGTCGAAGCCGGTGGCGGTCACGCCGGCCAGCAGCGCGCAGCCGGCGCGCGTCATCACCGGTCCCGTCACGTTCGAGATCGCAGACTCCGCGTATCGTGATCATCGCTATGACGATGCGACGGCGCTCTTCAAGACGTACACCGAGAGCCGGCCCACGAACCCGTGGGGCTTCTACATGCTCGGATTATCGGCTTGGAAGGCGGGCGATCGTGTGCAGGCGGAGAGTGCCTTTGTCCAGTCGCTCAGCATCGATTCAACGCACGTGAAGAGCCGGCTCAATCTGAGCCGCGTCCTGTTGGAGGGTGGCCAGCCCGATAGCGCTCTCATTCACATCGAGCGGGCGATCGCGCTCGATTCGACTTCGAGTGAGCCGCTGCGGCTTCAGGGCCGTGCGTTCGAAGCGCTGGGCAAGACGGATTCCGCCATCGCGTCCTACCAGCGCGCGATCGTGCTCGATAGCACGGATGTGTGGGCGCTCAACAACCTCGGCGCGCTGTACATCCGGCTGGAGCGGTTCCAGGACGCCATCGAGCCTTTGAAGAGGGCTGTTCAGCGCAACGACAAGGTTGCCACGTTCCATAACAACCTCGGCATGGCGCTGGAGCGGACCGGTCAGTACCGCGCCGCGGAGTCAGAGTATCGCGCGGCGTTGGCAATCGAAGGGACGTACGGGAAAGCGGTGACCAACCTGCAGCGCGTCGAATCGTTGAAAGAGCAGCGCTAGTTGTCGGCGAGCCGCCTCAAGAATCGGTTGAGGCGGCTTTCGCTACTGTGCGGATCGTCGCCGATGTATTCGACGCGGGCTTCGGCGAGCGCCGCATGCAGCTCGGTGCGCGCATCGGCGGCGCGGGCGCAGAGTGCCGCCTCTTCGGGTGCGGAGGACTCGAGGAGATCGGCGGCGAGCGCGAGCATCCGGCCGGCGAACGTCACGTAGGCGCGCACCGTGCCGCGACCGGAGCTGCCGCGCTCGACCCATTCCGGGAAACACCCTGCCCACCAGAGTGCCAGTGCCGCGGCATCGGCCGCCGCTTCCGCCTGCGCGACCGTCCCTTGCGGCAACGCGGCGACGAACCGCCACCACTCGGTCATGCCGTCTTCGGCTTGCGCGATCGCGGTCCGCGACTGCGAGGTCGCGAAAACGACCGGCAGCGTAGCGGCGTAATCCGCGAGCAGAATGTCGGTCACGCCACGCACTCGCAGTTGAGCGCGGATGGGGACGTACCAGAGCAGCGTGAGGGGGAGAGGCGCGGGAGCGCCACCGCGGCCCAACACGGCCTCGAGCGCGGCAGGAGAATCGAGGACGGTATCGACGGCGCCGGCCTGAAGAGCCTGATCGGCCTCGCGACCTTCGGTGACATCCATTCGGGCGATCTCCTCGACCAGACAGGCGAGATCGCCGCGAGTCAGCTGACGATGGATGATGGGCCTTATCATGCGTCCCTCCCTTACGCGTACGAGAGAGGCAAGCTTGGTGCCGGTCATCTATCTGGCTACTAGACAATGCGTTACGCTAAAAACCCCTGCGACACATTGTGGACACTATGCTGCGGAAAGCTGCAATCCGACGCGCGAAACAGGTGTGAGGTTGCTCACGCTAGTAAACGGCATCGGTTCAAGCAAGGCGATAGCACTCGGGGCCTTGGAGTGCCAAGGCAGCCGGTTTAAGTTCCCGCTCCCATGAAAGCCACAGAGATTCGCAAAGGTCACGTCCTCATGATCGAGGGCCAGCCGTGCCGGGTCATGGACTTTACGCACCGCACGCCCGGCAACCTGCGCGCGTTCGTCCAGGTGCGTTTTCGGAATCTCGTTTCGGGCAACACCTTCGATCAGCGTCTCGCCGCCACCGATTTTCTCAACGAAGCGCGTCTCGATACGAAGGAGATGCAGGTTCTCTATCAGGACCAGGGTGGCGTCCACGTCATGGATCAGCAGACGTACGAGCAGTTCACACTCGACGAGCGGGCCGTCGGTGAGGACACGCCCTGGTTGCAGCCGGAGATGGTCGTGCAGGTGGAGTGGTTGGACGGACGCCCCATCGCCATCGAGCTGCCGTCGGTGATCGAGCTGAAGGTGGTTGAGACCTCGCCGGTGATGAAGACCGCGACGAAGACCGCGAGCACCAAGCCGGCGAAATTGTCCAACGGTGTGACGGTGCAAGTGCCGGAGTTTATCAGCCCCGGCGAGAAGGTGCGCGTGGACCCGCGCTCCGGCCAATACCTGGAGCGGGCGAAGTAAGCTCTCGATATCTGTAGCAGGTCACGAGATGGTCGTTGACCATACCAACGGCTTGCATGAAGGCGTAACAAATCGTTGGTCCCACGAATCGAAAGCCACGTTCCACAAGAGCCTTGCTCATCGCCGTCGATTCCTTCGTCTCCGCGGGGACGCCGCGGAGCGTCTTCCAGGCGTTGCGCTTCGGGGCGCCGCCGACGAACTGCCAGAGAAACGCGTCCAACGATTCTCCCGCCTCGACCATTTTGAGAAACGCGCGGGCATTGCCGACCGCTGATCGTACTTTCTGACGGTTACGGACGATGCCCGGATCTCTGAGGATCTTGGCAACGCGACGCGCATCGTAGCGGGCCATTTTTTCCGGATTGAAACCGTCGAAGGCGTTCAGGAACGCGTCGCGCTTGCGCAGAATGATGGCCCACGAGAGTCCCGCTTGGAATCCATCGAGCACGAGCTTGCCGAAGAGTTGCCGGTCGTCGTGGACCGGAACGCCCCACTCGGTGTCGTGATAGGCAATCATCTGGGCGTTGTCGGAGGTCCACGGGCATCTTGTAGACATGAGATGCAAACTACCCTGAAGCACAAGAGGCCAGGAGAGCTTTCCCTGGCCTCTTGCACGTCGAGTGTTGCAGACGTCGCTAGCGGCTCACGGCTTGTGACTCAGAAGTGCGTGGCTGCTCCTGGTTGGCCACTGGCGTCGAAGACCCCTCGAGCACGATGATGAGGAACTTCGAGCTGCGCCAGAAATCCACAGGCGACGTAATGGTGAGGCTCGACGTCCCCGAGTACTTGTTGTGTTTACGCTCCTCAGCCACGTACGACAGGTCTTGCAGCGACGCGATCCGGTACTCGGCCCGCGCACTGGGCAGGGGGATCTGCGTGACCTTGCGCGTGTCGATCGCCGTGAAGAGCGACGGATCGAGGTTGCGCGCCGGCTGCAGCGTCTTGCCGGTCCGCCAGAGGATGAACAGCACGCGGCCGCCGCCCTGCTCGGTGAGGATGCCCTTCCTCTTGAGCTCGGCCTTCGTCCCGATCACGTAGTACCCGGTCGAGAGGCTGTCGCGCAGCGCCACGTTCTCCGCCGTAAGGGTGTTGACCTGATCCGTGAGCAGGTCGATGGTCTGCTTCTGCGTCGCGATCACCGCCTGGAGGTTGCTCGCGGTCGAGTCGAGCGTCGCCCGGAGGCTGTCCGACAGGTTGGTCAGGTTCTTGATGTGCTCGCGGCTCTGACTCAGCTGGCTCTCGGTTTCCCGCACGCGGGTGACGACGTAGCGCAGCTTGGCGAGCAGTGTATCGCTCGACGCGGTGACCGGGCTCTCGCTCGACACATTGAGCCTCCCGCGCACTTTCACCTTCGCGATTTCGACATTGATGTCGCTGAGGAGCCGCGAGCTCAGGGCCACGTCCTGCATCAAACTGTCTTTCTGTGCGTTGGCCTGCTCGAGCTCAGCGAGCTTCCGTTCGGTCTCGGCCGATGTTCCGCAGGCTGCTACGACGAACACCAGCGCGGCGAGTGTGAACTTGAGCTTCTTCATGCGACAACTCCCCCATCAAGAATGGTGAGACTAGCTTTGCCGCTAGACTCATGCGGCTCCACGTCGGTACGTCCGGCTACAACTTCCCGGAATGGAAGGGAAGCTTCTATCCGCCCAAGCTCCCGAGCGCCAAGTGGCTCGAGTTCTACGCCCAGCAATTGGGCACGGTCGAAATCAATTACACGTTTTATCGCATGCCCAGCGCCAAAACCGTCGCCGGTTGGCATGCAGCGACGCCCGAGCGATTCACATTCGTTCTCAAGGCGCCACAGCGCATTACTCACTTCGCGCGCCTTCAGAACATCGACGACCCGCTCCGCTTCTTCCTCGAGACGATTCGCAAGCTTGATGCCAAGCTGGGCGCAGTGCTGTTTCAATTACCCCCTAATTTTAAGAAAGACAAGGCGCGGCTCAGTGATCTACTCACACAGTTGCCGTCGGATGTCCGCGCGGCCTGTGAGTTCCGTCACCCATCGTGGTGGTCAGACGACGTCTACGAGTTGTTGCGGAGCACGAACACCGCACTGTGCATCGCGGATACGCAGGAAGGGACCACGCCGCTCGTCGCAACAGCCGACTTTGGCTACATGCGGCTACGCGACGAAGGCTATGCGGAAGACTCGCTGCGGGACTGGATGCAAAAGGTCCAGGCCTTGGGTGAGGCCTGGACCGATGCCTACATCTTCTTCAAGCACGAAGAAAAAGGAATGGGTCCTAAGCTGGCACGGCAATTCCTGACGTTGGCTGTTGATACTCCGCGTCCCCCCACGCCAGAATCGGATGGGGATGATCGCGGCTCAAGATAATGCGTTAGCGGCCTCCCGCGACTTT
>DATGVZ010000034.1:0-5426 GCA_035299765.1 Gemmatimonadales bacterium
TGGACGGCATCGAGCTGTCCGCGTACCGGCAAATCCGCGACATCGCGGATTCGCGCGTGGTCGCGCCGTTGCTCAATTCGCTCGCTGCGCAGGAATTCGGTGATGACTACGGCGATTACTATCGCGCCACCGGAATGCGACTCGCTGTGCGGCAGAGTCTCGGCGGCAGAGGCGAAATACGATTGATGGCTGCCGGGGAGCGCATCGCGACCCAGACCGTGCACGCATCGCCCGCGACTGGGCGCTATCGGCTCAATCCCGCGATCGCCGACGGCGATTACGCGTCCGCCGCGATGACCTTGCGCCGGCGCAGTGAAGGCTTCGCGGTCCGCCATGACTTCGCCGCCGAGCTCACGGTTGAAGGCGGAGGGCGAGTACAGAACGGCACGAGCAATTACGCGCGCATCAGCGGTGCGGGACACGTACTCGCGCCGATCGGGGGCAGCCGTATTCTTGCGCGCTTCCAGTTCGGTCTCGCGACGTCGGCCTTGCCACCGCACCGCGCGTTTGTCCTGGGTGGCCGCGGCACGCTGCTCGGCGACCCGTTTCGGGACTGGGGCGGGCGTCGTCTCGCGCTCGTTCATGTCGAATGGCGGACTGCTGTACCATTCCTTCGTCTCGCACCGGGTCCGGCGCGCACACCGGGAACGATTACGCTCGCTCCGTACGCGGCCGCGGGGTGGACCGATGATGCTATTCCCCTGACCCCCTGGCGTGTGACGCCGGGCACCCGCATCACCGTGGGATTGGGTGTTGAATGGTTGGGTGTGTTTCGCGTCGAGGCAGGCTATGGCTTGCAATCCCATAATGCGCACGTGGCATTCGACGTAGCGCGCGATTTTTGGGATATCCTGTAACGAAAAGACTGGACTGAATCGCCGGCAGCACTACTTTGGAGACAGTCGAATGGCGGTCACGGCGTTCCCCGACGAATGGCTGGCCCAATCCCTCGAGGGCCTGATCACCCCAGAGCTCCTCCAGGAGCTCCGGGGAAAGTCGGACACGGGCCGGACGCTGTGGGAAGCGCTCGTTGCCGAGAAGATCGCGACCGACGCCGAAATCATCGACAAGTTGTCGCATCGCTTCCGGCTCAAGATCGCCGACGCCTCCAAAATCGATCCCGCGATCCGCGAGGGCGTACCCGAGCAGCTCGCCCGCCGCTATCGTGTGCTGCCATTGCGTCTCACCGACTCCTTCCTCGAGCTGGGTACAGCCAATCCCTTCGATCTCGATGCCGAGAAGGCGCTGGCCTTCGCGACGGCGCGTGAGATCCGGCTGTTCCTGCTAGCGCCCTCAAAGATTTCCGAGAAGCTCGACGAGATGTACAAGCCGGAAAAAGCGATCGACAAGCTGCTCGAAGGCATGGGCGACGATGAAGTCCTGACGACGCTGAGGGACGCGCCCCCCGAAGAGCTCAACATCTCCGAGGCGGATGCGAGCCAGAAGCCGGTGGTGCGGCTCGTGGATATGATCATCTCGGAAGGCATCCTCTCTCGTGCCAGTGACATCCACGTCGAGCCGGAAGAGGGCGGCGTGGCGGTGCGCTACCGGATCGACGGCGTGCTCCGACAGGTCATGAAGATCCCGCGCCAGGCCGGGCTGCCGCTGATCTCGCGCATCAAGATCATGTCATCGCTCGACATTGCCGACCGGCTGCGACCGCAGGACGGCCGCGCCCGCGTTGCCGTCAACGGCCAGCCCATCGACCTGCGCGTCTCGACGCTGCCCGCGCAGCTCGGCGAAAAAGTCGTCATCCGTATTCTCGATTCCCGCGCCACCGTGAAGTCGCTCGATTCGCTGGGCCTCAACCCAGGGGAAGCGGAGGCGATCCGGCGGCTGCTCGAGAATCACGAGGGCATCCTTCTCGTCACCGGCCCGACCGGATCCGGCAAGACCACGACGCTCTACTCGGCGATCAATGAGATCAAGAGCGAGGGCGTGAACATCGTGACGGTCGAAGACCCGGTCGAGTACCGCATGCAGGGCATCGTGCAGGTGCAGGTGCAGGAGAAGGCCGGGCTGACGTTCGCGGCGGCGCTGCGCTCGATTCTGCGCCAGGACCCGAACGTCGTCCTCGTCGGCGAGATCCGCGACAAGGAGACGGCGCAGATCGCGGTGCAGGCGTCGCTCACCGGACACCTCGTGCTGTCCACGCTTCACACCAACGATGCCGCCAACGCGGTCACGCGGCTCGTCGACATCGGCGTGGAGCCATACAAGATCGCCGCGTCGCTGCGCGGCGTCGTGGCGCAACGGCTGATGCGTAAGCTCTGCCCGACGTGCAAAGAAGTCTGGATGGAGGCGCCGCCCGAGCGGCTGCGGCGCTGGATCCCGGCGGGCACGCCGCTGTATCGGGCGGCGGGTTGTCCGGATTGCGCCATGACGGGGTATCGCGGCCGCTTCTCGATTCTCGAGATTCTCACGATGAATCCCGAGCTGGAGCGGTGCATCGCCGCGGGCGAGGCGGCGGACCGGGTCGCGGACGCTGCGAAACGCGGTGGGATGAAGTCGCTCTGGGATTCAGGGCTCACGCACGTGACGCGAGGCGAATCGACGATCGAAGAGCTGACGCGGGTCGTGGATATTCCGTCCGACGAAAGCGGGCCTTACGAAGAAGCACCGGCCCCGAAGCGCGGCTCCGGCAGTGCGCGCGGCTCCGGCAGCGCGGCAGGGCAGTCTACACCAGCGCCCGAAGCCGCGCCCGTTTCGACGCACTTCGATCTGCTCGAGGAAACGGCGGCACCCGTCCGCCGATCGGGCGCGCACGGTCAACCGGCGTCGAAAGTGCTATTGGTAGACGACGAAGACAGCTTGCGCAAAGTCATGCGCGATTTGCTGGAGCGCGACGGCTACGCCGTGACCGAAGCGCGTGACGGCGTCCAGGCCCTCGACCAGGTCGATCGCGTGGGTCCCGACATCATCGTGCTCGACTTGAATCTTCCGGGGCTCGATGGCTACGGCGTGCTCTCGCATCTGCGGTCGCGACCCGCCACCGCGAACATTCCCGTCATCGTGCTGACGGCGAAGGGCGACGAGGACAATGAAGTCCGCGTCTTCGAGCTCGGCGCCGACGATTTTCTCACCAAGCCGTTCCGCGCCCGCGCGCTCTCGGCGCGGCTCGAAGCAGTGCTCGGCCGGCGTCGCTGACTTCCATTCGCGTGTCCTTCGTGGACACCTACGCATTGCGTGGGGACGGGCGGCAGCTCGAGGTGCTAGCGCTGCGCCGCGGCAACAACGGGCGCTGTCCGGGTTCGTGGGAGACGGTGCACGGCACCATCGAACCCGGCGAGACGCCCGTGCAGGCATCGGTGCGCGAGCTGCGCGAAGAGACGGGCCTCGCGCCCGAACGACTCTACAATCTCAGCCGCACCGAAGCATTCTATCAGCACGGCACCGATGAATTAGCGATGATTCCGGTGTTCGCCGCGTTCGTATCGCCGGATGTGACGGTGCGCCTGTCCGACGAGCACGATCGTGCGGAATGGTTGACCGCCCAGACGGCGGCGAGCCGTTTCGCGTGGCCCCGGGAGCGGAGAGCACTGGATGACATTTTGTCAATAGTGGGGGGTGGAGACGCAGGCTTGCTTGAAGATGTCCTCCGCGTAAGCTAGTAGCAGGCTCCCTTGTGAATCCATTCTATCATCGGATCTATCGCGTGGTCCGTCACATCCCCAAGGGACGGGTGGCGACGTACGGCATCATCGCGCGCCTCGCGGGCCGGCCCGGCGCCGCGCGCACGGTCGGTTGGGCGCTCTCCGCACTCCCCGAAGACAACGACGTCCCGTGGTGGCGCGTGATCAACGCGGCCGGTCGCATTTCTTTTTCTGGTCAGGATCACAGCGCCGTCTTGCAGCGCGCGCTCTTGCTGCGCGAAGGCGTGCGGTTCGCACCGGGCGGTGCGGTCAATCTCGGGACGTTCGGTTGGCCCGCGGAGTCTTACGACAGCGCGGTCGCCTCCCACAAGCGCGCGGCTTCGACGCGAAGATCGCGCAGGTTGAAAGGCTTGCGCACGTAACGCACGCCGAGACGCGCCAGCGTCTCTTCGGTCGTAGGCCGCACGTCGCCCGTCGCGACGATCATGCGTTCCCGCAGCGTCGGAATCCGCGTCACCAATTCTTCCGCGAGCAGCGTCCCGCGTTTTCCGGGCGCCATGGCGCGCGCGTCCGCGATGACGAGGTCGAAGCCACCGCGCTGTGCGAGATCGAGTGCGTGCTGGGGATCGCCCGCGACCTCGACGAGATGTCCATCGCGTGCGAACAGCGCCTTGATCGTGCGCTGCACCGCTGGATCGCCGTCGACGAGCAGAATCGTGCGTTTGACGAACGGCGGCGCGTTCGCCGGCTCGGGAATCGGCGTCTTGGCGGCGCGCAATGCGTCGGCGGGCGCGGGCGGCAAGTCCACGCGGAACGCGGCGCCGCTGCGGCCCCCCCCTGTGGTGCCAGCAGGCTCGATCGTGATGTGACCGCCGTGGCTCTCCACGATCGAATAGGTGATCGATAGACCGAGCCCCGTGCCCTTGCCGGGTTCCTTCGTCGTGAAGAACGGCGTGAACACGCTTTGCAGCACTTGCTCGGGGATACCGGGTCCGGTGTCGGCGACCCGCAGATGGACCTGCCCGTCGAACCATGTGGACACGGTGATCTCGCGCGCGCGCTCGCGCGGATTGTCGGCCACGGCCTGCGCGGCGTTGGTGATGAGGTTGAGGACGACCTGCTGCAGTCCATGGCGGTCGCCCATGACCTCCGGCAGCGCGCCACTCAACTCGCGCGTCACCGTGATGTCGTTGAGCTTCATGTCATAGGAGGTGAGTGACAGCGTGCGCCGGATCACGTCGTTGAGGTCGACCGGCAGCTGTTCGCCCGATCCCTTGCGCGCGAACGTCAGCAGATTGCGCACGATCCGCCCGGCCCGCTCGGCCTGCTCTTGAATGACCTGGAGGTGGCCACGATCTTTTTTGCCGAGCTCCTTCTGCTCGAGCAGAAACTCCGAAAGCCCCGCGATCGAGGTGAGCGGGTTGTTCAGCTCGTGCGCGACGCCCGACACCAGCTGGCCAACCGCCGCCAGTTTCTCGCTTTGCACGAGCTGTGTCTCGAGCGCTTGCTGCTCCGTGACGTCTTCGACGAGGACGACCGTGCTTTGCTCGGTCGTCGCGCCGGGGATGCGAGCCGCATTCACGCGCAGGGCGCGCCGCAACCGGTCGGAGCGGGCCACGAGCGGGGCGGGGCGTTCACCGCGCCGCGCCGCGGACAGCAGGTCGGCTAGCGCATGCGACTTGCCCAGGAGCGCCTCGCCGAGTGAGGCCCCGACGACACTGGGAAGCGCAACGCCCAGGAGGCCGGCGAGCGCGCGGTTGGCGCGGCGCACCCGGCCCTCATCATCGACGACCGCAATGCCCTCGCTCAGCGCATCGAACGCCGTCTCCCACT
>DATGVZ010000035.1:0-2880 GCA_035299765.1 Gemmatimonadales bacterium
CTTGGTGTCCCTCGTGTCCTTTGTGGTACTCTCCCTTCATGCCCGCCTTCGTCAACGTGAACGGCCGTGCGTCCGACCGTGAGCACGCGGTCATTTCCGTCTTCGATCACGGGTTTCTCTACGGCGAGGGCGTTTACGAGACGCTGCGCACCTACAATGGCCAGCCGTTTTTGTTCGACCGGCACGTGCGCCGGCTCCGGAAATCCGCCGGGATGCTCGCCCTCGGCGTTCCGCTGTCCGACGAGCAGATCGACGCGCGCTGCCGGGACACGATGCGCGCGGCCCGACTCGGCGATGCGGCGGGCGGCGACGCGTACATCCGCATCCTCGTGACGCGCGGCGTGGGCGAGCTGTCCTACGATCCGGCCTCCTGCCCCGCCCCCTCGATCGTCGTCATCGTCAAGCCGCACGTGGAGCCGCCGGCGGAGGTGTTCGACAAGGGCGTCCGCGTCGCGCTCGTGCCGATCGTGAGGAACCACCCGGGGTCGGTGAGCCCGCTGATCAAGTCGAACAACCTGCTGAACAACGCGCTCGCGATGCAGGAGGCGTTCCGCCGCGGCGGGTACGAAGGGATCATGCGGAACTATCGCGGCGAGCTGGCCGAGTGCACGCAGTCGAATCTGTTCATCGTGAAGCACGGCGCGGCGCTCACGCCGAACCTCGACTCGGGGCTCCTGCCGGGCATCACCCGCGAGTTTCTCTTCGAGGTCGGCGAGGCGCTCGGCATCCCGGTGCACGAGGCGGTCTTGCGCGACGGCGATCTCTTCAGCGCGGATGAAGCGTTCCTGACCAGCACGACGCGCGAGGTGGTGCCGATCGTCCGCGTCGACGACCGAACGATCGGCGCAGGTGTTCCCGGCTCCGTCACACGCGCGCTCCTCGCGGGATACCGCCGCAGGGCGCAGGAGCTGACGGGCGCCGCGACGACGGCCTCCTAGTGTCCTGTCCCAGTGATTCGTGACATGGATTGCGCGGCCCGCGCGTCGGCGGTCCGCTGTGCAAAGCGAGCGATGCTGGCGAGGATCTCGTCGGCGGATTTCGTCCAAACGAACGGCTTAGGATTCGCCTGATGCGCATCGATGAATTCCTGGATGCCGGCTTTCAGCTGCGTCACGCTGCCATACGCGCCGCGGCGGATCTGCTTCATCGTCAACTCGGCGAACCAGCGTTCTACGAGACTCAGCCACGAGCCATAAGTGGGTGTGAAGTGGACGTGAAAGCGTGGGCGCTTGGCAAACCAGTTCCGGATCAGCGTCGTTTTATGCGTGCTGTAGTTGTCCATGATGATGTGCACGTCGAGCCGGCGTGGCACCTGGGCATCAATGAGATCCAGGAATTCCCGAAACTGCGCCGATCGATGTCGTTGGTGAAACTGCGTGATCACGTCGCTCGTCTTCGCGTTGAGCGCGGCGAACAACGTCGTGGTGCCGTGTCGTGTGTAGTCGTGCGTCCGGCGTTCCACTTGGCCCGGCTGCATCGGCAGCAGCGGTTGCGTGCGATCAAGCGCCTGGATCTGCGGCTTCTCATCGACGCAGAAGACCGCCGCGTGCGCCGGCGGATCCAGATACAGTCCGACGATATCTCGAACTTTCTCGACGAGCAGCGGATCGGTCGACAGCTTGAACGTCTCGCTCCGATGCGGCTGCAACCCGAACGCGTGCCAGATTCGACTGATAGCCATTCGACTCATGCCGACGGCTTTTGCCATCTCACGCGTACTCCAGTGCGTCGCACCACGCGGCGTCGTTTCCAGTGTGCGGACGATCACGGCTTCGACCTGCTCGTCACTCATCGTCCGCTTCGCGCCCGGGCGCGGTTCGTCATAGAGGCCATCCAAGCGCTTCCGCACGAACCGGCCGCGCCATTTGCACACCGTCGCGGGGGTCACGTGCAGGCGGCGAGCCACGCGGTTGCTGTCGCTGCCGTCGGCGCAGGCCAAGATGATCCGGGCACGGCGTGCGACGTGCGGCGCCGATCGCGACCGATGCGCCAGCGATTCCAATCGTTGCCGTTCGTCCGTCGTCAATATCAACGCAACCTTGGGGCGTCCCGTTCGCATGCTCGCCTCCTTGTAGAGCAGTACGAGTGGGCCGCGCCATTTGTTTCACTTTCTACTGGGACAGGACACTAGGTGAAACAGCATTGCCCGATACCCACCGCCTGACGAACAGAGCGCGATGCCCGGATGCGGTTGGACCGGACTATCAGTGGGAATGATTCGGACTGGCGATTGAGGGTCGGGCGCCCGGTCGGGCATCGCGTTGTCTTATTCCTGATGCTCAGTCTCCAAAGTTTGTATCCTCCGTCTTTGAGGATTCACTTCAGGCGTCTAACAAATAAGTCCGCCGACTCGACAATCCAATACTCACCGGCTGCAGCAGCCTGTTGGCCAGCGAGCCTGTGGTCGTGGCTACCGAAAGAACAACAAGGCCGCCACCACATTTAGCAAGCTTGCGACGGCAAACAGAGCAATGGACCAACGACCACCCCTTGTTTTTTCAAGTACACCACAGGACGCCATAAACAATCCCAGGAGAAGGCTGTTGATTCCAGACCAAGGTCTCACCATGTCGTGCGATCTGAGATAGAAAAGATAGAGACTGCTGCTCGCAATCGTACATGCGGCCAAGAAGTAATTCAGGTACCGGACTATACGACTTGGCATTATTTCGCCCGTTTGCCGAAGGAGTATTCGGCCGAGCTCGATAGCCGATTACGCCATCCGCGCCTGTCAATGTCAATGTGGCTGGAAGAGACACCCACGCCGACACCTGTCCGATGAACGCCGGGAGCCAGCCGAGATAAGCAGACCTTCGGAAAATCGGACGGAGGCGCGTTGAGACTCAGCAGCGAATCGTTTCTGATGTCAATCGCCTAATG
>DATGVZ010000036.1:0-63447 GCA_035299765.1 Gemmatimonadales bacterium
GTAGAGCACGCTCGCCGGTCCGCGGATCACTTCGACCCGACGCACGAATCCCGTCTCGATGGACGGTCCGTCTTCATCGCTCCACGAGTAGTCTTCCAGCCGGCTGCCGTTCTCCAACACGACGACGCGCGCTCCCGCCAACCCACGAATCACCGGTTTGCCGATCTGCGCGCCGGTACTCAATGTGCGGAGACCGGGCAGCGCCTCGAGAACGTGGGCGAGTGACACGCCCTGCTCGCGACGCAGGCCTTCGCCACTGAGTGACGCGACCGGTAACGGCGACAGATCGGGAGCGATCGGATGGCGAGTCGCGGTGACGGTGACCGGCTCGAGCGCGAATGGGCTCGCGGTCAACCGCACATCCAGTGTCGTTGTCCCGCGGACTGCGATCGTGCGCGATGCCGGCGCAAAGCCGGCACGCGTCACGGTCAAAGTGTACGTGCCGCTGGGAATACTGAACTGGAATGCACCATCGGCGGTCGTCGTCGTGCGCGTGCCGAGCTCGGCAATTTCAACGGTAGCGAGAGCGACCGGCTGGCCAGATTGGTCGGTGACACGACCGGTCAGCGTGTCGCTGGAGGCAAGGGTCGCAAGCAGCAAGACGATGTGCATGGTCCAGAACTTAGCTGCAGATTAGCGCCCATGAGCTGGCTCGGCGACTGGGCAAATCTCCTGCTCCGCTGGACGCATTTCATCGCCGGGATCGCCTGGATCGGCAGCTCTTTCTACTTCATTTGGTTGGATCGCACGTTGACGGCGCCCGCGATGGCACGGCCGGGCGTCGAAGGCGATCTCTGGATGGTCCACAGCGGCGGATTCTATCAGGTCGAGAAACGCCGGCCCCGCCCGGGCGAAGTGCCGCCCGTGCTGCATTGGTTCAAGTGGGAAGCGATGCTCACGTGGATCACCGGCATCTCGTTGCTCGTGCTGGTCTACTATTTGAGCGACGCGTATTTGCTCGATCCCGGCACCGCCCGCATCGGTCGGGGCATCGGGATCGCGTTGGGGATCGCGCTGCTCGTTTTTGGATGGCTGATCTACGACTGGCTCTGGCGCTCGCCGCTGGCGCGGCAGCGCGGCGTCGCCGCGGGAATTTCGCTGGCCCTTTTTACGGGCGTAACAGTCTTGCTCTGCCGGCTCCTCTCGGGACGCGCCGCGTACATGCACGTCGGTTCCCTGCTCGGCACGATCATGGTCGCGAATGTGTGGGTGCGCATCTTGCCCGCGCAGCAGCAGATGCTCGATGCGACTCGCGCCGGCCGGCCCGCCGACTTCGCGCTGGGCGAGCGCGCCAAGCAACGCTCGGTGCACAACAGCTACATGACGTTTCCGCTGCTCTTCATCATGCTGTCCAATCACTACCCGGCCACCTACGCGAGTCCGGCAAATTGGCTGATTCTGCTGCTCCTGTTCGTGGCCGGTGCCGCGGTGCGTCACGCCATGGTCGGCCGCGCCCGCTCGACGAGGTGGGCGTTGGTCCCCGCCGCGATCGCGCTCGCCGCCGCGATCTTCTTCGCGACTCCCAAAGGAGCGGCCGCGCCTGCCCCAGTCGCCTCGACATCCGTGCCCGCATTTGTAACCGTGCGCTCCGTGATTGCGCAGCGCTGCCTGCCCTGTCATTCGCGGTTCCAAACCGATCCCACGTTCGGTCCGGCGCCGGGAGGGGTGACGTTCGACACGCCGGAGAGCATCGCGCGTCTCGCTGCGCGCATTCAAGTGCGCGCCGTCGAGACCAAAACTATGCCGCTCAACAACAAGACCGGGATGACGGCCGAGGAGCGCCAGCTGCTCGGCCGTTGGATCGCGGCCGGTGCGCCCTTACGGTGAGGTTAGGTCCGCCGTCGGCAGAAAGCGCGGCGCCTTGCGTGGCTGGGCCGCCTGCTCGTAGGCGTACGCGAGTTTCAGGAGCGTCGCTTCGCTGTTCGCCTTCCCGATGAACGACATCCCGACCGGCAGGCCGAACGAATATCCGACCGGCACCGCGACGCTCGGATAGCCGGCGACGGCAGCCGGTGTCGAGCTCGCGCCGAGGAAATGATCGCCATTCACCAGATCCGTCGGCCACGGCGGGCTGCCGGTCGGCGCGACGATCGCGTCGAGATTCTGTTGCGCGAACACGACGTCCAAACCTTCCGTGCGCGACAGCCGCTGATCCTTGGCCAACGCATCGCGATATACCTGATCGGTGAGCGGGCCCTTCTCCTGCGCCTGGACGAACAACTCCTGGCCGAAGTAGAGCATCTCGCTCGTCTTGTGAGAGTCGTTGAATGCAATCACGTCGGCGAGTGACTTGACCGGCGCGGTCGGCGCCCACTGCGCGAGATACGTCGCGAGATCCGCCTTCAACTCAGAGAGCAGCACGATCAGTTCCGAGTCGTCATACTCGCCGGCGTGTGGAATATCCGCCGGATCAACGAGCACCGCACCTTGCCCCTTCAATACGGTGATCGCCGCTTCTACCAGCACATCGGCTTCCGGGCTGTAGCCGAAGAATTTCTTGCGCGCGACGCCGATGCGCGCACCGCGCAGGCCGTTGGGATCGAGACTCGCGCTGTAATCGTGACCGCTCAAAGCGCCGAGCAGCGCGCTCGCATCGGCGACGCTACGCGCCATCGGTCCCGCGGTGTCCTGGCTGTGTGCGATCGGAATGATCCCGGCGCCTTCGATCAATCCGAGTGTGGGCTTCACGCCAACGAGCGAGCAGGCGCCCGACGGGCAGACGATCGAGCCGTCCGTCTCGGTGCCCACACCGACGGTGGCGAAGCTCGCGGCGATCGCGGCACCGGTGCCCGAGCTCGAGCCGCAGGGATTGCGATCGAGCGCGTAGGGATTGGCGCACTGGCCGCCGCGCGCGCTCCAGCCGCTCGACGACTGATTGGATCGGATGTTCGCCCACTCCGACAGATTCGTCTTGCCGAGGATCACCGCGCCGGCGGCGCGGAGCCGGGCGACGAGCGGCGCATCGCGCGGGGGCGTAGTGCCGGCGAGCGCGAGTGAGCCGGCGGTCGTCATCATCCGGTCTCCCGTCGCGATGTTGTCCTTGACCAGCACCGGGATTCCATGCAGCGGGCCACGCAGCTTTCCCGCTTTCCGCTCGGCGTCGAGGCGATCGGCGATCGCCAGCGCGTCGGGGTTCGTTTCCAGTACGGCGTGCAGCTTGGAATCGAGCGCAGCGATCCGCGCGAGATACGCGGCGCAGATCGAGCGTGACGTGCGCGCGCCGGTCCGCATCGCGTCCTGGAGCTGCGCAATGGTCGTCCCCTCGAGATCGAAATCGGTAGTCGTCGAGAGTAGGGGCGCAGCATGCCGCGCTCCTACTCCCTGGCCGACAACCGAACCTGTCATTGCAGCCGCACCGTACTGAAGGAAGGAACGCCGGCTCAAGGCATCGCTCATGAGATCTCCGATTGGGGCGGTGGACGAGGTCGGGAGGCGTCAGCGAAGTCTGACCCGCCGCATGGATGTGCGCCAGATCACGACATTCCCCTTGCAATACGCTGTCGCAGATGAATCTTGTGGCATCCCGCGGAGGCTCATGAAGACCCTCGACAGCATCCGAGGCAAGATGCTGATGTTCGCCGTGCTGGCGACGCTGCTGCCTTCGCTCACGACGGTCTACATCTCCTACATCGAAAACAAGCGCGCGCTCACCGCGAAAGCCTCCGAGGAGCTACTCGGGGTCAGCGCGCAGGCCGTGCGCGAAGTCGATCTGTGGCTGAAAGAGCTGCGCTACGACCTGCTTGTCTTCTCGAGCTCCTACTTAGTCACCGAGAACCTGGAGCGCATTCCGCTCGTCAAGGGCGAGCCCATTCACTCCGGGATCTACTTCAAGCGACTGACAGACTATCTCAACTCGGTGCGCGACCGTTTCCCCGATTACGCCGAGCTGCTGGTGCTCGATCGTCACGGTCACGTGGTCGCGAGTACCGCCTCCCGGGTCCGCCCCGTGCCGCTGCCGGCTGACTGGAGCAGCGCCCTGAAGACGAACGCCTGGGCACGTGGGGAGCCGTATTGGGATACGACGAGCGAACACGCCCAGATGATCGTGTCCGTGTCGATCAAAACGACGCGCCGCAGTGGAGCCGAACGCCTCCTCGGCGGGCTGGCGGCTCGCGTGAACCTGCGCGGGATCGCCGAGACGTTGCGCCGCTTTGCGCCCGGGGAATCGGGCCAGATCTACCTCATGTCACGCGACGGCCGGCTGATCGTGAGCTCGCGCGGCAGTTCCGCCGCGTTGATGGAGCAACACTACGCTCCCCGCGACACGAAATGGATGCTCACGCATGAGGGCCGCGCGATGCAGTTCTCGAGCTTCACCGGAGACCGCGCCGTCGGCAGTATTCGTCTCGTGCCCGCGCTCGACTGGTTCGTCGTCTCCGAGATTCCGAGCGTCGAAGCATTCCGCCAGGTCGCGCGGCTGCGGAACGTCACGCTCGGCATCGTCAGCTTGCTGCTCGCGGTCGTCGGCGCGCTCGCCTACTTCCTGAGTCTCCTGGTCGTGCGGCCGCTCGATCGGTTGTCGGAAGCGGCCGGGCGGGTGGCCAAAGGTGATCTCGACGTCGGCTTACCGGTGACGACCGGCGGAGAGGTCGGCTATTTGACCGAAGTCTTCAACAACATGGTGACGAAGCTTCGCGAAAGTCGCACGGAACTGGAACGTCTTTCCGTCACGGATCCACTGACCGGCTTGTACAACCGGTTGCGCATGATGGAAGTGCTCGACAACGAGGTACGCCGCTCGCGTCGCCTGCGCCACCCGTTCGCCGTGTTGATGGCCGATCTCGATCTCTTCAAGAAGTACAACGACGCGCACGGCCACCAGGCCGGAGACGCCGTGCTGAAACGCATCGGCGCCATCATGCGTGAAGCGTGCCGCGACGTCGATTTCGTCGCGCGCTATGGTGGTGAGGAATTCCTGTTGATGATGCCCGAAACGGAGATCGACGCCGCCAAGAAGCTCGCCGAACGGATTCGCCGCAAGATCGCGGAGGAAAAGCTGCCGGCCGGCAAGATCACGTTGAGTCTCGGCGTCGCCGCCTTCCCGCTGCATGGCGACGGACCGGAACCCCTCATCGCGGCCGCCGACGCCGCGTTGTACCAAGCGAAACGCGCGGGGGGCAATCGCGTCGTCGCCGCGACGGGGGGGGGGCCGGTCGTTCCCGCCGCGTGAATCGCTAGGGTCGCCGCCCGATCAGTCCCTGGTGAATCCAACCGGGGCGCTCTGATTCATCGGCGACCCGCACCCACTGATCGACGTACGCGTAGGCAGTCAGTTCCGCGCCGGCATCGAGCGTGTACGACACGCGGAAGGTGGCGCCCGGTCCCTCCCGCACGTTGGCGCGCCCCGTCGTTTGCAGATGGAGAGGCAGGGCGAAGGGTATTTCGCTCGTGCGCGGCGTCCCGCGCTCGCTCGTGACGCGTCCCTGCCCGGCGGCCGCGGCATTCTTCGCCTGCGTCGCGAGGTACAGCGCGCCGGCGTAGTTCTGCTTGTCGAACTCGGCTGTGGCGAGCTGCAGCAACTGGGTGCCTTGCGCGAGCTCGGGAGACGCCGCCGAGCTGCCGCCACCGCTGCCGTTGGCACTGCGCAGCGCCTCGAGCGCGATCTCGGCTTCGGCCATGCCGGATGCCGCCTCGGCCCGGGTCGCAAGCGATTGCAGCTTGGCCATCGCCCGTACCACTTCGCGCCGCGCGTCGTCCAACCGATCCTGCAGCTCCTCGATCTGTGCTTCCTGCTCGAGTGTCTTCAGCTCGAGGCGCCCAGCGCGTTGCTCGAGCGCGGTGTCGCGCGCCGGTTGCGGTGGGGTCACGCGCGACTGAGCAGGATGCGCGGGAGTCGTGCTTCCCGCAGGCGGATGTCGACACGCGGCCGCGCTCAGAAGCGCGACTGCGAGCAGGAGGGGGCGCATGGGCCACTAACTTGCCATCCGCCGCAGATTCCTACAACCGGCGCCTGACGTAGCTAGAGCGCCAGCTCCATCCCGATGCGGATCGTGCGACCCGGCGCGTAGAAGCGCCATGCGCCGAAGAAGTCGTGGTAAAACGCGTTGAACGTCCGTTGCTGCTCGGCGAGTGTAAACACTTTGTCGCCGTTGCCGAAGCGGCGTTCCACGCGCGTGAGCGCGACGCAGTCGGCCGGCCTCCCCCAGCTGGCGCAGCCGCTCAAGTCGACGGAATTGCCCGCGGCGAGCGCTCCGGCAGTCTGCGCTTCATTCCACAACGCTGCGTATTCGCCGGACGCGACACTTGGATCGCCGATTGTCCGTTCCCGATTCTGCGCGTTCGCGGTATCGCCCGTTTCCGCAAATAGCGTCATCAGATTGGACAGATTGAGCAGGTTGCGCGCATCGATATAGATCGACCAGTCGTGACCGGCGGTCCGTACACTCTTGGCAATCCGTAGATCGAGCCGTTTGAGAGACGGCAGTTCCGAACTGTTTATTGTTGTTCCTGGAGAGACCCCGGCACCAAAGCCGCCATCCGTCGCAAGTATCCCAAGGCCGTTGTTGACTAGTCTGGTGTACGGTACTCCGCTCTGCACTCGGCCAAATGCCTGTATCTGGACATCTCGTGCAATCGCGCCCAGCACGGTGCCGCCCATCCAGTCATTCGGTACCTGCAGTATCGCAACGATCGCAAGGTCCTGTGTAGTGAAGGGGGCCGACAATATGAACCCGCTTATGGGCTGGGTCGTGGTGCGCGTCAGCGAATAGGCGCCGGTGGCGGTGACCCAACCTCCTCGCCACTCGACTCCCAAGTCGATGCCTTGCGCGTGGGTGTTGGTGAACGGCGTGACGGTACTCAGGACGAAAGTCTTAGTTGTGTCGCGCGGATCTGTGAATTGCGTCGGTGTCCCGCCATATACCGGCAGATCTTTCCTGAAAAGGCCGATGTTGAGAACGGTGCGACCAACCGCATACCGCGCACCGCCTTCTATCAGCGAAGCGACAACGAAATCGATATCGTGCCCAAATAGATCGAACGCGTTCGTGAAAGCGAGATCATTGTTGCTATGAACGAAGAAGGTACCCCAGGCCGGGGGAGCGATGTGCCGGCTGTAGCCGAGTCGGATGTCGGTCTTTGTGCCTATCGGATACGTGAACCGAATACTAGGCGAGACAGCGGTCTTGGTGCGGGCCCTTCGAAAGACTCGAGCCACCGAATTTGCATAAGCGGTGTCATCGGTGGCGGCGCTCGGATTCCACAACGCGGGGCCGCTCGACGAAATGTAGGCAGGAATCACCGGTACCTCACCGCCCGGCGTGATGCGGTCGTACCGGACGCCGATGTCGATCCCGGCTTCGGCAAGTCGGAGGTGAGCGTCCGAAAACACTCCGACGCGATGCGGGTGCGCGTTGAAGACGTCCGTGCCTAACAGCCGAACCACGTCGGAGGAGTAAGACGACACGTGAGAGTGTTCGACCTCAACACCGACCGTAACGCGCTCCTTCCCAACGGGACTCCACTCCAGCGACCAGCGCCCCTGTATCCGCCGCTCCGCAACGTCAGTGAGTGTTCCTCCGAATCCCACCGACGGCCATTGATTGGCCGTCGCTATTCCGTAGGGATTGGTGCGGTCCACTTGGGTGGCGTCCGGCTTGTCGGGAAACGGGACGGCCCGCAGGCCTAGGCCAGTGCGGACATCGCGGACAAGTGTCTCGCTCGTGGGAAGTCCGAGGATGTCGGCACCCGCAAAGCGCAGCCGACCAAATGCGATGCCAAGTGAGGGATCGCGCGCGATAAGCGCCGATGCGCTGTCTATCGGTCCCGACATGTATCGGTTGCGAACGATCGACGCGTTCGCGAGCAGCGCGAGCGGCCCAGCATGCCAGCTGCCGAGCTGATGCCGCCAGTTGAGAATGGCGGCAGCCGACCAGAGCCGCTGACCGTTGTAGAGCGCAGGATCGAGGGCGAGCTGCCCCGGGAAAAACCGTTGTTGGACGTCACCGTCCAGTAGAGTAAGCGCGAGCGACGAACCGTTTCCGTAACCGTAGTGGACCTTCGCGTGCGCGCGCCGAGCGGTGGACCAATCGAAGGGGCGCCGTAAGCCACTATTCACGGGCGTCAGGAGCGGGATGGCGCGAGTCGTGCCCCCTGAATTCACGATCGTATCGGTACCGGCCGGCATGTATGCTGGTGTCGCGGACGCATCGAGCCCGCGATAGCTCGACCGCTGTCCTTGCAATGTGGTCGACAGAAAGAACGTGAGCTTCCCGCCGCGCGCGATCGGCCCGCCCAACACGCCTTCAATCCGATTGTAGCCCACGCTCGACGCGTCGCTGAACGCCTCGTCGCTGTCCCAGCGCAGGTCACCGGCCAGCCGCTCTCCGCCGCTCCGTGTCTCGTACGCAATCACGCCACCGCTTGCATCGCCGAGAAAGGCGGGCGCCACGCCCGTCAGCACTGAGATGTCGGCAATAGCATTCGGCGCGAGGCCTACGCCCGCTCCGCCGAGTGTCTGAAACCGCAGCGGTGCGCCGTCCACGTACACATTGCTACGTCCAGCCGCGCTGCCCCGGATCAGCAGCGTCGCCGTTGGAGTGACGCCGATGTCGGGACTGGTCAGCCGCACGCCGGGGATCAAGACCAGCGCGTGGCGCGGATCATCGATCGGAAGGCGGCGCAGCCTGTCGCCCGACAGGCGAAAACCGGAACGCATGGTATCGGCGAGTGTGTCCTGCGCGACGCTGGTGCGTGCGAACGACGGATGCAGCGCGAACAGCAGCAACACGACGTGACGCAGCATGGGACGCCCTTCAGAGGGTCACAAAGGGTACGCGAACAAACCGGGGGAGTTCCCCCTTCCCCATTGACTTCAGCATGCCCATTTCCGATCATTCGGGCGAGCGAAGGGGCCGCGGCATGGTGCCGCGTGCTTGAACCAGTGACTGTGATCGAGGACCTGGGCTGTCGCCTGCGGTCCTCGTCTTGTTTCTGGCAAATGCTCTCACTTGGAAGGGCCACATGGAAGTCACGGTGGACGAGACGGATCGGCTGGAATCGGTGCTGAAGAAATTCCGCCGTCAGATCACGAAGGCAGGCCTGTTTCAGGACATGAAGAGAAAACGCTTCTATGAGAGTCCCGCCGTTCAACGGCGGCGTAAGAGCAAAGCTGCTCGCCGTCGGAAACGTACAAGCTAGGAGCAACGAACAGATGGAACGTATCACCGGTACCGTGAAGTGGTTCAACGATGCCAAGGGCTTCGGGTTCATCACACCCGAGAACGGCGGCAAGGACTGCTTCGTGCATCACACAGCGATTCAGGGAGAAGGATTCAAATCGTTGGCCGAAGGCCAGCGCGTGGAGTTCGAGATCGTCCAGGCTCAGAAGGGTCCGGCGGCGCAGAACGTCGTGAAGCTGTAACCACCCACGGCACCTGAAGCGACACGGCGCTCCCCGCGCGGGGGCGCCGCCGTCGTTTTAAGGGGGGGTCTGGTCCTCCTCGGGGTCGCCGAGCACAGGGGGGTGCTCATAGACGACCGGTGGCGTGCAGGTGCAGGGGGTGCTTAGCGGCATGGCGAATTGAGCGCTGGCGCGCGGCGCCCGATACTCGATCGTCGAGGCGTCCTGAATGATTCCGCCACAGAAGTGGCAGTGGATCTGTGACACGATGTCACGCTCCCTGGGCGCCGACGGCACCTACCATTCACCCGCGGCCCAAAAACTGCAAGGCACCCCTTGACGAATACCGGGGCTGTCGTTGAGCTTGCGTTTCGTACAGCATCCCACCTGAACGCGCCGCAACCGCACCCATACTCTCGTTTTGGAACGAGGGCCGTCAGCACAATGAGCAAGAGAATTCAGATCCTGGTAATCGAGGATAATCGCCTGCTGCGGGATGGCCTCGCGGCATTACTGGACTCGCAGAGAGAATTCAAAGTCGTCGCCTCCGCCGAAGGCGCCTCCATGGCGCTGCAGCGGCTCCAGGAGCACAAGCCGAACGTCGTTCTCGTGGACGCTGCGCTGGGACGCAATCGCAGCCAGCGCCTGGTGGAAAGCCTCAAAGAAGCGGCGCCGCATGCCCGCTTGATCATGATGGACATGCAGCCCGAAGAAGAAGACGTGATCGACTTCATCAAACGGGGCGCCAACGGCTTTATCGCCAAGGACGCGACACTCGACGAGCTCGTGAATACCATCCGGCAAGTCGCCAATGGCGGCGACGTCGTTCCACCCGCGCTCACCGGTACCCTGCTCTCCCACATCGCCAAACAAGCTTCCGTCCTGCGCAACACGCCGATGATGGCGTCGGTCCGCATGACGAAGCGCGAGCAGCAGATCACGGATCTCATCGCCGAGGGATTGAGCAACAAGGAGATCGCGCAGCGGCTCAACATCGCGACCTACACCGTCAAGAGCCACGTGCACAACATTCTGGAAAAGCTCGCATTGCACAGCCGGCTGCAAATCGCCGCGCACGCGCACAAGAAGACGCCCCCCAAGGGGGATCGCCGGAAATTCGTCCGCTAGATCCACTCAGTGCGAGAAATCGACTCGCGGCGTTTCGGCGGCTCCGGGGGTCTGCAACTCGAAATACGCGCGCGGTTTCTTGCCGAGCACTTTCGCCGTCAGCACCTGCGGGAAGCGGCGAATATAGGCGTTGTACCGGTTCACCGTTTCGTTGTAATCCTGTCGAGCGACCGCGATTCGATTCTCCGTCCCTTCGAGCTGGTCCTGCAGCGCGCGAAAGTTCTCGTTCGACTTGAGCTGCGGGTAATTCTCCGCGATCGCGAGTAACCGCCCCAGCGGCGCGTTCAATGCTTGATTCGCCGCGGCCATCTGTTGCAGATCGCCGCCTTGCACGGCGCCGGCCAGCTTGGCGCGCGCCTCGGCGACGGCTATGAAGATCGTCTGCTCCTGCTTCGCGTACCCCTTCACCGTTTCCACGAGATTCGGAATCAGGTCCGCGCGCCGCTGCAGCTGCACCTTGATCTGCGACTCGGCGGCGTTCACTTGCTCGTCGTACGTCTGGATCGCGTTGTAGCCACACCCCCAGAGCAACGAGAGCAGAATGGGCGCCAAGCCAAGGGTCCGGCGAGTGTGGGCGTTCACGAAGGATTCCTTTCCAGGTGGTTCACGTAATCAGCCGTGCGCGTCATCGCGTCAAGATACCCGAGTGGTTCGGTGAGTCCATCGGTTGGGAATCCGATGAACGCCGCGGCGTCGCTTACCAAGCGCTCCGGCGCCGCCGGCGCGGGTCGTCCCGCCAGGCGCAGGACCGCTCGCAGCATCGTCAGGAATCCGGGCCACGTCGCGCGCACCACTTCAGCCAATCGCTTGGGTTTGCTCCACTGGGCAGCGTAGACCTGCCGCAGGTAGACGAGCTTTCCCATAAGCTCGTGTTCGAGCTGCCGGCGGACGGCGTTCCGATCCACACGGATGCCGTGCCATGGATCCCGACCGGCCAGGACGCGATGGCCTTCGCGGATGTCGTCGTACTCGATCGGAAAGGCATCGGCCGAGTCGCGCCATTCGCGCTCGGTCAGGATGATCGGCGGGGGATGGCCGGCGCCGACCCACCGCCGCACCGGCGCCACGAGCGGCGCAAACAGGTCCCGGTCGGCGCGATCCACGATCAGCAGGGTGTTCATGTTGGACGCATCGGCCGCCGATCCGTCACGCGCGGCTGATCCGTAGAGCAGCAGTGATACGAGCCTGGGCCCGAGCGCCTTCGTCATTTCCTGCGCGAAGTTGTCCAGAGACATTCGTGCCATGGTCAGAATCTCCCGCCGGCGCCGCCGCCGGAGAAACCTCCACCACCACCGAATCCGCCAAACCCTCCACCACCAAACCCTCCGCCGCCGAATCCGCCCCGTCCCCCGCCCCAGCCTCGACCACTCCCGAGCAACAGAGGGAGCCACAGTCCGCCGCGGCCACGCAGGATCAGGAACAGGATGAGCAACCCTACGATCGCGCCGACCGGGAACCCGCGCTGCGGCGGTGATTCGGCCGGAGGGGGCATCGCGGATTGAGGATTCGACAGCGTCACGCCGAATTCGCGCGCGAACGCCTGCGCGATGAGGTCCACGCCGACCACCAAACCGGGGCCGTACTGTTGCTGCGCCAGAAACGGCACCATCGCATCGCGAATGCGTCCCGCGGCGGCGTCGGTGAGGAATCCTTCCGCGCCGCGTCCCGTCGCGATGAAGATCTGGCCGGTGCCGGGCTTGCCCGCCTTCTGAGGGACGAGCAACACCACGACGCCAAGATTCTTGGCTGGATCGCCGGCCGCGCCCTTGGCCCCAACGCCCCACTGCCGGCCGATTTGGAGCGCGACGTCGCTGGCGGCACGATCACCGATGTCCGCGAGGGTCACGACGGCGATCTCCCCCCGCGTCTTGTCGCGCACTTCCGTGATGACCGCTTCCATGTGACGGATCGACGCGGAATCCAGCACGCCGGCGAAATCGTTGACGTATCCGCGTGGCGGCGGAACGGCGATCTGTGCGAGCGTGATGAAAACGGCGAGAGTCATCTGTTGAGATCTTTTGGGTATCGTTGCAGCAAGAACTGCACCCCATGAAGGCCCCAGTCAAGAAGGGGGTACGTGACCGCGCTCGCTCTGATTGCGCTCGTCGGTGCTGACGTCGTCGGGCTGATCCTCATCCCGCTCGGACTCCCCGGCCTGTGGATCATGGTCGGCGGCATCCTCGCCTACGGTTGGCTTACGGAGTTCCGCTCCGTCGGTGTCGCCACGATCGCGATCGCGCTTGGCATCGCGTTCGTCGGTGAAATCCTCGACAACTGGCTGGGGTTTCGTTTCGCAAAGCGCTATGGCGGCTCGACCCGCTCCGGATGGGGTGCGTTGCTCGGCGGCTTGGTGGGCGCGGGTGTAGGTGTGCCCGTCGCGATCGTCGGGAGCGTGATCGGCGCGTTCATCGGTGCGTTTGCCGGCGCGGCGCTCTTCGAATACACGTACTCCCGGCACGCAGGCGTTGCGACGCGGGCGGGCTGGGGTGCTCTCCTCGGCCGCGCCGCCGGCTCGGCGGCGAAGATTGCGCTGGGACTGGTGCTGGTCGTCATCAGCGTAGTGATCGCGCTATCTTAAGCGCCATGACACGCGCGCTCCAATCGCTCATACTACTCGCGTCAGCTGCGCGCTCTCCGGCCGCACAAACCCCTCATTGGTCGGCCGATCCGCCACACAGCGCCGTCGCGTTTCGCGTCCGCCACCTCGGCATCACCTGGGTGAACGGCACATTCAAGCAATGGACCGCCGAGCTGACGTATGATCCGGCGAAGCCAGAGGCGGCGAGTGTGACGGCCCACATTCAGGCGGGCACCATCGATACGGGCAATGAGCGACGCGACAACGACGTGCGCACCAACTACCTCGCCATCGATAGCTTCCCCGAGATCAGCTTCGCGAGCCGGAAGGTCGAGCGGACCGCGGCGGATCATCTGCGCGTGACGGGCGATCTCACGATGCGCGGTGTGACGCATCCCGCCGTACTCGAGACGGATGTCGGTGGCGTCCTCGCGACGCCGCACGGGCGGCGCACAGCATTTTCCGCGACGACGACGATCCGGCGTCAGGACTACGGGATCACCCTGAATCGATTCATGGAAGGCGCGCAGATCGTCGGGGACGAGGTCCGCATTACGATCGACGTCGAGGCTGTCGAACACGTGACGACCCCCTGAACCCAAAAGCTCTGGTTGGCATCTTGTGTCTTGCGCTTGCTCGACCGCTCGAGGCGCAGAGTCACGAGCTCCGCTGGTGGGAGGCGGCGGCGGCGGTGGGGACCATCGGCGTCGTGTCCCTGTTCGATCGCCACCTCGACGATTGGTTCCAGGATCGGCGTTCGGCACACAGCGATCGACTCGCCACAGTCTTCCGTCGCGGCGGCCAGCCCGAGGTATTCCTCACGGTCGGCGGTGGCATGTTTGCCGCCGGCGTGGTGACTGGACGGCCCAATCTGCGGCGGAGCGGAGAGCGGGTCCTGGCCTCGCTCGCCCTGGCCGGAATCACGACGCTGGCGATAAAGCGCGCCGTCGGCCGGCTGCGTCCTAACACCGCCACGGATCCCTACGTCTTCAAACCTTTCTCATCCAACGACGCCTTCCCGTCTGGGCACGCGACGATGGCGTTCGCGCTGGCAGCGTCGCTGTCCGAGGAGATCCACAATCGCTGGTTAGGCGCGGCGCTCTACGCGGGCGCTGCGGGAACGGCGTGGTCACGCTTGAACGATCATCTGCACTGGACGTCCGACGTGATGACCGGCGCGGCTGTCGGCATTACTTCGGCAAAACTGATAGAGGGCCGCTGGCGCATCTTCGGCCTCGACCCTCCCAAGTTCCTTTTCGATCCCCACAGCGCGCGCCTCGAGTGGCGCGTCACGTTTTAACCGAACGAAAGCTCCTTAGGACGCGTCCACCAATTCTCTCGCCAGCATCGCAAGTCGATTCGCTAAGTCTTCCAGCTCGCGGACGCGCTTCTTGGTGATGCGGCTGTACACGGTGCGAGCCGTGAGGTATGTGAGACCCAGCCAGGCGGGGATGATCGCCACGACGGCAGGGCCGACGAGATGGAGTGCGCCGACGCCGACGCCGATGATCGGGCCGATCCCACCGCCCCCCATGCCTCCCCCGATCCCACCGAACACCGCACCGACGAGCTGATTCAGGCTTTCCTGGATCGTGATGCGCGTCTGACCACGGCTCACCGAGACCGCGATCTCGAGGTCACGACGCACGGCCGGCCCCCGCGCCACGATCCAGGAAAACGAGCGGCCGAACTGGCTGACGTGTCCCGGATTTCGGATCACTCGACGGATCTCTTCGACGAGCGTCGCGTACTCGGATTCCGGTAGCTCGCCCTCGACGATGCGCTCGAACAACAGCTCCGTGGGTCCCGCGACCCAGTTGTTCTTGCGGTTTGGGGGAAGCGCGCCCGGGGGTGCGTACGTGGCCGACGGGACTCGCACCTCGTTCGCCGCCGCGCGAACGAGCTCGGGAGCGACGCCGACCTCACCGGCAAGCGCTTCGACGCCCCCAATCGTCATCGTGCCGCCTGCAGTTTGCGCGCCCGCCTCGAGCTCCGTCGCGCGCTTCACGATCTCCTGCACTTCGCTGCGGTCGTAGCGACGCCGGGGAGCGGACTGACGGCCGGCGAGCTCCTCGATCAGCGCCGTCGGCGTGGCGGTGCGCTGATCGTGTCGCGTGGCAAGTCCACGCACGAGTGCCGCTTCCATCGTCGTCCCGACCGTGGTCAGTCGCGTGCGATGATTGGGGGAAGCATCCAGGAAGCGGCCGGCGCGCACCGCATCTTCCGTCGGCCAACGGCCCGGGACCTCGCCCACGAGCATTTCGTACACGACGACGGCCAGGCTGTAGACGTCGGTCCGCTCATCGAGCTCCGTCAGCCCAGCGGCCTGCTCGGGGCTCATGTATCCCGGCGTGCCCACCGGAAAGCCGGTGCGCGTCAGGTTCGCGCCGCCCGCCGTGCTCACGGCCTTTGCGATGCCGAAGTCCGCGACGATAGGATGGCCCTGGGAGAAGAGAATGTTCTCCGGCTTGATGTCGCGATGCAGCACGCCCATGCGATGGGCGTACGACAGCGCCCCCGCGACCGGGTCGGCGATCGCCAGCGCTTCCTGGCGCGAGCGCGGCCGCCGCTGCTCGAGCTGCTGGCGGAGCGACGCCCCCTCGCAGTAGGGCATGACGTAGTACAGAAAGCCGGCCGCTTCACCGGAGTCGTGCAGGGCAAGGATGTGCGGATGGGTCAGCTGCGCCGCGATCTGAATCTCTTTGAGGAACCGCTCCACACCGAGGAACGCGGCGAGGCCGGGCAGCAACACCTTCAGCGCGACGGCGCGGTGATGCTTCTTGTCGTCGGCGAGATACACCGTCGCCATCCCGCCCCGCCCCACACGCGGCTCAGCATGTAGCGGTCGGCGAGCGCCGCCGCAAGATCGGCAGGAATCTCCGCGGTGCTGGTCACGCGGAGAAGTTACGCTGCTTCGGCCGCTTTGGTTACGAAGACACGGGAGTCGTCGTACTCGCCCTCCCAGCGCGCCATGACGACCGACGCCAGGCAGTTGCCGACGAGATTCACCGTCGTCCGCGCCATGTCCATCACGACGTCGACGCCCAGGAGCAACGCGGCTGCTTCGACGGGCAGATGAAACGACGCGAGCGTCCCGGTCAGGATCACGAACGCGGCGCGGGGCACCCCGGCGACGCCTTTGCTGGTCAGCATCAGCGTCAGCATCATGAGCAGCTGCTGTCCCAACGTCAGGGCAATTCCCGCTGCTTGCGCCGCGAAGACCGATGCGACCGCCAGATACAACGTGCTACCGTCGAGATTGAACGAGTAACCGGTCGGGATGACGAAGGCGACGATGCGGCGCGGCACGCCGATCGCCTCCATCTGCTCCATCGCTTTCGGGAGCGCCGCTTCCGAAGACGCCGTCGAGAACGCGATCAACGCCGGTTCCTTCACTGCCCCGATGAATCGTGCGAGCGGGATTCGCGCGAGGCGCGCGATCGGGAGCAGCACGATCAGGCCGAACAACACGAGCGCGCCGTACAGCGTCAACACCAGGACGCCGAGGCTGTGCAGCACCTTGAGACCGACGCTCCCGACCGTGAACGCGAGCGCCGCGGCGATACCGAAGGGCGCGAATTTCATGACGACGCCCGTGAACTTGAACATCACGTCGGCCAGCGCCTCGCAGAAGCCGAGCATGGTTTCTTTGGGCCGGCCGCGCACCTGCGTCAGACCAATCGCGAACAGGACCGACCAGAAGACCACCTGGAGCATCTCGTTCTGCGCCGCGGCCTCGAAGAAACTCTGGGGCACGATGTGCTCGAGGACGCTCGAGAACGTCACGGGGGTCGTCGGTCCGGCGGTTGGCGCGGAGACCGCAGCGGGCAACGCCACACCGGCGCCCGGCTTGACGATGTTCACCGCCAGCAATCCGATGAATAGCGCGAGCGTCGTGACGATCTCGAAGTAGATCAGCGACTTCAAGGCCAACCGACCGACGCGTTTCACGTCGTCGCCGTGTCCGGCGATGCCGACGACCAGCGTTCCGAAGATGAGCGGCACGATGATCGATTTGATCATCCGCAGGAATACGGTGGAGATCGGGCGCAGCGACATCGCAAATGTTGGAAACACGGCGCCCAGCGCGATGCCGAGTACCATCGACACGAGAATCCACTGCGTCAGGGTACGGCGGCGAAGGAAAGTCCACATAGGGCGGCGTGAAGGATAACCGCCCCGAACGTGCTGGCTAGCGGCCTTCCGCACGGAGGTCCCAGCACGTAGGATCAACCCATGAGCTCTGAGATACGAGACGTTGCAGAAGAGGTAGCCGACCGGCTGCGGCGCCGCGGCATTCCCCTCGGCGGACATGAGCGACCGGAGGATTTGGCTGATTTGTTGGCGGCGGTTGAGAGCTTCGAGGCCGCCGTCGAAGCGCGCGGCGGCGATTTGATGGTCGACGATCTTCAGGGATCACAGCCTGACGATCCGCATTTCGTGCTGCCACTACGAGCATCCGATGAATCGATCCGCGATTACACCGCGCGGATCAACGAAGCAGCCGGTCGCGTACGCGACCACCCCGATATCAGCGCTTGATGAAGGTCCCGCGCCTGAGCTCGTCGTAGGCGCGCTGTAGCTCTTCCTGCGTATTCATGACAATCGGTCCCTGCCAGGCGACCGGCTCTTCGAGTGGTTGCCCCGAGACCAGTAAGAACCGCATGCCCTGTTCGCCCGCCTGAACCGAGATTTCGTCTCCCGAGTCGAACAGCACGAGCGAACGATTCCCCGTCTGAGCCGGAGTCTCACTGCCGGCGTCACGCCCACCCACCGAAACCCGATCGGTGCGAACGCCCTGCGGCGCTGACGCGTCGCGGAACGAGCCGTCGCCTTCAAAGACGTAGGCGAACGCGTGCCGAGACGACTCGATGGGAATCGTCTTGCGGACGCGGGGCGGAAGCCAAACGTCCAGGTAGCGCGGATCCGCGGCGACACCTTCAACGGGACCCTGCTTGCCCCAGAAGTCGCCCGCGACGATACGCACGCGCGTGCCGTCATCGTCCACGACCTCGGGAATCTCTTGCGCGTGAATGTCCTGATAGCGGGGATCGGTCATCTTGAGCGTTCGCGGCAGATTGGCCCATAGCTGAAAGCCGTGCATGCGGCCGCGCTCGTCGCCTTTGGGCATCTCCTGATGCAGGATGCCGCTGCCTGCGGTCATCCACTGCACGTCGCCCGCGCCCATCTTGCCCCGATTGCCGAGGCTGTCGCCATGTTCGACGCTGCCACTCAGGACGTACGTGATCGTTTCGATGCCGCGGTGCGGATGCCACGGGAACCCGGGGAGATAATCCTCAGGGTGCTCGTTGCGGAAATCGTCTAAGAGAAGGAAGGGATCGAACTCGCTGGTCTTTCCGAACCCGAAAGCGCGACGCAGCCGCACCCCTGCCCCTTCGAGGGTGGGCTGCGACTGGCTGATGGACTTGACGGCGCGAAGTGACATCCTGGCTCCTGCGAGAAAAGATGGTTACGAGAAGTCTAAACCAGATGTCAGCCCGCCGGGTTCCCTAAAACCCCAGCCAGTAGTTCACCTTCACGAGAAAGATGTTCGATGAGGGCCCACGAAACAGCGAGCCGGCGTCGTTGCCGAAGTCGATCTGGCCGCGCGTCAAACTAGACGATCCACTCCGCGTCCACACCACAAAGAGCGTCGATCCGGGATGATACTCCCAGCGCAACACCGCGTTGCCGCGCAACGAACGGAACGTGAAGCTGGGATCGTTGATCAGAAACTTCGGCGCCGGTCCAGTCGGACCATCGGGGTCGATCCAGTGTTGTTGCGGTGAGCCGGCCGGCACAGAGTCGGTGCCCACGTCCACACCATACGTGAGTTTGCGGAGTTGGCGCGGCCCCGCAAACTCGCGGTACCGTGAGTACGCACCGCTCGCGATCAGCGGCTGCATGTAGAGCTCGAGGGTCAAGACAGGCGAGAAGGTGACATTGAACCTCGTCTCCATCACCATCGCGTTCTGAATCAATTGTGCAAAGACGTAACGGTTGCCGTAGAAAGACTTCGCGAAGGTGTCCGGGACCGTCTGGACATACTGAGCGCCCGTCTCCTGGTGGCTCCACGCCGGTCCTAGCGTGAGCTGAATGTTGGACGCCAGGCGAAGCTGTACCTGCAGATTGACTGAACGGTAACAGTAGCCTTCGCGATCGCAGCTGATGTCGCCGTTGGTCCCGAGCACGACCTTTTTGCGCGAATCGGTATTGATGTTCACGAACCAGTCCTCGCTTCCGGCGCGCTGCACGACCGGCCCGCCGCGGGTCAAGCGGTCATCGAACACGGTCGGCCGGTGAATCCAGAAGCTGCTGACGCCCCAATAGTTCAGTGTCTGAATCTGGCCGTATAGTTGCATCTGCCGATCGGTAAGATCACCGTCGAAGTTGTACTGCTGCTGGCCTCCGACGATGAGGAGCAGCTGTCGATACCACTTCGTCGGCTTCGTCCACTGCGGCAGGATATTCCCGCTCATCCAGATGTAATCGTCGCGCGAAAAGAAGGTCATGTCGTTATTGTTGAATCCCGGCGTGCGCATATTGCCCGACAATTCCCACAACAGACTTCCCTGATCGCGAGCCACCCGTGCGTAGGCGCCGAGGCCCGTCAGCGACGTGCGCGTGGGATCAAACGGCTGGCCTCGATCGGGGCGCTGAAAATAGTGGCGGGGCGATGTTTGAACCTTGCGGATCGCGGCCGAATCGCCGGTCAGCTCCGTGCCCGCAAGCTGAGCCATCAGGTGGTAGTTGCGGTTACCCCACCACGTCTCCGCTCCCACACCGAGCGCGTCAGCGCTCCGGGTCAGATTGCTCACCGCGAACGAATCGCCGAGGCTGCGGTAGACCGATGTGCCCATGACCTTGATCTGGGTGGCGCCGCCCGCCAGATCTTTCGCCACCCGGCTGACGAAGTAATTCGTGAGCGGCTCCACGGTGTAGCCGACGCGCGTGCTATCGATGCGCTGTACGAGCGCGCGCTCGCGGCGCGTCACGGCGTCGAGTGCGCCGATCGACCACCCACTCGGCGTCCGGCCGGTCAGCTTGGCCGCGCCGAGGATCGTCGTGTTTTGTGGCGTGTCGACGTACTGATCCAGCGTGTCCCGGAGCGCGGACAGTTGCGGCTGACGCCCGATCCGTCGGGTGTTGAGCATCGACAGGCTCGACACGTTTGAGCAGAAGAAGCAGCTGATGCCTCCCAAGCCAAAGTAACCCGCCCCCTCGACGAAGAACGGGCGCCGCTCACTGAGGAACGTTTCGAAATCCGAGAGATTGACGACGGCGGGATCGACTTCCACCTGACCGAAGTCGGGGTTCACGGTTGCGTTGAGCGTCAGGTTCGACGTGAGCAGCACGCGCGCGTCAATGCCGACGCGCCCGTCGAGCGCGTGCGGATCGTAAAACGGATTCGCACTATTGCCAGGAACGTTCGACGAGCGGCCGACGACATAGGGCAGCAGTTCGGCGCGCTCCGGCGCGGTGGTGATGACCAGCCCGTGCAAGTGGCCGAACTTCGACGGTCCGCCCGTCTCATTCAATTTCCAGAATGCCCACTGTGACAGCTCGTTGAGACGATTCTCCTGGCGCCAGATCTGCAGTCCCCACGTCTGCTCTTCGGTTGTCGAAGGAAAGCGCAGCTGCGAGAAGGGAATGCGCATCTCCGCGGTCCAGCCGAGGGAATCGATGGCGGTCTTCACTTCCCACACGGGATCCCAGGAGTTGTCGCTCCCACCGCCGAGACCGTTGGCGTCCATCTTCACGCCGGACGGATTCACCTGGAAAAACAAGCGTCCGATGTGATCGTGGTAGGTGTCGAAGATGACTTCGACGTAATCGGAGTTCATGTCGGCGTCGCGCCGGACGAGCCGCGTCCGGACGCCGCGCGCGCCCGAATCGTCGAACATCCGTGCCCCGACGTACAGTGCCGCGCCGTCGAATGCGAAGCGAACCTCGGTGCGTTGCGTCGCGATCTCGCCCTCGTGCGGCTGCGCCTGGCGGAGGCCGGTGGCGGCGGGCGCGGTGTGCCAGACCGCCTCGTCGAGCGTCCCGTCCAGGTGAATCGCTTCATGCAGCGGCACGGCGCGCACCTCAGGGGGCGGCGTGGGATGGATGTTCTGCGCTATTAAGGAAGCGGGAAGAGCGACGGCGAGCAGCACGAGACAGATGGGCGGCGTTCTCGGCATGGCGGTCACTGGGCTAGGATACCTTTTTGGACGCTCTCCAGAGCCAAAAGGTTGCGGCTCCTGACTGGAGCCTTACAATCGTCTTCATTAGATATGTGACACCCGATGGCAAACCCCGCTCCAGTCCCGGCCCTGCCGGTCGCTCCCCCGGCTGACCGCCGGGGCGCCAATCTTCCGGAACGCATTCACGGACTCGCCAACCTCACCCGCAATCTCTGGTGGAGTTGGCAGCTCGACGCCCGGGAGCTGTTTCACCGCATCGATCACCAGCTGTGGGAAAGCACGCGGCATAACGCGGTCGAGTTTCTGCGGCAGGTCGCGCCGGAGCGGCTCGAAAAACGCGCCCAGGACCCGGCATTTCTGGAGCTGTACGATGCGGTGCTGCGCCGCTTCGGTCAGCTGGCAGACCGGAACGGCACCTGGTTCGCGAGTCGCTATCCCGAGCTGCTCGATCGATCGATTGCGTACTTCTCGGCCGAGTTCGCGCTGCACCGTTCGCTCCCGATTTATTCGGGCGGCCTCGGTGTCCTTGCCGGCGATCACTGCAAGGAAGCGTCGGACCTCGGCGTGCCGCTCATCGGGATCGGACTCTATTACCAGGGCGGGTACTTCGATCAGCAAATCGGTCTCGACGGCTGGCAGCGCGACTCCGATGACCCGATCGATCCGACCGTGAATCCGGTCGTGCGCGTGAACGCACCCGGCGGCGGACCGTGTCTCGTGCCGCTGACCATATCGGGCCGCGAAGTGCAGATCGGCACCTGGCGCGTGATGGTAGGCCGCGTCCCGGTGTATCTGCTCGACACCGATCTCGATTGCAACGACCCCGCCGACCGCAAGCTCACCGCGCGGCTTTACACCAGCGCACCGGAGTGGCGGCTCCGGCAGGAATGGGTGCTCGGCGTCGGCGGCGTGCGCGTCCTGCGCGCGCTCGGCATCAATCCGGAGATCTGGCATCTGAACGAAGGGCATGCCGCGTTCATGTACGTCGAACGGCTGCGCGAGCTGCGCCAAAAAGGAGTCACCCTCTCGACCGCAGAGAATCAGATCCGCGCCAGCAGCGTGTTTACGACTCACACCCCGGTGCCCGCGGGACACGACGTGTTCACCACCGAGCAGATCGAGCAAGTGACAGGATCGTTCTGGAATACCATGGAGATCACGCGCGAACAGTTCATGGGACTCGGCAATACCGGTCCCAGCGATCCGCGGTACGAGATGACGGTCTTGTCGTTGCGACTCGCGGGCCGTGTGAACGGTGTCTCGGCACGGCATCGTGAAGAATCACGCCGGATCTGGCGCTGGGTCTGGGGGAACAAACCCGCCGCGGAAATCCCCATCGGGTACGTCACGAACGGCGTCCATCTCGGCACATGGATGGCCCGGCCGATTCGGAACCTGATCGCCGAGGCACTCGGCGAGGGGCCGGATTGGGAGACGCGGGTCGATTCCAGGACGATAGCAGAAGCCGCTCGTGGGTTGGACGACGACCGGCTCTGGGCGGTGCACGAGGGGCTGCGATATCTGCTGTTCCACTATATCCGAGAGGAAGCACGTCACCGTTGGCGGGACTACTGGAAGGACCCGGCGAAATTGGCGGGATCTGGCGCACTGCTCTCCCCCAACGTCCTGACGCTCGGATTCGCGCGCCGCTTTGCGACGTACAAGCGCGCCGACCTGCTGTTTCGCGATCCCGAACGGCTGCGGAGACTGCTCACCAATCCCCGCCGTCCGGTCCAGATCATCTTTGCGGGCAAGGCGCATCCGGCGGACGAACCGGGCAAACGCGTGCTCCAGCGTATCTTCATGGCCGCTCAGGATGCCACGTTCGAAGGGCGCATCGCCTTCCTCGAGGACTACGAAATTCACCTGGCGCAGCGCATGGTGGCGGGAGTGGACGCCTGGGTCAATCTTCCGCGCGTGCCGCTCGAAGCGTGCGGGACCAGCGGCATGAAGGCGGCGCTCAACGGCGTCCCCCAACTCAGTACGCTCGACGGCTGGTGGGCCGAGGGGTTTACGGGAGAGAACGGATGGGCAATTCCCCTGGCCCCGCCCGACGTCGACCCCGAGCCGTCCGACATGGAGAATCTGTTCCGCATTCTCGAGAACGAGGTCGTGCCTCGCTATTACGACCGGCTCCCTGGCAAGTCGTCGGCCGCGTGGGTACATATGATGAAGAGCGCGTTGGCCGTCACCGTCGAGCGGTTCACCACTCGGCAGATGCTGCAGAACTACGTGACGAACTACTACGTTCCCGCAGCTGTCGGGGGAGCACTCCCTGGCGAGCCGCCACCATAACGACGGGGGAGTATTGAAGACCCGGGTTCTCCACCTCACCGCAGAGTTGTGGCCTTTCGCCCGCACGGGCGGGCTCGGCCAGGCGGTTGCGGATCTGGCTGACCATCAGGCCGCGAGTGGCATGGAGACCCACGTCGTACTGCCGCTGTATCGTGAAGCGCGCGAGCACGCCGGCAAGCTCGAGCCACTGTTCGATCCGTTCACGGTCGAGAGTGGTGGCGCGCGCGCGCAAGTGCGTCTCTGGCGTCTCGCCGACGACCAATACCCCAAGACGCTCTTCCTCGAGCACAATGCTTCGTTCGACCGTCCCGGCATCTACGGCGACCCGGGGGGGGGCGGCGATTATCCTGACACCCATCGCCGCTTCGCGCTGTTCGCCTCCGCGGCGATCGAAATCGCGCGACGCATCGGCGAAGGCAATTTGATCTTGCACGCCCACGACTGGCACGCCGCGCTGGTGCCGGTCTTCCTGCGCCGCGTGTATCGCGACGAGCCCGATCTGCAACGACTCCCCTGCGTCCTCACGGTTCACAACGGCGGATTCCAGGGCGTCTTCCCGCAATCGGTGATCCGGGACATCGGGCTGCCGGATGATCTCTGGTCTCCCGATGTCATGGAATGGTACGGCCGTCTCAACTATCTGAAGGGCGGCCTGACCTTCGCCGATATGGTGACGACGGTGAGTCCGACCCACGCCTTCGAGCTGCTCACAGACGTTGGCGGCTTTGGGCTCCAGCACACGTTCCGCAAGCTCGGCGACCGGCTCGTCGGCATTCGCAACGGCATCGACGTCGAGAAGTGGAATCCCGTCACGGACAAACAGATCCCGGCGCACTTCAGCACGAAGGATCTCTCGGGAAAGGTGCGCTGCAAGGCGGTGCTCCAGGAGGCGTGGGGGCTGCCGCGCCGCGCCGATATTCCGCTCTTCGGAATGAGCGCCCGCCTCGTCGCGCAAAAGGGATTGGATCAGATCGTCGCGTCGCAGTCGCTGCGACTGCTCGACGCGCAATTTATTTTCCTTGGCGCGGGCGAGGCGCAGTTCGAGCAAGCGCTGCGGGAGCTGTCCGAACGCTACCCGGCGCGCATCGGACTCAACACCGCGTTCACCGACGCGCTCGAGCATCAGCTCCTAGCCGGTGCCGACTTCTTGATGATGCCGTCGCTCTACGAGCCCTGTGGGTTGACCCAGATGCGTGCGCAATTATATGGCGCGTTGCCGGTGGCGCGGCGTGTCGGCGGGCTCGCCGATACGATCGAAGATGGCGTGACGGGCATCCTCTACGACGCCTACAGCCCCGAAGCCTTCGACCACGCGGTGCAGCGCGCGGTGACGCTCTATCAGGACCGCAGCTGGTTCAATGAGCTCGCGCGCGGCGCGATGCGCAAAGACTTCTCGTGGCGACAACCGGCGGAAGCGTACGCCGCGGTGTATCGCCGGGCGCAGGCATCGCGAATCATTCCCGAACCAACGCCCGACGAGCAGCGACCCAAACGGACCGGGGGGCGGGGGGCGGGAACACCACGTAAGCGCGGAGCCACACCCCCCGGCAAAGACAGCCGTGGCAACGGCGTGAACGCCCGTCGCTAGAGTACAGCGGGCGCAGGGCACGATGGACTTCGTTCTCACACTCCACGGTCATCTTCCGTATGTCCTGCATCACGGCCGTTGGCCACACGGCAGCGTGTGGCTGAGCGAAGCCGCGTTCGACAGCTACCTCCCGCTCATCGAAGCACTGCAGGCATTGGAGCGCGATGGTGTCCCATCGCCCGTCACGCTCGGCATCACTCCCGTCCTCGCCAATCAGCTCGCGCATCCGTCGTTCATCAGCGAGTTCGAAGCGTACATGCAGCGCCGCATCGAGAGCGCGGCGGCCGCGCCGGCCTCACTCGCGCAATCGGGCGACTCGCAGCTCGTGCCCATCGCGCGGTTCTGGCACGAGCGGTTGACGCGTCTGCTCGCGCTGTTCCGCTCGCTGGATGGCGATCTCGTCGGCGCGTTGCGCGGGTTCGAAGAGCGTGGCCGGATCGAGCTGATCTCTTCGGCGGCGACCCATGGATTCCTGCCGCTGCTCGCGCGCGATGAGACGATCCGCCTCCAGCTCGCCGTCGGCGTCGCCGAGCACAAGCGGTTGTTTGGAAGAGCGCCGAAGGGGTGCTGGCTTCCCGAGTGCGCGTATCGGCCCGGTGGCCCGTGGGCCCCGGCGGGAGCACGTCCGAAATCGTATCGCCCCGGAACCGACGAGCATCTCGCGGCGGCGGGCTATCGCTACTTCTTCGTCGACACGCATCTCGTGCGCGCGGGCGCGGCCCTCGGGTATCCCGATGTGGACGACGTTCCTGCCGCCGGTGAGCGGACGCCCTACGTGGCCTACCGCGTCGCGTCGTCGAAACGGCGCCCGCACGATCTGTACGCGTTCGTCCGCGATCCGCGTGCCTCGAGCCAGGTGTGGTCGCGCGCTCAAGGATATCCGGGCGACGAGTGGTATCTCGAGTTCCACAAGATCCGGTGGCCCGACGGCCTGCGGCTGTGGCGTGTGACCGGTAGCGGCGTCGACCTCGGCGGCAAGCAACGCTACGACCCCGCGGCCGCCGCGGCGTCCGCGCGAAATCACGCGGAGCATTTCGCCAGCGTCCTGCGCGACACGGCCGAGCGCATCGAGCGCGGACGCACGCCGCGCGCGCCGCTACCGGTCGTGACGGCGCCGTTCGACGCGGAGCTGTTTGGGCATTGGTGGTTCGAGGGCGTCGACTTTCTCGCGTCGATGTACCGGCGGCTCTCGCATAACGGCGTGCGTCCGGTCACCGCGAGCCAGCACATTGCTGCGGGCGGGAAGAGTGCGGCTGCGCGTCCGACCATCAAGCTCACCGAGGGATCGTGGGGCAAGAACGGCGATTTCTCGATGTGGTTGAACGAGCAGACCGCGTGGACCTGGCAACGGCTGTGGCCGCTAGAGGAATCCTACTGGTCGGTGGCGCCGAAGGCACTCGCCGGCGGCGCGAAAGCGCGTGCCGTACTGGCGCAGGCCACGCGCTCGATGTTGCTCGCCCAAGCCTCGGACTGGCAGTTCATCATTTCAACAGCAGAGGCCGCCGACTATGCGTCGCAACGCTTTGACGAGCACTGCGCGCAAGCGGAGGATTTGGTTCGCGTATTACAGAGCGGCACTATCGACGACGCCACGATGCACCGAGTCGAAGCACTGGGGGCGCAGGACAATCTGTTCCCGAACGTGCTTCGGAGCATCGAGGACGTCGTAAAATGAACGCGCCACAGCAGGGGCTGGTAGTGATCCACGGACATTTCTACCAGCCGCCACGAGAGAATCCATGGACCGGCGACGTCGATGCCGAGCCATCGGCCGCGCCTGATCACGACTGGAATGTGCGCATCACCCGTGAGACCTACGAGCCGCTCGTCGCCGTCGAAATCGAAGATGCCGGCAAGAAGGTGCAGGTCCCGGTCTACGAATCCTTGAGCTTCGACTTCGGCCCCACGCTGCTCGACTGGATGGAACGGGAAGCACGCACGATTTACGACGCCGTCATTCGCGCCGACCGCGCGAGCCGCGAACGGCTCGGCCATGGCAACGCGCTCGCCATGCCCTATCACCATATCATCCTGCCCCTCGCCTCGCGGCGCGACAAGGAAACCGAAGTTCGCTGGGGCATCGACGACTTCAAGCGCCGTTTCGGGCGGGACCCGGTGGGGTTTTGGCTGCCGGAAACGGCGGTCGACCGTGAATCGCTCGATGTCATCGCCGCGGCGGGGATTGCGTTCACCGTGCTCGCGCCGCATCAGGTCTCGCGCGTGCCCGAACGCAGCCTCCCCGCGAGGATCGCGCTCGACCGAGGCCGATCGATCGCGGTGTTCGCTTACAACGGCGGATTGTCGCACGACGTCGCCTTCGGCGGCCTGCTGGCGGATCCGAACCGGTGGACCGATGCACTGAACGGCACGCCGGCCGGCGCGATCGCGTCGATTGCGGTCGACGGCGAAACGTTCGGTCACCATCATAAGGGCGGCGATAAAGCGCTCGCGACCGTGATCCAGCGGTTGCGGAATTCCGACAAAGTCCGCCTCAGCAATTTTGCCGCCGCACTCGCGCAGTACCCACCCTCAGAAACGGTCGAACTCGTCGCGCCGACCTCGTGGAGTTGTGCGCACGGGGTGGCGCGCTGGCGATCGGCCTGCGGCTGCAAGATCGAGCAGAACGCGCAGACGCAGCAGGATTGGCGGGCGCCGCTGCGTGCCGCGGTCGACTGGCTGGCCGGCGAAGTACACGCGCTCTACGAGCGCGACGGCGCCGATCTACCGGGTGGGCCCTGGGCATTCCGCAACGAGGCGGGTGCCACAGGGCCGGTACCGGGTGGCGAGGAGGCCGAGCGGCTCATGGAAATGGAACGCGGGGTGTTGCGGTCGATGACGTCATGCGGCTGGTTCTTCGACGACATCGCCGGCATCGAAGCCCGACAGGTCCTGCGCTACGCCGCGCACGCCATTTCGCTGGCCGGACCGGAGGCCGCGCGGCTCGAAGCCGGCTTCATCGAGAAGCTGGGCAACGCGCGCAGCAACGACCCCAAGGCCGGTAGCGCAGCTGACGTGTTCCGGCAGACTGCCCAGCCGACACACTCTTGAATCCTCCCGTTCGGTTCGTGTTTGGCCTGCACCTGCATCAGCCGGTGGGGAATTTCGATCACGTCATGGCCGATCATGTCCGCGACGTCTACCGGCCAATCATCGAGCGCACGACTCAAGCGGGGCTCTTCCCGCTCACGCTGCACGTGTCGGGGCCGTTGCTCGAATGGCTGGAGGGGCACGACACCGCCTGGCTCGACATGATCGGCCGATTGGCGGCGGACGGCAAACTCGAGCTGCTGCTCGCCGGATTCGACGAGCCGATTCTGGCATCGCTGCCGAGAGAAGATCGCCTGGAGCAGATCGGCCGGATGCGCGAGTACTTGGAGCAACGCTTCGGCGCGAATGCGACCGGCCTGTGGCTCACCGAACGCGTCTGGCAGCCGGAGCTCGCCGCCGATCTCGCGGCGGCCGGCGTCGCCTATGCCCTCGTGGACGATCGCCATTTCCTCGTCAGCGGGTTCCGCCATGACGAGCTGCACAAGCCCCATCACACCGAATCCGATGGTCACCGGGTGGGCTTACTCGCGATCGACGAGCGTCTCCGCTACCTCATTCCCTTCCGGCCGCCAGAAGAAACGGCGTCGTACCTGCGCGAGCTGCGCTCGCAGGGCCACGGCCTCGCCGTCCTGGCAGATGACGGCGAAAAGTTCGGCGGCTGGCCCGGCACCAAGGACTGGGTGTACGGATCGGGGTGGCTCGATTCCTTCCTGAACGCGATGGACCGGCTCATCACCGCCGGCGACATCAAGATCTCGACCGCCGGTGAGGCATTCCGCGAGGTCCCCTCAGCTGGGCTCGCGTATCTCGGCAGCGCCTCGTATCGGGAAATGGAGAAATGGGCGCTGCCGCCGGCGGCTCAACGCGAGCTGACGACGCTCGAGGAGGAGCTTGGTCCCAAGCATCTGGCCGCTTCAGCATCGTTCGTCCGGGGGGGACACTGGCATCACTTTCTAGTCAAGTATCCCGAGTCGAACCGGATGCACAAGACGATGCTGGCGCTGTCGACGCTGTCCCGCCGCCGTGGCGATCCCCCGGAAGCCCGGCGGGCGATCGGCCGCGCGCAATGCAACGATGCGTACTGGCACGGGGTGTTCGGCGGACTCTACCTGCCGCACTTGCGGAACGCGATCTGGCGCCAGCTCGCGATCGCCGAACGCGTGTTGCGGCAAGGCGAGCCGCTCTCCTGCGAGGAGATCGATCTCGACTACGACGGATTCAACGAGCTGTGGGTGCACTCCGCTCAGTTCTCGGCGGTGATCAGCCCGCAGCGCGGCGGCGCGATCGAGCTGCTCACCCGCTTCAGTGAACTGACCAACTTCGCCGACGTGCTGACGCGGCGGCGCGAATCGTATCACGAGATTCCCAAGCACTCGGAGCACGATGACGGAGGAAAAGAGGCGGGCACGCAGAGCATCCATGACATCGAGCGCGCATCGCGTCTCACGTCGCTGCCGCCCGTCGACGCCGAGCCGCGCGCGATCCTCGTCGATCGCCTGCTCGGGGACGACGTCACTCACGCGCACTATTCGAATGGCGCGTATACGCCGATCAAATCGTGGGCGGTCGTACCGATGACAGCCGCCGTGAAAATATCCGCGGACACGGCGGTCATCACATTGCGCGCGAATGATCTCGAGAAGCGTTTGACGTTTGACGCCGCCGGTTGCCTCGCCGCCGCCTATTCCTGGAACACCGACGAATTCTCCAAGAACGCGCTGTTTGCTCCGGAACTATCGCTCGCGCGTGATGTCACGCTGCGTGTACCAAATGTCTCGGAGACATGGCGACATCCGATCACGACGGTCGCGAGGAGTGAGCGCGGCTTCGAGGAGACCGTGCAGGGCGTCTCGCTGACGCCACGCTGGCCAGCGGGGCTCGGGGGCGCAGTGTTGGAGCTCCGGCCTTGAAAGTGCCCCCCGCCCCCCAGCTCGCGGCGCAGCTCGCCGAGGTCGGACGCCTCTGCTATAGCCGTGGATGGGCGCTCGGCACGAGCGGCAACTTCAGCGCCGTCGTCAGTCGTGAGCCGTTGCGGCTCGCCATAACGAGCAGCGGCGTGGACAAAGGATTGCTGACACCTGCTCAGATCGTCGAGATCGACGAGCGCGGCCGTGTGCTGGCGGGGTCCGGGAAGCCGTCCGCAGAAACGAGCCTGCACATCGCGATCGCCCAGATAAAAGGCGCGGGCGCGGTGTTGCATACGCACTCGATCTGGAGCACGATATTATCGGAGGCCGTGAGCGATGACGTACGGGGCCTCGCCATCGAGGGTTACGAGATGTTGAAGGGTCTCGACGGCGTCGCGACGCACGAGCATCGCGAATGGCTGCCGATCATCGAGAACACGCAGGACTGGGTCGCCGCCGTACCACAGGTCGAGGGCATGCTGCGCGAGTTCCCGGCAACCCATGGATTTCTGATCCGGCGCCATGGGCTCTACACGTGGGGCGCGACGCTCAGCGAGGCGAAGCGACAAGTCGAGATTCTCGAGTTCCTGTTGGAAGCGATGGGCAGAAAGCGAGGCAAGGCATGGCAACCGTGAGAATTCCCGCCGAGCGGCGTACGATCACCGAGCAGCGTGAGGTGACGAGCTATCTCGCTGGGTTAGGCATCGACTACGAGCGCTGGGCGGGCGAACAGCGCGTCGCCTTCGACGCGTCGGCTGAAGCGGTGCTAGCGGCATACGCTCCCGAAATCGAGAAGCTCAAGGCGCGCGGCGGCTACGTGACCGCTGACGTGATCGACGTGACGTCGGCGACTCCCGGTCTCGACGCGATGTTGGCGAAGTTCAACACCGAGCACTGGCACGATGAAGACGAGGTGCGCTTCATCATTCGTGGCCGCGGTCTGTTTCACATTCACCCCCAGCGGGGACCGGTGATCGCCATCGAAGTCGAGGCGGGCGATCTGCTCCGCGTACCGCGCGGCACGCACCATTGGTTCGACCTCTGCGCCGATCGCAACATCCGCGCGATCCGGCTGTTCCAGGACACGTCGGGCTGGACGCCGCACTACACGAACAGCGGCACCGACAAAGGCTATCAGCCGGTGTGTATGGGACCGAGCTACATCCCGCTGGGGGCAAGCGCCGGAGCTCGACCGAGCTGACGGAAATCCGCGCGATCCTGCTGGACATCGAGGGCACGACGACGCCCATCGAGTTCGTCCATCGGGCGCTGTTCCCGTATGCGCGTGCGCGCCTCCACGACTTCCTCACCCAGCACGCCGCCGATCCCGATGTCCGCGGCGACATCGCCCTGCTCCGCGCAGAGTATGCCGCTGAGCCATCGCACGTCGGACGTCCCGCCTGGAATCCATCCGACGATCGCGCCTCGGCTGAAGCGTACGTCTACTGGCTCATGGATCGCGACAGCAAGTCCACCGGGTTGAAATCATTGCAGGGACGGATCTGGGAAGAGGGATACCGCACGGGAAACTTAAAAGGAAAGGGCGCCGTCTATGCCGACGTGCGGCCCGCTCTCACACGCTGGCGCGAGGAAGGCAAAGAGATCGCGATCTTCTCGTCCGGTAGCGTGCAAGCACAGCGCAATCTCTTCGCCAATACGACCGCAGGCGATCTCTCTGCTTTTCTGTCGGGCTACTTCGATACAACAACCGGCCCCAAACGCGCGGCTGCAAGCTATCGCCGCATCGCCGAGCGACTCGGCCACCCGCCCGGAGAGGTGCTGTTTATTTCCGACGTCACGGCTGAGCTCGATGCCGCCCGTGAGGCGGGCATGCAGACCGCACTGTGCGTGCGCGGATCCAGTCCTGAAAACCGTTCATCCCATCCTCGCGTCCGCTCCTTTGACGAGCTAGCGTAGCAGCGATGAACATCGCGCTCATTGTCGGCATCGTCGTTCTCGCGTGGGCCGTCTTCACGTTCAATCGGCTCATCCGCCTGCGCCAGCTCGGCGACAATGCGTGGGCCGACATCGACGTACAGCTCAAGCGCCGCCACGATCTCATTCCCTCAGTAGTGGCGGTGGTCCAGGGCCACGCCGGGTACGAGCGCAGTACGCTCGAGGCGTTAACGCAGGCGCGCAGCCGCGCGATCGAGGCCGCGACCGCCGGCGGACCCGCCACCCGCGCGCGCGAGGAAGATCCGCTTGGCGACGCGCTCGGCCGTGTGTTCGCCGTCGCCGAGGCGTATCCGGAGCTGCGCGCGGTCGCGAGCTTCGCCGCGTTACAGACGACGTTGACCGATGTCGAAGATCATTTGCAGAACGCCCGTCGCTATTACAACGCCGTGGTGCGCGACTTCAATACGGCGATCGCGCAATTCCCCACCGGTGTCATTGCAGGCATGATGCGGCTCCATCCCCGGGAGTTCTTCGGCCTCGACGATCCGGCGGAGCGTGCGGTACCGCGCGTCCCGCTGGCCTGTGTGTTTCTGTTGCTGTGCCCGACCGCTCTTGCGGCGCAGCGCTCCTTATCGATCGAGCGATTCGACGCGCGGATCGTCGTCAACCGCAACTCGGGGCTCGACGTCACCGAAACGATCACGGCGCGATTCGTGGGGTCGTGGAACGGACTGTATCGCACGATTCCGGTCGATTATCACACACCGCAGGGGTTCAACTGGAAGTTGGGGTTGTCGCTGGAGAGCGCGCGGGACGATGCGGGACACAATCTCCGTACGGCTACCAGTCGCGAAGGCGCCTACGTCAAATACAAGATCTGGATCCCAGGGGCGCAGGACGCGGAGCACACGGTCGTGCTCCACTACCGGGCGACCAACGGGCTGCGCTTCTTCGATGAGCACGATGAGCTGTACTGGAACGTGACGGGCGATCAGTGGGACGTCCCGCTCGACGCAGCGACGGCCGTGATCGAGCTGCCGCCGGGTACCCCTGGAGTCCGCGCGATCGCGTTCAACGGCGCCTACGGATCGACCGCGCGCGAATCACACGTCGTCATCGACGGCCACACGGTGCGGATCACGATGGCCCCCCCCCATGCGCTCGGGTATCACGAAGGACTCACCGCGGTTGTGGGATGGGACAAAGGCGTGGTCGCGCCACCAACGCTCGCGGCACGTGCTTTCGGTCTCGCGACCAGCAACTGGCCGCTCCTCATTCCGATTCCGGTTTTTCTTCTCGCATTCGCAGCCTGGTGGCGCGGCGGCAGAGATCCGCGCCGGCGGCCGATCGCCGTCGAGTACGACCCGCCCCCCGGACTGACGCCGGCGGAAGCCGGCACGCTGATGGAGACGTCGGCCGACATGTGCGACATCACGGCCACGCTCGTCGATCTTGCGGTGCGCGGCGATCTCCGCATCGAGGAGCACCAGAATCCCAAACTCTTCGGCCTGTTCGGCGGCGGCGTCGACTACACGTTGCGCCGGCTCAAGCCCCCCCCGGTGAACGGTCTCGCGCCTCACGAACAACAGGTGTTCGACGGCATCTTCACGAGCACGAGCGGTGACGAGGTGAAGCTCGCTGACTTGAAGAACGTGTTCTACAAAAAGCTTCCCGGCATCCGCGACGCGATCTTCGCGGGGCTCATGACACGAGGGTTCTATCGGGATCGTCCCGACAAGGTCCGCAATAAATGGAGAGGCTGGGGGATAGGGCTGGGCGTCGTGCTGTTCTCATTCGGCATGTGGTTCGGCCAGAAGCTCATGTTCACACCGCTGCCGTTTATCGTCGCCGCCGTGCTGGTGACCGCCATCATGTTCGCCTTCGCGCAGATCATGCCCGCGCGCACGGACACGGGCACACGAGCGCTCGAGCAGGTGCTGGGATTCGACGAATTCCTCCGCCGGGTCGAGTCCGAGCACTTGCGACGCATCATCGTCGGGCACCCGGAGCTGTTCGATAAGTACCTCCCCTACGCCATGGCATTTGGCGTGGAGCGCGAGTTCGCGCGCGCGTTCGAGGGCATCTATACCCAGCCGCCGCAGTGGTACATCGGACCGAGCGTCACCAGTTTCAACGTCACGCATTTCTCCACCAACATGGCGCATCTCTCGGATGCGGCGGGCACGGCGATGGCCACCTCGCCGCGCAGCTCCGGCGGCTCGGGCTTTGGTGGCGGCGGTGGATCGGGTGGTGGCGGCGGCGGTGGTGGTGGCGGTGGCTTCTGAAATCAAGGAGAGAACCAATGCGCTACGGTAAGCTTGTGCTTCTCGTCGGTGCGACGCTCACGACTCTACTCTCGGCTCAAACCACGCCGATGCAGAAAGCCTTCGACGCTCACAAGGGCGAGTTCGATTATCTGCTCGGCGATTGGGAGTTCACCGTCACCAATCCGCAGTACGGCACCAATCGCGGCTATTGGAGCGCGGTGCGGCTCGCGGACGGTCAGATTCTGGATGAGTATCGGGTCGTGGGTGACAGCGGCCAGACCTACTACGTGACCACCACCCTGCGGAACTACAACGGCGCGGCCGACCGGTGGGAGCTCATTGGAGCCGATGCGGGCACGGGCCTGCAAGATTTCGGGACTGGCCGCAAGGTAGGTGATGAGATGCGGATCGAGCAGACCTTCGGCGTCGCGCGCGGGACGCCGTCACAGTGGCGGATCCGCTACTACAACATCCAGCCCGATCACTTTTCCTGGATTGCCGACCGGTCGACCGACGGCGGCAAGACGTGGTCGAAGGATTATCAGAAGATCGAAGCGCGGCGCAGCGGTCCCGCGCGAACGCTGCCCTCGTTCGCGCCCGCGCGGAACCGGCCGGGAACCTAGCCGACCATCTACTGCATGTCTTGAAGAGCTCTGCTTTTATTAACATCGCGGCACTGTCACACGTCTCTGTGAACGTCAGCCACGATAGCGACGCGAGCGCCGGGAACCCAACGCGCTAGACGTCGTTGTGTACGAAGCCGGAGTCCTTCCAAGCTGCAGGAGTCAGAGCCTGTTGACCGTCGAGAGAGAAGTGACAGCGCGAACAGCGGCGTCTTGCGATATCCTTACAGAAGAGAGCCACGGGATCGTACGAGTTGTGCCGAACGGGACCAACGGGGGTAATGTAGGACATGAAAATCACGACACGACTTAGCCTGGTCCTCGGCGCGCTGTCGCTGTTCGCCCTCCCGATTCGGGCTCAGTATTTCGGCCGCAATGCCGTTCAGTATGAGACGTTCCACTTCAAGATCCTCAAGACGCAGCACTTCGATATCTACTTCTATGATAAGGAAGCGGACCTGGCGGCCGAAGCCGGGCGCATGGCGGAACGGTGGTACACGCGACTCTCCACCGTATTGCGCCACCAGTTGAGCGGCCGGCAGCCCCTGATCCTCTACGCGGATGCGCCTGATTTCTGGCAAACGAACGTGTTCGGCGGTCAGCAACCGGGCGAGGGAACGGGCGGCGTCACCGAGAGCCTCAAACGCCGCATCGTCCTCCCGGCGGGTGCTTCGTTGAAAGAAACCGATCACGTGATCGGGCACGAATTGACGCACGCATTCCAATACGACATCACAGGCGTCGGCCGAGGATCGGCGGCGTCAACCGGATTCAATCGCGTGCCGCTGTGGTTCGTCGAAGGAATGGCCGAGTATATGTCCATTGGCCCAGTGGATCCCAACACCACGATGTGGATGCGCGACGCGGTGCGGCGGGGGGATCTCCCCAAGTTCCATGATCTCGAGAATCCGAAGTACTTCCCCTATCGCTGGGGCCAATCGCTGTGGGCATACCTGGGCGGTACGTACGGCGACGACATCGTCGGCGCGCTGCTGCGCGCGGCCGGTCGAACCGGCAACGTCCAAGGCGCGCTCGAGCAAATGACGCACCGTCCCGTCGACAGCACCATCGCAGACTGGCATCGGGCATTGATCGAAGCCGCTCAGCCCGTGGCCTTGGCAACCGGCGTCCAGCTTCCCGCCGATCGCAAACACGTGCCACGCGAGCTCCAGATGCCGGTGACCGCGACCGGCGCGCGGCTGCTCATCAGCCCGCGTAAGGAGCAGCAGTACAACCTGGCGCCATCATTGAGCCCGGATGGCCGGCGCGTCGTCTACATATCGGACGCCAGCCTGTTCTCGTTCGACATCTATCTCGCCGATGCGCAAGACGGCCACACAATCCGCACGCTCGTCTCCTCGACTCGGGACACGCACCTCGAGAGCCTGCAGTTCATCACCTCGGCCGGCGCGTGGGATGCGGACGGCAGTCGCTTCGTGTTCGGCGCGGTGGTGACGGGTCAGGCGGCGTTGCGAATCGTGAAGGGTGAGAACGGCGACGTCATCAAAGAGGTGAAAGTCCCAGGCGTCGGTGAAATCTTCAACCCGACGTGGTCACCCGACGGCAAGATGATCGCGTTCAGCGCGCAGGTGGGAGGCGTCACCGATCTCTTCACGTATGATCTCGACAGCGGGAAGCTGCAGCGGCTGACCCAGGACCTGTACGCCGATCTGGAACCTGCCTGGTCGCCCGACGGGAGGCTGATCGCGTTCGTGACAGACCGGTTTGGGACGTCGCTCGACAAGCTGGTGTACGGCGACTATGAGCTGGCGGTGATTGATCCCCGCACCGGAAATATCCGCGAGTTGCCGCATCTCCCGAACGCCAAGCACATCAATCCGCAGTGGAGCCCCAACGGCGACCTGTACTTCCTCGCCGATCCGGGCGGCATCACCAACGTCTATCGGCTATCGCTCGGGGACGGCGCGATCACGCAGGTGACGAACGTCTTCACCGGCGTCAGCGGCATCGCGTCGCTGAGCCCGGCGTTGAGCATCGCGCAAAAGACCCCGAAGGCGGCGTTCACCGTCTATACCGGCGGCGGCTACGCGATCCAGGTCATGGATGACGTCGAGGCGCTCGCGGGCGGTCCCATAAAGGCGTTGCCCCCAGCCGCGGCAATGTTACCGCCGACCGACCGGCCAGCCGGAGTGGCGGCACTGATCAGCGATCCCACGCCAGGATTGCCCGCCGAAGGAACGGTCGCGCTGAGTAGTGCGATCAAGGCGTACAGCCCCAAGCTGTCGCTCGATTTCGTTTCCCAGCCGAGTCTCGCAATCGCGGCCGACCGGTTCGGGACGTACGTGGGGGGCGGAATCACGTTGTACTGGAGCGACATGTTGGGCGATCACAACCTTGTGACGATGGCGCAGGTGAATGGCCGGATCTCGGATTTTGCCGCGCTGGTCGGCTATGCCAATCGGAAGCGACGCTTGAATTGGAGTATCGGCGCTGAGCAGATCCCCTACATCATCGGCGGGTTCAGCTCTAATTGCGGCTTCACCACCGCTTCCACCTGCCAGGAGCAGATCGAACGGATCAAGCAAACGAACCGGGACCTGAACGGCTTTGTGGCGTATCCCTTCAACCGCTCGGACCGCGTCGAATTCTCCGCCGGCCTCCAGCAGATCGCGTTCGCCCACGAGATTCGGACACTGACGTTCGACAACTTTTCCGGACAGCTCATCGGCGATTCCACGGCGCATCTCCCGGTGCACGGGAATCTGAACCTTGGCGTCACGACCGCCGCTGTGGTGCACGACAATTCGTACTTCGGCGCGACCGGCCCGATTCTCGGCAGCCGCTGGCGGCTCGAGGCCGATCCGACATTTGGCAATCTCCACTTCGTCACGGCGATCGCGGACTATCGCAGATACATCATGCCCCTGCGGCCATTCACATTCGCCGGCCGCATCATGCACGTCGGTCGCTATGGCCGTGACGGCGATAACGGGATCTTGTATCCGCTGTTCATTGGTTACCCGAGCTTCGTGCGCGGCTACGACCTCGGTAGCTTCGACGCCAGCGAATGCGGCAACGCCCCGAGCAATACCTGCCCAGTATTTGACCAGTTGCTTGGAAGTAAGATGCTCGTGGGGAACGTAGAGCTTCGTTTTCCGCCGTTTGGCTTGCTTGGCCTCGGTGGCGGCTATTACGGGATCCTGCCAATCGACGCCGGAATCTTCTACGATGCGGGCGTCGCCTGGACCGGTTCTCAGGGAGCGCAGCTGTTCGGCAATGGCCCTCGCAAGATCGTCCGCAGCACGGGCGTATCTTTCCGCATGAACCTGTTTGGGTACGCCATCGGCCAGATGGATGTCGTCCATCCGTTCGACCGGCCACAGAAGAATTGGATGGTGCGCTTCAGTCTGACGGAAGGTTTCTAGCCATGCAACAACGCGAACTCGGAACGCAGGGCCTGACGGTCTCCGCCCTCGGCTTGGGGTGCATGGGGATGTCCGACTTCTATGGCTCCCGTGACGACGCCGAGTCGATCGCGACGATTCATCGGGCGCTCGAGCTGGGCATCAACTTCCTCGATACCGCGGATGTCTACGGCCCGTACACGAACGAGCAGTTGGTCGGCAAGGCGATCAAGGGGAAACGCCAGCAAGTCATCCTGGCGACCAAGTTCGGCAACGTGCGCGGACCCGATGGGAAGTGGATGGGCGTCAACGGCCGGCCTGAATACGTCAAAGACGCCTGCAACGCGTCGCTGCAACGCCTCGGCGTCGAGTACATCGATCTCTACTACCAGCATCGTGTCGACCGCACCGTGCCGATCGAAGAAACCGTCGGCGCCATGGCCGATCTCGCCCAGCAGGGCAAGATCCGCTACCTCGGGTTGTCGGAGGCGTCGGCGCAGACCGTGCGGCGCGCGCACGCCGTCTATCCGATCACCGCTTTGCAGACGGAGTACTCCCTCTGGAGTCGCGACGTCGAGGACGAAATCCTGCCGACCGTTCGCGAACTCAAGGTCGGTTTCGTCGCGTACAGCCCGTTGGGCCGCGGATTCCTGACCGGCCAGATCAAACGGCCGGAGGACATCGAGGAAGGCGACTGGCGCAAGAATCATCCGCGCTTCCAGGGCGAGAATTTCCAGAAGAATCTCGATCTCGTGCGCCGGGTGGAGGAGCTGGCGCGCGAGAAGCGCTGCACGCCGGGTCAGCTCGCGCTTGCCTGGCTGCTCGCGAAAGGGTCGGACATCGTGCCCATTCCGGGTACCAAGCATCGCAAATACGTCGAGGAAAACGTCGGCGCCCTCACCGTCAAGTTGTCGGGGGGGGGCGCCGATCTCGTGCGCATCGACGGCGTCGTGACGAAAGGGATCGTCGCGGGCGCGCGCTATCCCGAAGGCGGGATGCGGACGGTCAACGGCTGAAGGCGGGCTCCTTCCCGTCAGCGGCCCGCTGCAGCTTCGCGATATCGAGCTTTTTCATTTGCAGCAGCGCCTGCATCACGCGGTTCGCCCTGGCGCGATCCTTCGCGCTCATCAGCTTGCCGAGCTCGGCCGGGACAACCTGCCATGAGAAACCGAACTTGTCCTTGAGCCAGCCGCACTGACTCTCCTGGCCGCCTCCTGACGTCAGCTTGCTCCAGTACTCATCCACTTCCTTCTGATTCTCGCAATTCACGACGAGTGAGAATGCCTCGCTGAACTTGAACGGCGGCCCCCCGTTCAGCGCAATGAACTCCTGCCCCGCGAGCTGGAAGTTGACGACCATGACCGAGCCTTTGGGGCCGGGGCCGGCGTCGCCGTAACGGCTGACGTTCAGAATCTTGGAATTCTTGAAGATCGACACGTAGAACTCCGCGGCCGGCTCGGCGTTGTTGTCGAACCAGAGAAACGGTGTGATTTTCTGCATCGGATTCTCCCGTAGTCGTCAGTTTTGCGCGGCCAACAGTTGGTCCAGCCGGTTGTAACTTGCTTCCAATCCCTTCGTCGCACCCATCTTGATCGCGGCGTCCCGTGCTTCGCGCGACGCGTAGCGGACGGTAGTGCTCAACGTGGTCTTGCTGCGGGTCTCGACGAGCTCCGTGGTGACGAGCGTCTCGCCGCCCGTCCAGTACTCCTCATACACCTCTGTGGCGACGATACGCGACGGTTGTGTGATCTCCTGGAATGTCCCACCCATGCCCATGGTACGGCCCTCAGCGTTCTGCCAGACATAGCGGTACTTGCCACCGACGCGCAGGTCAATGTCGCACACAGGCATCGTCCACCCGGGTGGCCCCAGGAGCCACCTCTTCAGCAACTCGGGCTTCGTCAAGGCGTCGAACACCATACCCCGGGTCGCGTCGAACACGCGCGTCATCACTAACTCGCGGTCGGTCGGGGTCGCAATCTTCACGGGTGCGGTCGGCGTCATTTGGATCTCCTCTTCTTCGGCTTGGGTTTCACGTCCTCGAGCAGCGCGTCCACCATTTTCTTCTCGTTGCTCTTCAACTCCTGCAGCACCGCATCGAGGCGTTTGAAGTTCGCTTCCCAGATGCGCCGGTAGCGCTCGATCCAATCGGTCGCCTCAGCGAGCGGTCGAGGCTCGAGTTTGCTGGGCCGGCGTTGCCCCTCGCGGCCGCGGGTGATCAGACCGGCTCGCTCGAGCACCTTCAGATGCTTGGAGATCGCCGGCTGGCTCATGTCGAACGGCGCCGCCAGTTCGCTGACCGCCGCTTCCCCGTTCGCCAGCCGCGCCAGGATCGCCCGGCGGGTCGGGTCGGCGAGGGCGGCAAAGGTCGCGTCGAGTGAATAACCAGATGGTTTCATAACTGATGGGTAATGTAAGCACCCCTGCCCCGGGGCGTCAAGGGCTTATCATTCCGGCGTGAAAATCGCGACCTGGAACGTCAACGGCATTCGCGCCCGCGCCGCACAGTTGTGCGAGTGGCTGCAGCGCGACCGGCCTGACGTCGTCTGTCTGCAGGAGCTGAAAGCTACCGCCGCGCAGATTCCCGCCGAATGCAAAGGCCCGGACTATCATGCGTACTGGCACACCCTGAAGGGCTATTCGGGCGTGTCGTTACACGTCCGCAAAGACCTGTTCGCGGTCGATCCGCGCTTCAGCCATCCGCCGTTCGACATGGAATCGCGCATCGTTCAAGTCGAACACGGTAATCTCGTGATCGCGTCGGTGTACGTCCCGAACGGCGGCAAAGACTATCCGGCGAAGCTCGACTTCGTCACGAAACTCGCGGCGTGGGCCCGGCAACTCCACGCTGAGGCCCGCGATCTGCTGTTGTGTGGCGACATGAATATCGCGCGCACCGAGATGGACGTGCATCCGAAGGAGCGCAAGCCCAATACCGTAGGCCAACGGCCTGAGGAGCGCGCGCTGTTCGAGAACCTGCTCGGCGAGCACCTGGTCGACGTCGGCCGCGCCTTCGATCCCGACAATCCCAATCTCTTTACGTGGTGGGCGCCGTGGCGGAATCTGCGCGCGCGCAACATCGGCTGGCGATTGGATTACGTGCTCGCCTCACGCGCGATTGCTCAGCGAGCGAGGAGCTGCGTCGTGCTAGCGGACGTCGGCACGAGCGATCACGCCCCGGTGGTCATGATCGTCTAGGGCAAATTGAAACCGCGTTTGCTATAGTAGGACCCATGGCGAACGTGCGGGTCTATGGCGGCGGGGCAGCCAAGGCGCCGAGCGCGTCAAAGGAGGGCTCGCCGCTGCTGGCGGGCATCCTGGCGGGAGTTGCGTTGCTCATCGCGTGGGTCGCGGTCGCGCGGATCACGCGCAACGACGTCGGACTCGCGTCGTGGGGTGTGGGTGGCCTGCTTGGCATCGCCATCGCCAAGGCGGCGAAGCCGCCGACCAAGGCCACCGGGATCCTCGCCGCCATCCTGACTGCCGCTACCCTGCTGGTCGCCAAGCTGGCGGTGGTCGTGTTCGCCTTACAACCGGTGCTGCGCGAGGAATTCGTCCAGGACTGGCGCGCCACGTCATCGCTGTTCTTCCTCGACATGGCGAAAAACCACTCTTTTTCGCCGGACCTGCAGCATACCCTGGACACCCGTCCCGAGCTGCTCCGCGATACGTCTTTCCTGGGCGCCGGGGCACAGTTGCGGGCGCAAATCGACTCTGAAGTCGTGGCTCGAGCGAAGGCATCTGCGCTCGAGGAACGGGAGCGGCTCGTACGCGCTCATTACGACAGCAGTTTGATGGCGAAGTTCGGGTTTTGGGTGCTGCTCTTGCTGTCGTTCGGGCCTTTGGACCTACTATGGATGGGGTTGGGAATAGCGACGGCGTGGAAACTGGGGCAGGGACTGATCTAGCTAGGTTCCGCTTCCCCTCCCGCGCTCCTCTCGCTCGCGCTCCTCTCGCGCCAAGCGCACCCGTTCCAGGCGTTCCTTCCGCGCGGCCTCTGCCGCGGCTTCGCGTTCGCGCTCATGTGCATCCCAATCGGTGTTGGCAGCGGATTCTTCTCTGGTCCGGCTGACCCGCTCCTGGCGCTCGCGCATGCTGTCCTTCTGCCGCTGGTCACGCTCGACCTCACGTTGCGCCTTGTTCTTGATGTTCGCCCACACCATGACACCGAACAGGCCGAACTGGGCGGGCAGTACGAGGATAAAGGACGCCGGGAACAGCCGATCGACGGTGATCGTGACTGCGACACTCGCCAGGGCCCATTTCCACCCGGAGAGGTGCTCGTATTCCGCCGCGAAATAGAAGAGCGCCGCGAAGGTGAAGAGGCCACCACCGAGCCCGAACATGCGCTAATATGTGAAACGAGATTTCTGGGTGCAATATTTCGTGACGAGATCTATGGAGATCCGAGATGCCGCGCATCGTGTGGTTGATCCTGATCATCGTGATCTTTGGTGTGGCGATGTTCTTCTTACGGCGGTACATGGAGCGCTGAGATGCTGACAGTGTTTCTCTTATCTCCCGCGAGCTGCTCCGGTACCCGCGCAAAGCTGCTGCTGAAGAGCCGCACGAGCCCCCTGACCGCGAGGCTCGCGAACGGGGGCGCTCCAATCGGCGAAGTCTTCACGTTCATGAGCAGCCTTTATTTCCGCGGCAAGCTCGCCTACGCGAACGCATTTGGTGCGCCGCCGCGGGGGTGGTCGGGCGCGCTGGTCATGGCGCCGGGGCGCGGGCTGATGGCCGCCGACGCCCTGATTCGCCTGATGGATTTGCAGGAGATGGCGGAAGTCCCCGTCGATGAAGACGAGCCGCGTTACCGCGAGCCGCTGGTGCAGCACGCTACGGCGCTCGAGCTCGCTCTGGGACCGGAGGGACGTGCGGTCCTGCTCGGCAGCGTGGCGACCCAGAAATACGTCGGCCCGCTCATGGACGTGCTCGGCGACCGGTTGCTGTTCCCACCGACGTTCGCGGGACGCGGAGACATGAGCCGCGGCGGCTTGATGCTGCGGTGCGCGCGCGCCGGAACACCACTCGACTACGTGCCGGTGCGCGGCGCCGTCCGCCACGGACCCAAGCCACCGAAGCTCGGTCCTGCGCCTCGCTAACGCCATTTATCTCGCAGTCACCATCGTCGCGCCGGCCGTTAGACGTGACGTCGTCGTCTACGTCATCTCCCCGACCAGCACGTTCGAAGTGAAGACGGGAAAAGCCGGTCTGCTGGGATTCGCCGGTCACGACCACGTGATCCGCGCGCGGGCGTTCTCGGGGCGCATCGAATACCAGGCCGATGCGCCGGCCGATTCAAGAGTCGAGGTCGTCGTCCCGACGGACAGCCTGGAGGTCCTGACTCCGCCCGATACCGAGGAAATCCGCAAAGTGACCGCAACGATGCGGACTGATGTGCTCGACGTCGCGCATTATCCCGAGATTCGGCTCACGTCCCGCTCGGTCGAGCCGGGCAATGGCCACGTTCGCATTGTCGCTGCACTGACGATCAAAGGCGTGACGCGGGAAGTGCCGCTCGACGTTCAGTTCACGATCGCGAGCGACACGTTGCGGGCTACGGCGACATTCGCGGTGAAACAGACGGATTTCGGAATCCGGCCTTACCGCGGCGGGCCCGGAGGCACCGTCCGCGTCGCTGACAAGGTGACGTTCGACGTCAGCGCCGTGGCCGTGCGGCAGTAGTCGTGGACGTCAGCGCTTGCTCGGCGAGCTTCGTTCCGGCGACGCGCGCGCGGATCTTGGCGAACGCCGTCTCGCGCGCGGTCGAGGTGTCGTCCGCAAACGGGGAGAATCCGCAGTCATCGGTCGTGCCGAGCTGCGAGAGCGGGATGATTTCGGCAGCCTCGAGTACGCGGTCGCGAACTTCTTCCGGTGTCTCGACTCTGGGATCGATCGGGTCCGTCACGCCGACGAAGACACGTTGGTCCGCTTTGGCGTTCTCTTTGATGATCCGCAGCACGCGCGTCCGATTGCGTTCGCTCGCGAGCTGAATGTAGAAGTTGCGGACTTGCAACCGGAATAGATCCGGCAATAGATCGGCATAGTCGACGTCGGCGCTGTGCGTCGAGTCGTGATCGCCGCCCGGACAGGTGTGGACACCGATGCGCGACCGTTCGTCGGCGGTAAAGCGATCGAGGACGCGGGCGTTCAGATCGACGAAGCTGCGCAGCAGTTGCTTCGAGGGATCCAGCTTCACCGCGAGCCGCCCTTCCGTGAAGTCGATCTGCACGTTGGCCGCGCCGCGGGCGAGGCACTGCCGGATGTCACGCTCGGCTTCGCGTAGCAAGTCTGTGATAAATGCGTCACGCGAGTAACCGGGAATGCCCTCCTGCGGATAGAGCAGACTGAGCGCGGAGGCCGAAATGACCGCCTGCTTCACCGGCACACGTGCGTGCTTCTTCGCTTCTTCCAGATAGGTCACCGCGTACGTCCGGTATTGGAACGGACCCGCCGCGAGTTTCGGCAGCTGGCGTGTATGACCATCAGCGAAGGGAATCGTGACGCCGCCTGGCGCGAGCGTCTCGAGTCCGTGGATCGGATATGTTGCGAAGCTCGGCTTCGTCTGCTCACCATCGGTGATGATGGGCGACCCCGTTTCTTCAAACCGGCGGATCGTGTCGCAGATCGCGCGGTCGTACAGCGCGCCCATCTGGTCTTGAGAGATTCGGCCCGCGGCGAGTTGTTGCATGCCCTCGATGAGCTCGGCAGGCCGGGGAATGCTTCCGATGGGTTCTGTGGGTATTGTCATGAGGATAATGCTACTTCGTCCGAACGTGCAACGATAGAATCGCGTCGGGCATCGTTCAAAGATCACTGTGGGGAAAAAAGTATGATTCGCTCGATTCGATACATGGTGCTGGCCGCAGCCCTGGTCTTCGTGCCTTGCGTAGCGTTGGGACAAGGCGGCTACGGCCGCGGCGGCGTGATGCCTCAAGGGCGCTATGCGCCGAGTGCACCAAAGCTTCCGGGCATCGAGCTCGTCGGTCCATTGGATTCAGCGACCGCGCGGGTGGTGCTCGGCCTCAACGATCAGGAGGCCGCGCACTATGCGCAGGTCTACGATTCGTTCATGGTCGCCACTCGACCACAGCGTGACAGCGCCGGGGTCGCGACCGCAAAAATGAACGAGCGTCTCGACGCGGGTGACCGCGCGGCAGCCCTGTTCTACGCTGAGCGACTCCAGGACCTGGGCAAGTATCTCAAGGATCGACAGGAACGATTCGAGAACGATCTGCGTCGCTTTCTCACCGGCGACCAGGTCAAGAATTACCGCAAATGGAAAGAGGGGGAGGAGCGCGTCGCCGAGCAGAAGCGTCGCGAGGATGAGCTCCGCTGGCAGGAGGCGGCGTTCGGCGGCGGAGGCTTCCGAACGTCGGGAGGGCCGGCGCCGGAGCCGAAAGCGTCCGTCCCCAACGCGCCTGGCGTCGCCGCGCCCGACGTCGGTGCCGAGGTCGTGCACGTCGGTCGAACAGTGTACGTCGCGAGCCAGCTCGGCGTGGACAGCGCAGGGACACTGGCAGGCACTGATCTCAAAACTCAGGCCGATCGCGCCTTTGCGAACGTGACGGCGGTCTTGCGGTCAGCCGGTACATCGCCGCGGGACGTCGTGTCACTCACGATCTACGTCGTCAATTATCGTCGTGCCGACGTTGCGACGATTCGCGAAGCGGGAGCCGCGTATTTCGGCTCGAATCCCCCCATCGCGACCGTGCTCGGCGTGCAATCGGTCGGACGTGACGGCGCGCTGATCTCCATCGGGGCGACGGCGGTCAGCAGCGCCGCTTCGTTTTTGAGAGACCGCCCCTAGTGAGCGGACCTAGGGCTTGCCGGCGATTCTCGCTTCGACGAATCCGAAAATCGGACGGCCCACGATGCGCACGACCCGCGGCGAGTCGCTCGACTTGCCCTTGAGCGAGAAGAACCCGAACAGCGCATGTCCGGCGCTGTCGACCCGTACGCCCGCCGGCAAACGAATCTGCACATACCCCATGAAGGACCGCGCCTCGATCGTCGTCACACCTGGTTTGAACGTGGCCTGAGTGAGATCGAGCTCCACGTAGCCGAGGCGCGCGCGGACCGTGAGCTCGCGAGGCAGCACACCGGTGAGTTTACGCTCCTGGCCTGACAGGAATGCCTTGACCTCGGCACCCTGCGCATGCATCGGCAAGTCGGCTGTTATCGCCTCGAGCTCGCGCGTGCTAGTGGCAGCATACACGCTCTCCAGACGCGCCTCGAAGTCGGTCTCGGTCAGATTGTCGTTGGTAAAATGGCGCGTCAGCGCCGCGATCACGCGCTCGCGATCGATGAACAGCCGGTCGGAACTCGGCGATAAGGGATTCGACATCGCTTACTAATCTAACGATCCCTGCTTTCGCGCTCGTCGTCCTCAAGATCTCGCGAGAGTGGGAAAAACACCGCACGCTGTAACGCCGGGTAGGGCGTATCCCATCCCCGCGCGTCATGCCACAGGATCCGGTTGAGGAGCTCCGACGGCGCGGCGTCAGGCTGCGCGAAATTCATGCGCGCCGACGCGCGCGCGGCGCCGCGCCGCTCGGCGGCACGCGGACCCGTGATTGCACCCACCTCCTGGTTTCTTTCGTACAACGACTGCTTCGGCACGATTGAGCTGTAGGGCGCCAGGTTAGGCGTCTCATCCGGCCCGATGAAGCTCGCGCGCATGTCCGTCGCCACCAGATCGAACATGCTGAGCGCCGGCAGGCCGAGCATCAGCTCGATCGTCTTGACCATGCTCGGCTGGCTGTAGAACGTCGCGTCGATCGCTCCCCGCTTCGCGTAGGGGCTGGCGACCAGCGCCACGGTGCGGTGCCCGTCGATGTGATCGACGCCATTCTGCGCGTCATCTTCGACCACGAGAATCGCCATCGATTTCCAGAAGGAGCTGTGCGACAGGCCCTCGACCATCCGGCCGAGCGCGAGATCGTTGTCCGCCACGCACGCCTTGGGGGTGCACCAGCCGGGGCTCGTCCCCTCGGTATGATCGCTCGGCAGGGCGACCAGCACGAGGTTCGGCATCGTCTTTTTCGCTTCCCATTCGCGGAGGTGTTCGAGAAAGATGTCCGCCTTCACCACGTCGGGAATTCCCTGTGTCCAGCCCGGATACTCACGCACCAGCAAGCGATCGAGCGACGGGATGTCGGACCGCGTGTGGAAGCGCTGCACCAACAAACTGCGGAAGAAGGCGGGCTTGTGCGGCTGAGAATCGCGGTATTGCGCGAGCAGAGCAGCACGTAATGACGCGCTGTCGTTCTGAATGAACGGCGCATATTCGCCAAAGACGGACACTGACTTCCCCTTCGACCGCGCCGCCTCCCACAAGAAGCCTCCGGACGAATACGCGAGCGGATCGGTGCCTTCGGAGGGATAGCTGCGGCCGGTGTAAAGCGGCCACATCGGGTACTCGGTCTCATTCGCTTGCGTCAGCCAGTTGTGCCCATCTGCCGAGTTGCCGCCCGATGCGAAGAAATGGTCGAGCAGTACGAATTGGTCGGCAAGCGCGTGCGCGTTGGGCGTGACGTCGCGGCCGTACTGCAGGAACGAGCTGTCGCTCGCTCCCCTGCCCATGTCGCCAAAGATCTGGTCGTAAGTCCGGTTTTCACGGATGATGTAGACGACGTGGTCGATGCGGGATGGCTCTCCGGGCCTTTGCGGCACCGCACTCGCCGGCACCCCAGGGCGCGGCCCGGAGGAAACCAGCCCAACACCTCCCTGCAGCGTGAGACGGTTGTTTTGCGCTACTGACGTCGTGTACGCGTTCAGCTCGGCGTCATTCGGTACGGCGATGACGTTCACTGACCCACGATAGGCATGCACGTACCGGCCCACTAATCCCACGTTGCGTCCCACACCCGATCCCACGCCGAACAGCGTGCCGACCGCAATCGTGCTGCCGTCGGGGCCCACATCGATCGTGGTGGGATACCATCCGGTTGGAATGAGGCCACGCAGTCGGGCGGAACCGTCAGTTACCGTGTACATCGCAACCGCGTTCAACCCACCCAATGTCACAAACAGCGTCGCGCCGTCGGGTGAGAGAGCGACGGCCGTGGGCGCGAATCCGATCTTGTGCTCGCGGAACGGCGCGACTGAGATCGTCGCGATCACCGAATCGTGGCGTGTGTCGATCACACTCACGTTGTCCGAGTTGCCGTTGGCGACGTAGAGCCGCCCGCCCTTTTCGTCCCACGCCAGGCCGGTTGGGTGCAGTCCCACCGGAATCACCTTACTCACCGTGCCGGCGACGAGATCGACGCGGGTCACACTGCCTGGCGGCACCATGCCGCGCGCATCCACACGCACGAGCTCGGCATACGGATCGCAGCATTGCTTGGCCGAGCGGTCGCGCGCGGTCGGCTTGCGACCGCCGAAATTCGAGACGTAGGCGATCGCGCCGTCTTCACTCAAGACGGCGGCGACCGGCAGGACGCCAAGTGCGACCCTCCTCAGCAACGAGCCGTCATCCGCATCGAGGACGGCGAGCTCGTCGTTGGCCGGAAGGGGCACCGCGACGACGCGGTGGCCGGACGCGTTGCGACGCCGTGCGATCATCGGACCGCCGGCGATGTAGGCGCCGAGGGCGGGTGAAGACAGCCGCAAAACGACGCTGTCGCCGTCGTACGCAACGAGATGCGCGACCGATTTTGCCCGCGCGACGCTATCCGTGCCGGGTGTCCGGCTTAATACCAAAGCCGCCGGCAGCGTACCTACCGCAGACACGAACACGCGTTCCGCCCCGGCGACAGGATCGATCGCGATTCCCTGGAGGCCGCTGTGGCCGTCGAATGCGGTGCTCCCAAGCACCGCGTTGTCGCGCCAGCCGAGGCGGTACAGCGCGCCAGGAACCGTCACCCAGATCTCCCCGGGACGGGCGCCGAACCGGACGCCCGTGACGCGACCGGTGAAGACGCTCTGTAGACCGGCCGGGGCGACGCGTTGATCAGTGGCTATGACGCCGGGATCTGGGATTTCTCGACGCGGGGGGGATGGGAGGGATGGGGGCGCTTGGAGCAACATCAGGAGTGGAAGGAGCATGTGACAAAGTTACACCGCGAGCAAAAACCGGCTCAACGCGATTCGCCGTGACACATTCCTAACCCTGCCGAGCGTGGCCGTTCGGGCACAGAGACGTATTATCGGGCCATGCTCTTGGCGTTGCGGTGCGCCGATCCGCTCGTGGGATGACCTGCAAGCGGCGCTTCGCGGTCTGCACATCGGTGATCGCGCGGCAGTGGAGATTCGGCGCGACGAACGGCCGCTGACAATCACGCTGGCGGTGAGTGGTTACACGCGGCCGCGGGTACGGTTTGTCGATGCAGCGGATGTCACGGCCGAGCAGCGGTCGCGCCAACAGGAGTGGTTTGCGGGGCGTTAAAGAGTCACTCGTACATCTTGGTCGTATCCGCGTGCGCCAGCTCAACCAGAAAGTCCGCGATCTTCCCGGTCACGGCTTCCACATAGCGTTTCCCCTTCTCGGCGGTCGCTGCGGCCGGATTTCCGGAGCCGGTATCGTCCGTGACCTGACGCCATTGTCGTGGCGCCCACGCCCACCCTTCGCGGAACCCGGCGATCTTGAATTTCCGAGCCGCGCCAGGGCCGGCTTCAGACAGCGGCAGGACTCGCTCGGACGCGATGTGTTGCATCACGCTCGTCTCCAGCTCCCCGGCATGGTCGCCGAGATCGGAGAAAAAGGACTGCGGATCCACGACCTTCGTCCAGTTGATCACGCAGAGAAAAACCGAGACCTGTGGCTGCAGCTCGCGGATCATTTGGCGAAAGTCATTAGCGCCGTGACCGTTGAGAATCACGAGCTTCGGTATGCCCTGCTCCGCCAGCGATGTCGCAACGTCGCGGAGCACCAGCACCTGGGTACTTGGATTCATGTTGATGCAGAGTGGAATGTCGAGCTGCCCCGTGTTCACGCCGAACGGCACGACGGGGAGCACGACCACTTTGGCGCCCTGCTTCCAGGCGCGCTCAGCGCCGCGCGCGGCGATTTCCTCCGCCTGGATGTTGTCGGTGGTGTACGGGAGATGGAGATTGTGCGCTTCGGTCGCCCCCCACGGCAGGACAGCGACCTCGTAGCGCGTGTCGCGTACGGTTTTCCAGGTCAGCTCGTTGAGTACATACGGACGGGCGGGCATCGCGTCCCAAAACTGCGGCTACTTCTGCGCCCGCACAACTTTGGTGATCGTGTCCCAGGTGCGCGTGGTCACCTCTTTCCCGCATGTCTTCTCGATCAGCGCCATGAAAACCGGCCCCTTCGGACTCGGCAGGTAGGCGCTGAAGATTTCCCTTCCCTTCATGGTGAGAATGCGGGCGCCGTCTGATTCGATCGGCAACTTGAGCTTCGCCCGGGGCTCGTCGCGGAGAAACGTGACGATCCGTTTGGCTTTGGGGCTGACCCCGAACTTCTTGTACGGGTCGGAGGCGACCAGCTGCTGCAACGCCTCTATGGGACGGACGATCGTCAGGAAGGACTGGCCAAGGCGTTCGAACATCGCCGCTTCCGCCCTGCGTTGCAGCCCCACCTCTGCCGCGCTGCGCGTGCTGAACACGACGTTGCCACTCGAGAGGACCGTCTTGACGTCGGTGAAGCCAGCCGCTTCGAAGGCCTGCTTCAGGTCGGCCATCTTCGCGTTCATCGGCATGATGCCCCGGAGGAAAGCGGCGTAGCGCGGCATGCCGAAAACTAACGCGAGGTTATCGTTAAGGTTCTATGCGCCCATCCTATCTCCTAGCCTGCGCCGTGTTGCTGTGTTCTCCGCTTACGGCGCAACAGCGCCACACGATCACGCATGAGGACATCTTCCTCATGAAGCGCGTATCCTCTCTCGTGATCAGCCCCGACGGTAGATCGATTGTCTTCACCGTCACCGAGCCGTCCTACACCGAAGCCGATCAGGTCAGCGATCTCTGGCTCGTGCCCTCCGACGGCAGCTCGGAGCCGCGGCGGCTCACGAATACGAAGAGCGGAGAGAGCGGTGTGGCGTGGAGTCCCGACAGCCGCCGCATCGCGTTCAGTGCGAAGCGCGAGGGTGACGACGTCGCGCAGATCTACGTGCTGGACCTGGCCACTGGCGGCGAGGCGCAGCGCATCACGAACGTCTCGACCGGCGCCGGCAATCCGCAGTGGCGGCCCGATGGCCGCGCGATCCTCTTCATCAGCATGGTGTATCCGGGCGCGACGACGGACTCGGCCAACCGCGCCGCAAGCGCCGACCGGCGCACCCACAAGTACAACGCGCGCGTGTACGACGCGTCGCCGATCCGGCTGTGGGACCATTGGCTCGACGACCGGCGGCCCAGTCTGTTCGTGCAGCCGCTCGATGCCGGATCGCCCGCGCGTGACCTTCTGGCCGGCTCGCAGCTGATCGCGAACCCCGGCTTCGGCGGCCAGCTCGGCACGAGCGGTGAGGATCTCGCGGCGGCGTGGACGCCCGACGGCAACGCCGTCGTGTTTGCCGCGACGACCAATCGCCGGGAGTGGACCTACGCCGATGTGGTGCAGACGCTGTGGCTGGTGCCCGCAACGGGCGGCGAGCCGCGACATCTCACTCCAGGCCGCGACGACTACGACACGCCGCGCTTCTCGGCTGACGGACGCACGCTCTACGCGGTGATGACACCGACCACCGAGCACACGTTCAACAATCGGCGGTTGGTGAGCTGGACCTGGCCCCTCGCGGGTTCGCAGGCTCCCCAGGTCGTGGCCGGCGGCACCACTCATTCGATTGGCAGCTACGCTATCGCGCCGGACAGTCGCTCAGTGTTCTTCCTCGCCGAAGATGCCGGACACCAACGATTGTTTCGAGCCGTGGGTGCGCCCCCCCCCAATGGCGAGCGCGAAGTCGGCACAATGACGAGCGGGACGTTCAACGGCCTTCAGATCGCGACCGGCTCGAAAGGCGCGCTGCAGATCGCCGCGACATGGGAGAGCGCCGTCAGTCCCTCCGAAGTCGTGCGCATCGATCCCGCGAGCGGCCGGTGGACGCCGCTCACCCATTTCAATACCGACCGCGTGGCGCGCATCGACTGGCAGCCGCTCCGCGAGTTCTGGTTCACCTCGAGTCGCGGCAAGCACATTCACAGCTTCTATGCCGTACCGCCCGGATTCGACTCGACGCATACCTATCCCTTGTTCGTCCTGATCCACGGCGGCGCGGCCAACATGTGGACCGATGCCTTTGGACTGCGTTGGAATCCGCATCTCCTTGGTGCCCCCCCCCGCACCCCGGGCTTCGTTGTGCTGATGACCGATTACACGGGGTCAACGGGCTACGGTGAGAAGTTCTCGCAGGACATTCAGTTCGACCCGCTCGAGGGACCGGCCAACGACATCAACGAAGCCGCCGACTCGGCGATCAAGCGCTTCCGGTTCATCGACGCGTCCAAGCAGATCGCGGGAGGCGCGAGCTACGGAGGGCATCTCACCAACTGGCTGGCCGTGACGACGACGCGTTATCGCGCGCTGATCAGCCACGCGGGCGAATGGGACCTCGAGACGCAATGGGCGACCAGCGACTTCAACTACGACCGCGAGCGCAACGTCGGCGGGCCTCCGTGGGAAGATCATCCGCTTTGGCGCACGCAGAGCCCGATGCGTCGGGCGGCGAAGCTCCACACGCCGGTGCTGGTGTCCGTCGGCGAGCGCGATTTCCGGGTGCCGATGAACAACGCGCTGGAGTTCTGGACCGCGCTCCAACGTCAGAAAATTCCCAGCCGCCTCATTATCTGGCCGGACGAAAATCACTGGATTTTGCGCGGCGAGGACAGCCGGTTTTTCTATCGTGAAGTGCAGGCGTGGATCGCGCGCTGGCTCAGTGAGCCGGCGGCGAGCGGACAGTGACCGACGGATTCACCGTGCGCGACTCCAGGGTAGAACGCACCTTCGTTGGCTGCTGCTGGCCGCCAAGACCAGTCCGCGCATCACGTCCAGCGACCATTCCGGGGTGACGGCAAGCTCCGCCTTCCCCAGAAGAACGTCGCGCACGTTCTCGTAGTAGCGCGTGAAGCTCGACCGGAGGGTCGGCACGACGCGCGACCCGTCCGGCGTCGTCAGCTTGCCGTACATATTCTCCGGCTCGGTGTCCCAATCGTGCTCATCCGGTGTACGGCCCTCTTTGAGCGCCGCTTCCTGCGGATCCATCCCGTATTTGATGAACGAGCCTTTCGTGCCATGCACAATCCACGTCGGCCCAACGGAGGCTGCCATCATCGACCCGCGCAGGGTCGCGCGCGTGCGCGGGTAGTACAACGTCACGTCGAACGCGTCGTCCACGACCGCGCCCTCGCGCTCGATGCGAATATCGGCGCCGATCGCTTCCGGGACCCCGAACAACAGCAATGCTTGATCGAGGAGATGCGGTCCCAGGTCGAACCAAACGCCTGAGCCAGGCAATTTCTGCTCGCGCCACGCGCCGGCCTTCAACTCGGGACGGAAGCGATCGAAATGGGATTCGTACGTCACGACACGTCCCACTGCCCCCTCCGACACCACTTGTTGCACGGTGGCGAAGTCGCCCGTGTAGCGGCGATCCTGGTACACGGTGACGATGCGCCGCTGTTTCTTGGCCAGCTGGACCAGCTCCTCCGCTTCGCCGAGCGTGAGCGTGAACGGCTTATCGACCACGACATGATGCCCCGCGAGCAGGCACTGCTTCGCGATCGGATGATGTGACGTATTCGGCGTCGCGACGACAACGAGGTCGATCGGCCGGGTAAGCAGCTCGTCGACGCTGCGCACGAATTCGGCGTCCGGATAGCGCGGGTCCGGGTCGCCGTGACGCTGCACGATCGCGGCCAGCCGAAGTCCCTCGACCGCCCGAATGACCGGCGCATGGAACACCCTGCCGGCGAAACCAAAACCGACGAGTCCTACGTTGAGCATATTGTGCCTATGATCGGCTTGCTCCTCATTCTCGCCCTTGCGCAATCAGTCGACAGCCTCGACGTCACCACCGTTGGCAAGAATCCGCGCTGGAAAATCTCCGGCCGAAGCGCCTCGATCGTCGACATCAAAGGGAAGCATGCGCTCGAGCTGAGTGAAGGCCCCGGCATGGGCGTCGTCTGGCTCGATGGATACGACTTTGGCGACGGCGTCATCGACATCGATATCCTCGGCCGCAGCCAGCCCGTGCAGGGGAGCTTTGTGGGTGTGGCGTTCCGCGTCGTCGACGCGCAGACGCATGATGCAGTCTACTTCAGGCCTTTCAACTTCCGCACGACTGACTCCACCCGTCACAGCCACGGAGTGCAGTATGTGTCGCACCCCCCGTTCCCGTGGCAGAGACTGCGATCAGAGCACCCGGGACAGTATGAAGCCGCGATCGTTCCTGAGCCGGATGGTGACGAGTGGTTTCACGCCCGGATCGTGGTCGAGCGCCCCAAGATCAGCGTCTACGTCAAAGGCGCGAGCACGCCCGCCCTCGTCGTCAACGAGCTCAGTGACCGTGCGCATGGATCGGTTGGCGTCTGGGTCGGCGAAGGCTCGGGAGGGCACTTCGCCAACCTCCGCGTTAGTCGCGGGGCTTTCGTCTTTCGTCACCGGTCATGATGAACAGCGGCGCGCCGTCGAACTCATAGATCGGCCGCAGCCGTTCGGTGTTGTAGTACTTGGATACGTCCACGACCTTCTTCTCCGAGGTCACGCTCGCGATCGGGACGCTGTCGTAAAACCCGCGGTGAATGCTGACCAATCGTCCATACTGCTTCCTGCCTACGAGATCGAGCGCCAGGTTGCCAAACGCCATGGGCACGATCGAATCAAGCGCGTCCGGATCGCCGGAGCGCACCAGGTAGCCGAGGCGCTGGTTGACGACGTCGATGCGCCGGCCGTTGTTGTACTTGGACGACGATTCCTTGAGGGCCGTCCCGATGATATCGCCGATCCCGCCCAGCTTGCGGTGTCCGAACATGTCGGTCTCTTCGCCTTCATAGCTCATCCCCTCGTGCGAGGTCAGGCGCGCGCCCTCGGATACCAGCACGACCGAGTAGCGGCTCGGATTCTTGTTGCGGTCGTGAGTGAGCAGTTCTGCGAGGTGCTCGACCTCGACAGCGTACTCGGGGATCACGCACCGATCGGCGGCGCCTGCCATCGTCGGCAGCAGCGCGGTGAAGCCCGCGTAGCGGCCGAAGACCTCGATCACGAGGAAGCGCTCGTGCGAGCCCGCCGACGTGCGCAGGCGGTGCGTGAGCTCGATCGTACGCGTCACGCAGGTGCTGAAGCCGATGCAGTAGTCGGTTCCGAAGACGTCGTTGTCCATCGTCTTTGGGATGGCGACGACATTCACGCCCTCGTCGTGCAGCCGTTTGCCGTAGCTGAGCGTGTCGTCGCCCCCGATAGGAATCAGGATGTCGACGCCGATGTGCTCGAGATTCTTGAGCACATCTTTGGTGATGTCGTTGACCTTCTCCTTATAGCCAGTGAGGTGTGGGGGCAGCCGGGAGTCCGGCAGATGACTCGGCCGCACGCGCGACGTATGGAGGAAGGTGCCGCCCGTGCGGCCGGCGCGGTTGACGATCGGCTCGGATAACTCGAGGACGTTGTCGCTGTTGTCCGCCTTGGCATCGCGTATGTAGTCGACCAGCCCGCCCCAGCCATGTCGAATGCCGACGACCCGGTACCCGTCTCGCAATGCGCGAATCGTGATCGCGCGGATCGCTGGATTGAGACCGGGAACGTCGCCGCCGCCGGTCAAGATCGCGATTGTGCCTTTGCTCATGGGTGGCATGGGGGGCATGGGGGCAAGAAGATACGGAAACTCTGGCTGGCCTCAACTCCGGCGCGCGCTCTGAAGTCTAGTTCCCCGGATGGTATTCGCGCTCGGCGTGCCCTTTGAGCTGCGATCGATAGAAATAGACGTCTCGTAGATCGCCCGCCGCGTAGCGGACGGCCTCATCATTGAAGTGCTGCGAACCGGGATGACCACTTTCCCCGCCCGCGGTCACCGCTTTCGCCCGCACGCTGTCGCCGAACTCGACGACCGCGACGAAGCTGTTACCGTAGGTCCCGTACCATTGCTTCGTCCTAGGATATGCGCGGGCGCCGAATGCGGCCAGCGATCCCCAGCGCGCGGACGTGAACGGCACCGGGATGCTCGGCCCTGAGTCGGTGAATGGATGGACGATGTCGTCGGTGAGCCGCTGAAAGCGATTGATCTCCCCCCACGGCGTTTTCCACGTGCCAAAGTCGGCGGTGAGCCGGTCGACGGCGTCGGCGAGCGCTTGCACCGCACCGCGCCCCGATCCGTCGCCGAGCCGTTCGCCCCAAAAGACCGCAACCGACGTCGGAATGGACGTCGCAGACCAGCGCAGGTCCCAGCTCCGTAGCTGCTCGATAGGCTCCGCGACCTTCGTCTTGAGCGAATCGCCCGCCGGCAAACTGTCCCACGCCTGGATCAACGCCGGCAACTGTTCCGCGAACCACGTGAGATAGCCGTCGTATGCGGCTGCGCGCAGCGACTCGACCGTGAAGTCCTTGGTGCTCTGCAAGACGCGAACGGCGTGCCGCCCGCGCGCCGTCCCGCCGCCCGTCTGGACATACGCCGGATAGTCTTCCTTGCGCGGGCTCGATGCACCCCCCCCTGTCGCCCACCAGGGCGCGTCGTTCGAGTTATAGAGCCAGCCAGTCGCGGGATTCAGCAGGTGCGGAGTCTCATCCACGGACAACGGACCGTGCCATTCAGTCGCGGGATTGCTGCCGTCCACCGGCCGCGTCCAGTCGAAGCTCGTGTCGCGCCGCGGAATGAAGTTGCCGTGGAAGTAGGCGATGTTGCCATCGGCGTCGGCATAGACCGTGTTGTTGGACGAGTTGGTGTGCAGCTCCATCGTCTGCAGAAACCCCTGATAGCTCTTTGCCTTGGTGCGTGAGTAGGACTGGGTCAGCGCGTGAATCGGATCCTGCATCAGACGGATGCTCACCCACCTCTCCCCGACCTTACGCACGATCGGCCCGTGATGCGTGCGATAGACGGTGAATGTCTTGCGTGCCATCCCCCCCCCGGCCGCGGCCTTGTACGGCACGGTGATCCTTGCGACCGTCACGGGCCGATCGGCCGAACCGTAGCGATAGAAATAGCGGTTGCCCTTCTTGACGACCGTCTCGAGATACTCGTCGATCGCGTCGACGCCGCTCGAGGTGTGCATCCACCCGACGCGATCGTTGAAGCCCTGATAGACAAAGATCTGTCCCCACGTCACCGCCCCGTAAGCGTCGAGCCCCTGCTCGCTCACCACCTGCAGCTCGGCACGGAAGAAAAACGACGTGTGCGGATTGATGAGCAGCAAGGCATGGTGGTTCAGCGTGTTCGAGGGCGCGATGGCAAACCCGTTCGAGCCGCCGGGGTCGTCATCGTCGGATGACGTCGTCGGACCAGTCGTGCTGTCGTAGAACGCCTGAAGCTGCCGCAGGTCGATCCGTTCGATGTCGCCGCCAATGCTGCCCTCCGTAAAGGACAGTGCCATCCACGGTTCGAAATGCGTGATAAGGCGGGGCTTCACCTCCGGATGCTTATAGAGGAAGAAGTTCAGCCCATCAGCCCACGCATTCATCAGGGATTTGAGCCACGCCGGACTGCGCGCGTACTGCGTCCGCAACGAGTCGGGATTGATGAACAGCTTCATGCGAAGGTCCTGATAGATCGCCGCTTCGCCTTCGGCCTCCGCCAGCCGCCCCATCGCGTTGATGTAGTTCGTCTCGACGCGATTGAAATCGTCCTCGGCCTGCGCGTAGATCATGCCGAAGACGGCGTCTGGGTCGGTCTTGCCGTAAATGTGGGGAATGCCCCAGTCGTCGCGGATAATCGTGACCGCGCGCGCTTCGCGTTGCCAGCGAGCGAGCTCCGCAGGCCCGCGCTGTGCGCCGGTGGTGACGACGAAAAGGAGGAGAATGCTCAGCCGTCTCATACAAATCCGTGGTTCAGGACCGTTTGCCAAGTTTCAAAGCCAGAGATAACCTATCGCATCCTCAAACGGGAGATGGTGGTGGCGGCAGCGACGCGTGCGAACCAACAGCGGATCCTCGCGAACCAGAACAAGATATTGCGGAACCAACAGCAGTTGCTGAGCAACCAAAAAAAGATCCTGGCGAATCAGAGAAGGATTCTTTCGAAGTGAGAACCTTGTTGGACCAGCTCAATGGACCGTGGCACAAGCGGTCCCTGCAGGCCTTCATGGTGATCGTCATCGCCCACTGGGCCGAGCACCTGGTGCAGGCGTATCAGGTGTACGTGCTGAGGTGGCCGCTGCACCAGGCGCGAGGGGTGTTGGGGCAGGCCTTCCCGTGGCTCGTGCACTCCGAGGTGCTGCACTACGGATACGCCGCGATCATGCTCGCCGGTATCTGGATGTTGCTGCCCGGTTTCCTCGGCCGCGCGCGAACGTGGTGGCTGGCCGCGCTCGTGATCCAGTTCTGGCATCACATCGAGCATGGGCTACTCCAGGCACAGGTCATCGCCGGCCGGACGTTGTTCGGCGCTGCCGCGCCGACGAGCATCTTGCAGCTATGGTTCCCGCGTCTCGAGCTCCATCTGTTCTACAACACGGTGGTCTTCATACCGATGGTGGTGGCCATGTATTACCACCTGTATCCGAACGCGATCGAAGCTGCTGGAATCCGGTGCAGCTGCGCCCTGCACGCGCACCCGGCCACTGCCTGACGAAGCAAACCGAGAACACCACTTGGACACCGGTCGTCAGAGTCTTCGTGACGACGAGTTTAGTCTTCGGCGGGTGCCAAGGGCAGTTTGACGAAGAACCGTGACCCCTTTCCCAGCTCGCTCTCGGCGCTCAGCTCACCGCCCAGCGCTTGAGTGATCCGCTGCGCAATCGTCAGGCCGAGTCCGGCCCCACCGTGTTCGCGGGTGGTGGAGCTGTCGAGCTGCTTGAACGGATCGAACACGAGCTTGAGCTGGTCGTCGGGAATACCCCGCCCCTGGTCCTGGACCTCGGTCACGACGAACCCGTCCTGCTGCCACCACCGTACATCCACGCGGCCGCCCTGGGGCGAGAACTTGATGGCGTTCGACAGCAGATTCACGATCACCTGGACGACCCGATCGCGCTCGGCGCGCACGACCTGCGGCTCGGCCGGCGGCTTCGTTCGGAGTGTCACGCCGCGCGCTTTCGCGAAGGCCGCGACCATTTCGACGCCCGCCGCTACCGCGTCCGCCACCGCGACCGGTTCGAGCCGGAAGTCCATGCGCCCGGCGTCCAGCCGCGAGAGATCGAGCAGGTCATTCACGAGTCGGATCAGCCGGTCCGCGTTGCGAAGGGCGACCTCGAGCAGCTCGTGAGCTGCGGGCTCGAGCGCCCCACCGGCGCCCGCGAGCAGCAGCGCCAGCGACGTCTTGACCGACGTCATCGGCGTGCGAAGCTCGTGGCTCACCACGGACACGAACTCCGTTTTGGCTTTCTCGACCTCCACCTCGTGAGTCACATCGCGGTAGAGCACAATGTGACCGAGCAGTGAGCCGCTGCTGTCCCGCGCGGGCGCGACGACGCGCTGATAGGTCGCCTGCCGCGGGAACGTGAGCTCGACCCGGTCTCGCAGCGACGCATCGAGCGACAGCACGTTCTCCTGGCTGACCAGCGCGGAGGGATCCACGAACGAGCCGCGCAGGAAGCGATGAATCGTGTCCACACTCGCGCCCACGACCGCTTCCTGCGGAATGCCGACCAGCCGCGCCATCTCGGCGTTCGCGTAGGCAATCTTCCGGTCCGGCCCCACCAGCAGGATGGCTGCGTCGCTCGCATCGATCAGCGCTTCCAACTGGTTGCGCTGGCCGCGCACCGTTGTATGCTCGCGCGACAGGGCCTCGCGTTGTTGCGCGATCGTGTTGAGCAGGGTCGAGTAGTAGAGCGACGATTCGATCTGGCGGCCCAGGACGACCGCCCAGTCGAGATCGTCCTCCGTGTAGTGGCCTTCCTCCTCATGTCCGAAATTCAGCGCCCCGATGACCCGCTCGCCCACGTGGAGCGGCACGATCATCGCCGAGATGCGGCGGCCCTCCTGTAGTAGAATACCTTCGGTCCCTGGCAGCGCCTCCACCCGTACCGGCCGGCCCGTGCGGATGGCCTCTCCCGTCAACCCCTGATGGATGGGAAACGCCGCCTCGCCGGCGACGAATCCGCCGCGGGCCTTGTCGAACAGCGTTTGGATGTAGTAGTGCGTTGCCGACTGGTCCACGAGCACGACGCTGGCGCGCCGAAAATCGAGTACCCGTTGCACCTTCTCGATGGCGCCGCGGAAGATTTCGCGCATGTCGACCGCGGTGCTGATCAATGACGTGAGCTCTCCGACAACGGCCAGACGCGCCGCCGATGATCGGACGCTCCCGGCTGCCGCGGTCGCGCGGTAGGCGCGCGCCGCGCCGTCGAGCTCCTTGAGTGCGGCCGCCGCGGCGCGCCGCTCGTCGGTCAGCGCGACCCCACGGTGCAACCAGTCGCGCGCCAGCTGCTCCAGGTCGCCGGCAACGTCCGAGAGGTCGTCGGCCCCGAAGCTCGCCGCCGTACCACTCAGCGAGTGCGCCGCCCGGTACAGCGCCTCCGCCTGCTCGGCATGGAATGCGCCATCGAGTGCCGCCAGCGCGCTCCGCATCGTCTCGACGCGGCGTGCCAGCCCCGCAACAAATTCGGCGCGGACCTCGGCAAACGGATCGGGCGCGGTCATGGACAGAACTCGCGGACTTGGCGCGCAAGCTCGGTAGGCTGGAAGGGCTTCAACACGACGCCGGCCGCCCCCGACTCGGCAACCTTACGCGCGTTGAGATCGCGCCGGGCTGTCAGAAGAACGATCGGCACGGGCGCGGTGGCTGGGTCGGCTCTCAGACGGCGACACACGTCGTAGCCGTCCATCTCCGGCATCATGATATCGACGAGAATCACGTGTGGAACGGGGGGTGTGCGCGCCAATTCGACGCCCGCCGCGCCCGACCCCGCCGTCGCCACCTGCCATCCGGCGGTGAACTCGAGCGTGCGCCGCACCAGCATGAGGAGGTCGGGGTCATCGTCGATGACCAGCGCCCGAAACGGTTCGGCCATGGGGCCTGTCCTTGTCCGGCACCGTGGCCAATATTGACTGCGCCGCGCGACAAAGACAGGCCATGGTCCCCACGATCTACGTGCTCGACGACGACCTGGTGTACGCCAAGCTGCTGGCCGCCAATCTGGGATCACCCGGACGCGTGCGCACCCGGGTCTTCGAGCGGCCTGATGAGCTGCTGGCCCACCACGCCGAGGAGCCGGCTGACGCCGTGATCACCGATCTGGTGATGCCGGATTTGAACGGCGTGGAGGTGACGCGCCGGCTGCGCCGCACCGATCCCCACCTGCCCATCTTCGTCCTCACCGGCCATGGCGACATTGCGACCGCCATCGACGCCCTGAAGGCCGGCGCGACGGAATATCTCACCAAGCCCGTCAATATCGACGAGCTCATGACGCTCCTGACGCGAGCGCTGGCGGCCCGGCCCTTGGTCGAGGCGGGTGCCTCTCTCGAGCAGGCACGGGGAGAACAGTTCTCCGTCAAGGCGATTTTGGGCGACCACCCCAAGGTCGAGTCGGTGCGTGCATTCGCGCGAGCGATGGCCGCGATCCCGCGACCTACGGTGCTGCTGCTCGGCGAGAGCGGCACCGGCAAGAACCTCGTCGCGCGTGCCATCCACTACGCGAGCCCCCACTCGGTGGGCCGGTTTGTAGAGATCAATTGCTCGGCTCTCCCCGCGACCCTTCTCGAGGCTGAGCTGTTCGGCTATAAGAAAGGCGCCTTCACCGACGCTCGGGAAGCGAAGCGCGGTCTCATCGAGGTTGCCGACGGCGGTACGCTCTTTCTGGATGAAATCGCCGAGCTCAGCCCGGAACTGCAAGCGAAGCTGCTCAACGTTCTCGAAAGCCGCCGGTTCCGTCGCCTGGGGGGCACCGAAGAGTTGGAGGTGGCGTTGCGTCTCGTCACTGCCACGAACCGCAACCTCGAAGAGCTGGTGCAGACCGGTCGGTTCCGCTCCGACCTTTACTATCGGGTGAGCGTCGCCGCGACGACGCTGCCGCCGCTGCGGGAGATCAAGACCGACATCCCCATTCTCGCGCAACACTTCCGCCAGTTGTTCGCCCAGGAGTTCAAAAAGAAGGTCGACCGCATCGATGACTCGGCGCTCGAGACACTGACTGCATGGGATTGGCCGGGCAACGTTCGGGAGCTGCGCAACGTGATCGAGCGGGCCATGATTTTCACAAACGGCCCGGTCCTCAAGCGATCCGATCTTCCTTCATTGGGCCGACGCGATGGCACGCCCGCGCGCGGGCTCAAAAAGAAGGCGTTCGAGCTGGCGAAGGGACTTACGCTCGCCGACGCAGAGCGCGAGTACATCCGACTCACACTCGAGGCAACCGACGGGGACATCCAGCGCGCCGCGGAGATCCTCGGTATCTCTCGCAAAAATCTTTGGGAGAAGCGTAAGAAGTACGGCCTGCTGCCCACCTCATCCGATATTGAATCGAGCGCGTGATACCGCCTTGGTTACCGTTCGGTAACATCGCCCGCGTTCTCTTCAAGCAGCAAATCGGTAAGTCTCGTCTGCAAGAGGAGATGGCAACACGTCTGGGTCGGTATGTCGCTTGCGAGGGGCTTTGCTCGGAATGAAACCGATAGCCTCCGCTTTGCTCGTTGCCCTCGGTTCGCTATGGATCGTCGCGCCGACCTTCGCCCAGACGTTCACCTGGACCGGCGCGCAAAATGCCAACTGGGGTGTAGGTGCCAACTGGGCGGGCGGCGTCGCGCCTTCAGGCACGGGCGCGGAGAATCTCGTCTTTCCCAGCGGCGCGTCGAACCTAGCCACGAACAACATCCTCAACAACGCGACCTTCAATTCGATCACCATCAAGGGTAGCGGTTACACGGTGAGCAACAAGGCGATCACGCTCGGCGCCGGCGGCCTGGCCGATAGCAGCGCAGCCGGCACGAACACAGTCAGCGTCGCGATCACGTTCGCCGCGACGCGCACCGTGACCGTCAGCAATGCGGGGACGACGCTCACGATCAGCGGCGTCATCAGCGGCGCCGGCGGGCTGACCAAAAGCGGTGCCGGTCTGCTCGTCCTGAGCGCCGCCAACACGTACACCGGCGTGACGACGATCAATGCGGGCACGGTCTCGATCGCGGCCGATGCCGGCTTAGGTGCCGCTCCCGGTGCAGCAACGCCGGGAAAGAT
>DATGVZ010000037.1:0-32127 GCA_035299765.1 Gemmatimonadales bacterium
CCCCTACTTCATATCATTGCCCGTTACAGTGGCGGGGCCGCGCCGGATTCGCACCGGCTTCCGTAAATCCCCGTTCGCAAGAACTTCAACTCGAGTCAGTCTAGGACGACGTCGCCGGCGGCGCAAGAGGCTTTTTCTTCAACGCCCAGATGAGCGCGATACCCATGGCTATTGCGACCAACAAGACCAAAAAGGGGACCACCGCTTGCGCGCGAAATTTTCCCGCGGGCAATTGAATCTCGACGATGTCGCCCGGTTTGAGCGGACCGGCGCGATACGCCGCGAAGCGCCGCTGCTCGAGCTCCTGTACGCCGAGTCGCTGGAGTTTGGGCGCCGTGACCGCGGCGGCGGTATCCTCGACCAGCAGGTTGAGCTCGGCGGTCGCCTGATCGATCGGGATGGCGAACGTTCGTGTGTCCGCGGGAAGCGAGTACGCGTAGCTGAGCTGTTTCACGGGCCCGGGCGGAATCGGCGCCAGGACGACGACACTGTCATGGCGAAACACCAGCGCGTCCGGCGAGATATCGCCCTGCCCGCCGCGAAATTGGCCGCCGCGCGCGGGAACGCGGCCTGCCCACGTCGGCACGAGCGTGTCCCGCGTGATGCGCGCGGTCTGCCCGGCGTTCTCGAGCTCGAGGATCTCCAAAACCTCGCGAGTCCCGTTTTCACCGGGGTGCGCAATCGTCGCGAGCCGGCGCGCGAGTTTGATCGGTGGACCGTTGGCCGTGGTCGGATACGCGAGGATGTCATCGGCGTGCACAGCGGGATGGTCGACGTTGATCGGCGATGAGAAGTAGGCGAGGCTGTCGTACCAGGCGCTCAAGACGTAGACGACCGTGCTGTCCGGATGCCGGAGCGTAATCCGGTAGCGGCCTCGTGCATCGCTGCGCACGGAATCGATCGGAGCGCCGCCCTCGCGCGTGATGCGATGCAGGACAACCCACGCATTTGGTAGAGGCGCCGTTTCGCGGCCGCCACGCAGCACCCTGCCGCTGATGCTTACTTGTGGCGCTTGCGCGGTAAGCGTCGAGAAGGCACCGAGCCACCAGAATAGCAGGTAGCTACGGCGTGAACTTCCCGAAGTCTTCAGGATCGAGATTCTGGAGGTACGACTTGAGGGAATCGGCGTCCAAGGGCCCCGCGCCGGGCTGGATCCCGCTTTCGCTCGTGTCGACGGACGTGAGCTCGAGGAGCGTTTCGCTCGTCAGAATCGGCGCCTTCAGCCGCAACGCCAGCGCGATCGAATCGGAGGGACGGGCGTCAATCTGAATCACGGTATCGCCACGATAGACGTGCAGCTCGGCGAAATAGGTGTTGTCCTTCACCTGGGTGATGATCACCTTCCGCAGCTCCGCACCCAGTCCCACGATGACCTGTTTCAGCAAGTCATGCGTGAGCGGCCGCGAGAACTTCACACCCGCGAGCTCCATCGCGATCGCGCTCGCTTCTGCCGGTCCAATCCAGATCGGCAGAACGCGCTGGCCATCGTTCTCCTGTAAGATCACGACGGGTGTGTTCGTCGTGCGGTCCAACCCGAGATGGGCGACCCGCACCTGCAGCATGTTCGCGCCGTTCCCCGCCATCAGGTGCCCATATCCCAGGAAGCGAGATACTTGCGCTGCGACTGCGTCAGCGTATCGATCGCGACGCCCATCGCCTGGAGCTTGAGGCGCGCGATGTCCTGATCGAGGTCGGTGGGAATGCGGTGCACGTCCTTCGTAAGCTTCTTGGCGTTTTCGACGACAAACTCCGCAGCGAGCGCCTGGTTTGCGAACGACATGTCCATCACGCTGGCGGGATGGCCTTCAGCGGCGGCGAGGTTGATCAGGCGGCCGTCAGCAAGCACGAACAGCCGCTTGCCCCCAAGCCGCCATTCCTCGACGAATTCACGGACAGGCTTTGGCCCCCCCCCTTCGGCGGCCTTTTTCAGACCTTCGAGGTCGATTTCGACGTTGAAGTGTCCGGAGTTCGCGAGGATCGCGCCGTCTTTCATCACACGCATATGCTCTACCCGGATGACCTCCACGTTGCCGGTCAACGTCACGAACAGATCGCCCAGCGGCGCGGCGTCCGCCATCGGCAGGACCCGGTAGCCGTCCATCTGCGCTTCGAGCGCCTTCATCGGGTCGATTTCGGTCACCAGGACATTGGCCCCGGCGCCGCGCGCGCGCATCGCGAATCCGCGGCCGCACCACCCATACCCCGCCACCACAACCGTGCTCCCCGCAATGAGCAGATTCGTTGCGCGGATGATGCCGTCCAGCGTTGACTGGCCGGTGCCGTACCGATTGTCGAACAAATGCTTGGTCTGGGAATCATTCACGGCAACGACCGGAAACTGGAGCACGCCGTCCTTCGCCATCGCCTTGAGCCTGATGACGCCGGTCGTCGTTTCCTCGGTCGATCCGATCACGCCCGCGACAAGCGCCTTGCGCTCCGCGGCAGCCAGCGTCTCTACCCACTTGCGAACCGGTGGCGCCAGGTCGTCGAGGCGATTGAGCGCGATCATGTGCAGCGCGCCGACGAGATCGGCACCGTCGTCCATCGTGATATCGGGACGGTGGGCAAGCGCGGCACGGATGTGATCGTAGTAGGTGGTGTGATCTTCACCTTTGATGGCAAAGACCTTTATCCCGTGATCACGAACGAGGTGCGCCGCGACGTCGTCTTGCGTGGACAGCGGATTGGATGCGCACAGCGCGACGTCGGCGCCGCCCGCCTGGAGTGTGATCGCGAGATTCGCCGTTTCTGTCGTCACGTGCAGGCACGCCGACAGGCGCTTCCCCGCTAGCGGCCGCTCGCCACGGAACCGCTCCCTGAGCTGCCGCAGCACCGGCATCGAGCGCTCGGCCCACTCGGTGCGGCGGCGCCCTTCATCGGCGAGCCGAATGTCCTTGATGTCGTTCGTGGATTTGGTCTTGGTCGCCGTCTCAGACATTGGCCTTCCGGGAAATGCGAGAGGTCCGCTCCGCGGCGACTTTCAGCTCTTCCACGCGATCGGCGTGCTCCCAGGTGAACAGCTCGACGTCGCGCTCGCCGATGCGACGCTTCTCGGGTGCCCGGCCGAAGTGGCCGTAGGCGGCGGTCGGCCGATAAATGGGATTGCGCAGGTTCAGCGCCTGGATGATGCCGCCGGGCGTCAGGTCGAAGACTTCACGCACCGCCGTCTCGAGCGCGTCCTGAGGGACCGTACCGGTTCCGAACGTCTCCACCATGATCGAGACGGGCTCGGCGACGCCGATCGCGTAGGCAACCTGGACTTCGCATCGCTTGGCGAGCCCCGCTGACACGATGTTCTTCGCCACCCAGCGCATCGCGTACGTCGCGGAACGATCGACCTTCGAGGGGTCCTTGCCGCTGAATGCGCCGCCGCCGTGCCGCGCCATGCCACCGTAGCTATCGACGATAATCTTCCGGCCCGTCAGGCCGGCATCGCCCTGCGGCCCGCCAACGACGAACCGCCCCGTGGGATTCACGAGCACATCCTTGTCGCTCACATCGAAACCCGCCTCGCGGACCACAGGCCGGATGACGTGTGCCAGGATTCCAGCGCGCAGCTGCACGTTGTCGATCATGTCGGAGTGCTGCGCCGACACCACGATCTTATCGATCCCGACAGGCTTCGAGCCCTCGTACGTCACGCTGACTTGCGTCTTTCCGTCCGGCCGCAGCCACGGGAGCTCCCCGCTCTTCCGCACCGCGGCGAGCCGTTCAGCGAGCCGGTGCGCAATCACGATCGGCAGCGGCATCAACGACGGCGTCTCGTCGGTCGCGTAGCCGAACATCATCCCCTGATCCCCCGCCCCACCCTTGTCCACGCCGAGCGCGATGTCGGTGGACTGGCGATCGATCGTCGTCAGGACCGCGCAGGTCTGGGCGTCGAACCCGAAGTTCGCGTCGGTATAGCCGATCGACGTGATGGTTCCGCGCACGATGTCGGGGATGTGGACGTAGGTCGAGGTAGTGATCTCACCGGCGATGACGGCCATGCCGGTCGTCACCAGCGTTTCGCAGGCGACCCGCGCATTGGGATCCTCGACCAGAATGGCGTCGAGCACCGCGTCGGAGATCTGATCCGCGATCTTGTCCGGATGCCCTTCCGTGACCGACTCGGAAGTGAAGACGTGACGATGAGTTGGCATATTTTTTGGTCCCTAGAGTTTCAAACTACCGGAGCGCCGTCCGGCGGGCAACCGCGCATCGGGATCGAGCAGTGTCAAATCCACCGCTTCCGCGAGTGCAAATCGCAAGATGTCGAGCGCAAGCTCCGCTGACCGTGCGGCAAGCGCCGCATCGGCGGCGGCGCGCGCCTGCGCCGTGGTCACCTGCCGGATCAGCCACTTGATGAACGGCAACGCCGGCGGCGCAACAGACAGCGTCTCATACCCCAAACCGAGCAGCAGGAACGCGGAGAGCGGCTCTGACGCCATTTCGCCACAGACGCTCGCCGGCTTGCCGGCCGCGCGTGCCGCCTCCGCGACGAGCTTGAGGAGCCGCAGCACACTTGGATCGTGCGGTGTGAAACGGTCGGCGAGCCGCGCGTTGCCGCGGTCCACCACCAGCGTGTACTGGGTGAGATCATTGGTGCCGACGCTGAGGAAATCGCTGATTTCGGCCAACCGATCAGCAAGGACCGCGGCCGCCGGCGTCTCGACCATCACGCCGAGCGGCACGGACTTGCCGATGGGAATCCCCGCGCTCTCGAGGCGAGCGGCTTCTTCGTGCATCATCTCCCGCGTGCGCTCGACTTCGTCGAGGCGCGTGACCAACGGGATCATGAGCTGGAGGTTGGTCGTCGCCGCCGCCCGCAGCACGGCGCGGATCTGGGTGCGAAACATCTCCGGCTCATCGAGGCACACTCTGATTGCGCGCCATCCGAGGAACGGATTCGCTTCGGGCGGACCGCGGAAGGGGGCTGGGAATTTGTCGCCACCCAGATCGTACGTGCGGATCACGACCGGATGACCGGCGAACGCTTCGCCGACGCGCCGGAAGTATTCTGTCTGGTCGTCCTCGCTGGGGAGACCGCTGTGGCCCGTGATCAAGAATTCGGTTCGGAGCAATCCCACGCCCTCCGCCCCGTGTGCCTTGGCCGCTTCGACCTCGTCCGGTAGATCCACGTTGCCGCGCAACGCGACGTGCATGCCGTCGACGGTGACGGATGGCTGCGCGACTGCTTCCTCCAGACGCGCAGCCAGCTCGCGGCGCCGTGTGTCGGTACGCTCGGCCTCCTCGACCTCGGCAGGAGTTGGGTCGAGCAGTACGGTTCCGCGCGTGCCATCGAGGATGACTCTTGTGCCGGCCGGGATGCGTGCCACCGCGCCGCGCAGACCGAAGATCGCCGGGATGCCGAGCGAGTGCGCGAGAATCGCAGCATGTGAGGTGCGCGTGCCCTCTTCACTGATCAGCCCGACGACGTGGTCGCGATCGAGCTGGACGGTTAAGCCTGGCGAAAGCTCGCGCGCCACCAGAATGGACGGCTCGGCGATGCCGTCCCAGATGTCTGCCCGGCGGCGCCGATGCATCAGATGCTGGATCACGCGGATCGCCACGCCGGTCAGGTCGGCGAGCCGCTCCTTGAGCAGCGGATTGCCGGCGGCGGTCCAGAGGTCGCGCACCTCCAGCGTCTTGAACTCGAACGCCTTTTCCGCGGTGAGATGGTTCTCACGAATCAGGGCCTCGATGCCGCCAATGAACTCTTTGTCCTCGAGCATCAGGATCTGCGCGTCAAAAATCCGTGCCTCGTCCACCCCGGCGCGGTCTGCCGCGCGGGCGCGAAGCTCCCCGAGCTGGCCGCGCACGTCTTTGAGTGCGGCGCGCAGGCGGCGAATTTCTTTCTCGACCTGCGTGCGGGGCACGACGCGGTGCGGCACTTCGGGCAATGCCCAGCGCACCGTCAGCGTCGGACCCATCGCGATCCCCGGCGACACGCCGATGCCCTTGAGGAGCCGCTCGCCCGCGCTCACGCGTCTTCCTTGGCGCCGGGCTTCAGGTGCATCTCGTGAAAGCCGGCCGCGACGAGCTCGAGCAACGCGGCCATCGCCTGCTCGGCGTCGTCGCCGTCCGTCTTGATCATGATCGAGGAGCCGCATTCCGCCGCCAGCGTCATCATGCCGAGAATGCTCTTGCCGTTGACGACGGCGTCGTCCTTGCGAACCTCGACAGCGGATTTGAAGCGATTCGCGACCTTCACGAATTCCGCTCCCGGCCGGACGTGCATGCCCAGCGGATTCACGATGCGGGCTTCGCGCTCGATCACGGCCATACCAGCGCTACCACCAGTGCGAGGGCAGCGAGGCCAAGCGCGAGCCGCAGGCCGTTGAGATGTCCCGCTCCGCCGGGCCAGCGGAGTGCGAGGAAGGCAAGCCCGGCGACGATCGCGAACGTGATGCGGGCACCCGCCTCGAAGGGCCAGGCCAGATACTGCGTGGTGAGCGGCAACGCCGCGCCGATGGTGAACGCCATCGCCGGAGCCAGCACGGCACTGGCCCGCTGGAGAAATGGATTATGGAGCGCGACACTGACCCTCGCGCCGTGCGTCCATCCCGCGCGCAGTGCCCACCACCGCAGCGCGACGTGGCCAACGTTGTACACGATCAGAAACGCCGCCACCGACATCCAACCGGCGCCGAGGGCAATGGCAACGAGCGTGAGACCGGAGAGGAACGGCAGCCACCCCGCCCACACCAGCCGATCGCCGACCGAGCCGAGTGGCCCGCACAACGCCTCGCGCAGTCGCTCGACTTGGTGGGGCGATGCACCGTCGTGTTCGGCGCGCGCCGCGGCGCCGACCGCCAGTCCAATGAGATACGGGTGCGCGTTGAAGAAATGCGCGCCGCGCGCAACGGCCGGACGATACTGCGCCTCCCCGAGGTCGCGGAGGAGCGGCTCCTCGGCGACGCCGACGCCCACGCCGAGCATGCGCTCGTAGTTGTACGAGCCCTGCACCGCGAAGAGCCGCAGCAGCGCGCGCGCGAGAGCGAGCTTCATCGCAGCCATGCCACCAGGAGTCCGCCGCCCAGGCCAGCGGCGAACCACGCCAGGTTCGGGCCGCGGCCCACGAGCCGCAGCGTTCCGGCCGCCCCGGCGGCCAGGGCTGCCGCGATCGCGGCGACCGCGAGCAGCGTCGCGCCGCGAGCCGTCAACGCGCCGGCCAACAACGGGCGCGCGAGCCAGGCGAGGAAGAGGCCCGTCGCCGTCACGATGGCCGCTCGAGCGGCATCGCGGAGCAGGCCACCCACGTGCACGCGCACGAGCGCGCTCGGGTCTCCCGACTCGAGCGCCGCGGCCGCGGCGTGCACGATACGGGAATTCACGCGCCGCAGCACGTTGATCGTGATTCCACCGATCAATCCCGTGACGAGCCCAACGAGGGCGCCGAGTCCCAGTCCCAAAACGCCGGCCGAGGCGTGCGCCGTCGCGACCGCGGCGACGGTCGCCGGCCCGTACTCCGGATACCGCACGGCGCCGACGGGAAGAATGTCGTACTGCAGCAGCTCGAAGATCACGCCCAGCTTCAGCCCCGTCGGGATGTCGCCGAGAATCGCTCCCGCGATCGTCCCGGCGACGAGCGGACGCGCGATCATCATCTGCGGCAGGCTCACGAGGTCGATCCCCACGAGCGTGCCCCAGACGAGCAAGGCGATCAGGATCTCAACGGGCAGGGTCACGTGAAATCACCTACGGGAATCGCGGGCGCGGTCGGGACGTCCTGCGCGGTCACTGCGACGCCGCGCGCCGCGAGCTGACGCAGCTTCGCCGCTTCGTCGTCCGTCAGGTACACGAACCGCAGCCGCTCCGTGCGGCCGGCGCGATGGTGCACGCCTCCCACGTTGATGGTGCGGACCTGGGGCGCGTGCTCCACGAGGGAGACGGCGGTGTTGACGTCGCCGACGAGGAGAATCCCGACGCGCGAATCGGTTTGCCAACTCGGCATTTGGCGGGCCGCCTCTTCGACAGAGGCAAAGATGACCTCCATGTCCGGCGGCACGCCCATGCGATAGAGGTCCTGCTCCCAGTCACTGCCGCGCACTTCGTCATCCACGAGCACGATGAACGTGACATGGAGCGGTTGCCCCCAACCGACCACCACCTGGCCGTGGATGAGGCGGTCGTCGATGCGGTACAACGCCAGAGTCATGCGGCGGTGACGCGGATGGCCTTGCCGCCGGCATCGGCGGCGCGGCGCGCCGCTTCCGCCGGCGCGACATCGCGGTGAAATACGAAATCGAGCAGCATGGCGAGGTTGACGCCCGTGACCACGGCGATGTCGGCGTGCTGCTTCGCGTAGCGCACGGAGCTCGTGAGGCAGGATCCGCCCGGCAGGTCCACAAACAGGACCGCCGGCCCGCTGCCAACGGCCTGCGTGAGTCGCTCGGCGAGCGCATCCGTGCCGCATCCCTCGTTGGACACCGGCGTCAACGCGCCATCGATTCCGGTGATGACGGTGACGGCGCTCACGAGGGCCTGCGCCACCGCGGCGTGCGACACGATGACGCCGCGCAACGGGGAGGAGTCACTCATAATCTTCCTCCAGATACTGCTGCACCTCTCCCTTCTCCCGCATGCGCCGAATCAACCGTTCATTGAACGCGTGCGCCGAGTCGACTCCGCTGTAGCGCAGTAAATGAGTCATCGCGACGACTTCGCAGATCACTGTGAGGTTTTTTCCGGGATTCAAGGGAACCGTCACGAGCGGCAGCTGGACGTCGAGCAGCTCGGTCTGCTTCTGGTCGAGCCCGGTGCGATCGTATTCACGCGTGTTGTCCCAATCTTCGAGTTGTACGACGACCTCGATGCGCTTCTGTTGTCGCACGGAGCGAATGCCGAACAGTGCGTTGATGTCGATCAATCCAACGCCCCGGATCTCCATATAGTGCCGCGAGATCTCGTGCCCCCGGCCGATGAGCACATCGTGGCCGCGCCGGGTGACGTGCACGACGTCGTCGGCGACGAGGCGGTGCCCCCGCTCCACCAGATCGAGCACGCATTCGCTCTTGCCGATCCCGGAACGGCCGCGAAACAACAGGCCGACGCCGAACACGTCGGCCAGGGAGCCATGAACCGTCGTCCGCGGTGCGAAGGCGTCATCGAGGAAGGGCTTGAGGTGCCGGTAGAACTCGGCGGTCTTGAGCCGCGTGCGGATGACCGGGATGCCCTTGTCGCGGGCGAGCTGCACCAGCTCGTCCGGCGGCTCCTGCCCCTTGGTGATGATCACACACGGCAGGTCGTACGACAGGAACGTCTCGATTGACCGGCGCCGCGCTTTCGCATCGAGCGAGGCGAGATACGTGATTTCGGTTTCGCCGAGGATGTGAATCCGGTCGGTGCCGATGAAGCGCGCCGTGTAGCCGGCGAGCACGAGGCCGGGACTGGACGCCTCGGGCGAACGAATCTCGCGCTCGAGTCCCTTCTCTGCCGTCAGCAGCTCAAGCTGTAGCGGATCGCCTTTGCGGGCGAGCAGGTCGCCGACTTTGAGCACCTTACCTCGGAGCCTTGGACCGGCGGGTCGTCCGGCGGGTGCGCGGCGTTTCTTTCTCGTCGAGGAGCTGGCGTTTCACGCGCGCGATCGCCAGGTCCAGCGCCGACTGGTGATCGGCCGCCGCCGACTTCGCCACGTACACCCGCCCGCGCGGCGCGTGCACTTCGATCTCCACTCCCGCCTCGCCGTGATCATCGGTGAACACGACCTGCGCGTGATGCGGGCGCCGCACCAGCTTGGCCACTCTTTCGACCAGGTCCCTGGCGTGCGCGCGCAGGTCATCGTCAATCTCAGCGTGACGGGCGGTAATGGTGACGCGCATGACGTTCAGCCTCCTCGTTCAGCGATGATCCGTTGAAGATGTGCCACGGTCGCCTTGGCGGCCGAGTCCCACGAGAGCGCTTGCGCGAAGCTGCGGCCAGCGGCACCCAGTCGCGCGACCAGAGCTGGATCGGCGGCCAGGGTGAGCATGCGATCGGCGAGCCCGCGGGAGTCGCCGTGGTGACGAGATATCCCGTGACGCCGTGGCGAACCGATTCGCGCAGCCCCGGACTGTCCGATGCGAGCGCGGGCGTACCGCAAGCGGCGGCTTCGACGTTCGAGATGCCCCACCCTTCTTTTGGACTTGGAAATACCACTGCCCATGCCTGGCGCAGCAGCCTGCGCTTTTCGTCCTCCGAAACGAATCCCAAAAAGCGGACTGCGTCGCCCACTCCCAGCGTCTCGGTAATGCCCTCGAGTCGCGCGCGATCGTCTCCCTGGCCGCAGATGTCGAGCGTCAGATCACCTCGCACCTGCCGTGCCGCGGCGAGCGCCCGCAGCGCGTACTCCACTCCTTTATAACGCTTCAATCGTCCCAGGTACAAGAACGCCGGATGGGCGGCGCGCGGAATCTTGGGATCGGGACTGTACCACGTCGAATCGACACCGGGATGGATCACGACTATCCGATCAGCAGGTACCCCGCGGCGCACCAAGTCGTCTCGCGTGCTTTCGGAAATCGCATGGAAGCCCGCCCGCCGGTACACCCACGGAACCGGCAGCTCCGAGGCCCACACCGTCGCGGCGACGGGCCAGCTCGCTTCGGCGAAGGCGGTCGTACCGAAGAGATGTGGCACGATCGCCACAAACGGCAACGCTGTGAGGACCGGAAGGAACAGGGGCAGTTTGTTCAGGTCCTCGACGACGATGTCATACGTTTTCTCCCGCAACGCTCGCCGTACCGCGCCGCGCGCGCGCAGCGCGAAACTGTGGCGTCCGCCAATGCGCGTGACGCGCATCCCGTCTACGCGTGCTTGCGGTTCAGCACCGGCCCACCCACTCGTTACGAGGTCGACGTCGTGTCCCCACCGCGCGATGCGGCCGAACAACTCGTGGAGATGGATCTCCGCGCCGCCGGCCTGCGGATTCTGCCGGTCGTTCCAGTTGACGAGCAGGATCTTCACAGCGCGCCGGTCTCGCGCGCTACGGCATCGAGCACTCCGTTGACGAAGGCCGGCGCGCGCGCGCCGGCAAACCAGTGGGCGAGCTTCACCGCTTCGTCGATGACCACGCGCGACGGAGTGGAAGCTTCGTCGAGCTCGGCGAGCGCGAGGCGCAGGATGTTGCGCTCGACAACCCCAACGCGCTCCAGGCGCCAGTGCTCCGCCGCCTCTGTCACGCGGCGGTCGAACTCCGGCCGGCCGGCAATCGCCTTCGAGGCAAGATCCGCCCCGCGGTCATAGCCGCGCGGGGCGCGCCCATAAATCGTCGCGACGCGCGCGACCACGGTTTCAATCGAAGGTTCGCCCGACAGTTCCCACGCGTAGAGGAGTTGGAGCGCGCGCGCCCGCGCCTTAGTCTCGGGACGCTGCACCGAGCCGCTCGAGCGCGTCGGCGGTCTCGAGGGCCGCCTGCGCCGCCTCAGCCCCTTTCCCGAGCCGGGCCTGCGCCTGAGCCTCCGTGTCGGTGGTGAGAACGCCGAATCCGACCGCGATGCGATGCGCCAACGCGACGTTGCCAAGCCCCCGCGCCGCTTCAGCCGCGACGTACTCGAAATGCGGTGTCTCGCCGCGGATCACGCACCCGAGCGCGACGATCGCGTCGAAGCGCTCACTCGCGGCAGCGGCCTCGGCGACGACGGAGAGCTCGAACGCGCCAGGAACCCACGTGACTACCACGTTCGCGTCCGCGATGCCGCCGCGACGCAGCGCATCGCGCGCGCCGTCCAGGAGCCGGGTCGTGATGTTCTCGTGAAAACGGCTTACGATGATCGCCACGCGCCGCTGACGGGTGGAGGTGCGCGCGGCCGGCGGCGGGCGGTGAGGAGACACAGTCAGTGTGTTAAGAAGTGGCCGAGCTTGTCCCGCTTGACGTCCAGGTAGGCGCGGTTCTCGTCGGAAGGGGCCGGCACGATGGGCAGCCGCTCGACGATTTCGAGACCATACCCCTCGAGCCCCACGAGTTTCATCGGATTGTTCGTCAGAACGCGAATCGCCGAGAGGCCGAGATCGAGGAGGATCTGCGCGCCGATTCCGTAGTTCCGCAGGTCCGGCTTGAACCCGAGCTTCTCATTCGCCTCGACGGTGTCGTGTCCCGCATCCTGGAGCTCGTACGCCTTGAGCTTGTTGAGGAGTCCGATGCCGCGGCCCTCCTGGTCCAGATAGACGACGACCCCCGCGCCTTCGTCCGCGATCATGCGCATGGCGGAATGGAGCTGCCAGCCGCAGTCACACCGGGCGGACCCGAACACGTCGCCCGTCAGACACTTGGAGTGCATGCGGACCAGCACGTTCTGTTTCTCCGCCACCTCGCCGTAGACGAGGGCGATATGCTCCGCTTCATCCACGTCGTTGCGGTAACCGATGATCCGGAATTCACCGAACGGGGTCGGTAAGCGGGCGTCCGCCACGCGGTGGACCAGTCGCTCATGCTTGAGCCGATAGGCGACCAGCTGCGCGACTGTGATGAACGTGAGGCCATGCTCTTTGGCGAAGTGCTCGAGATCCGCTCGCCGCGCCATCGAGCCGTCGGCATTGAGGATCTCGCAGATGACACCCGCGGGATACAGCCCGGCGAGCCGCGCGAGATCGATGCTCGCTTCGGTCTGGCCGACGCGCTGCAGCACCCCGCCCGGACGCGCACGCAGAGGAAAGACATGTCCCGGACGACACAGGTCGCTGGGCACCGTTGACGGATCGATGGCCACGCGAATGGTCGCCGCACGGTCCGCGGCAGAAATGCCGGTCGTGACGCCGAAGCGCGCCGCGGCATCGATGCTGATCGTGAACGCCGTCTCGTGGGACTCGGAATTGTGCTCCGTCATCTGCGGCAGTCCCAGCGCCTGGCAACGCGCCGGCGTCAGCGGCATGCAGATCAGTCCGCGGGCGTGCGTCGCCATGAAGTTGATCATGGCGGGCGTGACTGTCTCGGCCGCACCGACGAGATCACCCTCGTTCTCGCGCCGCTCGTCATCAGCCACGATGACCAGCTTGCCCGCGCGGATATCCGCGATCGCCTGTTCTACTGCCCCGAACGACATAGCTGCCTCACGTACTTTCCCAGAACGTCCGCTTCGATGTGCACCCGATCGCCAACGGCGACCCGTCCCAACGTCGTATGCTCCCGCGTGAACGGCACCAGCGACACCTGCACAACGCCGGCGCTCGGCAGGGCGTTCACAGTCAGACTCACACCATCCACCGTGATCGCCCCATGCAGCACCGTCGTTTCCTCGACGTCGCGCGGCACGCAGATATCCACCAGGAACGCGTCGCCGGACTCGGCCACCTGCTCTACCGTGCCGACTCCGTCCACATGCCCCTGAACGAAGTGACCGCCCAGCCGATCGCCCGCGCGCAGCGCTCGTTCCAGATTGACGGGCTGTCCTTTCCGCCAGTCGCCGATCAGCGTCCGACCTAGCGTCGTCGCGACTGCATGCACCGTGAACCCGCCCTTCACGACCTTCTCGACGGTCAGGCACGCGCCGTTCACCGCGATGCTCTCACCCTTCTTGACGCCCCGATAGGGCGACTGAATTGTGAGCGCGAGCCCCTCAGTACGTTTCCCGTTTCCCGTTTCCCGAGTCGCTTTAGCGACTCGCCCGACCGCGCCTACGATTCCGGTAAACATAGCCGCCGATCCAATACCAATAATGTATCAGAGCCCAATGGCCGTCGCTCTACGACGATCCAGCGCGGCGCTTCGGCGAGCGGAAATGCCGGAACGCCTGGAAAAGCGGGCACGCCGCCTTCGCCAAGCCACACCGGCGCTTGCACCCAGTACAACCGGTCGACCAGTCCTTCCGCCAGCAGTTTGGTACCGAGTGCTCCTCCGCCTTCACATAACAACGACTGGATCCCGGCGAGGCGCAGTTGCGCAAATGCCTGCGCCAGAGCCTCGGGCCGGAAGACACGCACGCCGTTGCCTTCGAGCACCGACACGTTGGCGGCCGGCGCTTCCGGCGATGCGACGACCCAGGTGGGGACCTCACGCGCGGTTTGTACCAGCGAGACGCCCAGGTTCAACATCGCGCGCCGATCGAAGACGATCCGCACGGGCGGCTTGCGCGGGACGACGCCGCCGCGCGCGGTGAGCTGCGGGTTGTCGGTCAGCGCCGTCGTCCCGCCCACGGCGATCGCGTCGAAGCCGGCGCGCAGCCAATGGACGTGCTCGCGCGCCTCCGGCCCAGAGATCCACTGCGAGCTCCCGCCCGAGTCCGCGATGCGGCCGTCGATCGAGGTCGCGAGTTTGAGAGCGACGAACGGCCGATCGGTCTGCAGACGGGTCGCGAGGAAGGGGGCATTCTGCGCAGCCGCCTCCTCGGCCAGCAGGCCAACGTGAGTCTCAATACCGGCGCGCTTGAGAATCTCGATGCCGCCGCGCGCGTCGAGATCGGGATCGCGGATGGCAGCCACGACGCGCCGCACGCCCGCCGCACGGATCGCGTCGACGCATGGGGGCGTTTTGCCGTGATGCGCGCATGGCTCCAGCGTGACGACGAGTGTCGAGCCGCGCGTCTTGTCGCCGGCTGCGTGAAGCGCCTTGACTTCCGCATGCGGTCCGCCGAATTCCGCGTGCCAGCCTTCCGCGACAATGTGATCACCGTGCAGGACCACGGCACCGACCAACGGATTCGGCGACACCCGTCCCCACCCGCGCCACGCGAGCTCGAGCCCGCGGCGCATCGCGTCGCGCTCGCTATCTCTCTTCAAAGCGCACCGCTGGCGACGCGCCTTTCCCGGCGCGGATCTCGCCGATCACCCACGTCTGCACCTGCGCGCGCTGGGCGGCTCGAACGAGGGCTTCGACGTCATCGCGCGCCGCGACAGCAATCATCCCGATCCCGAGATTGAACACGCGCCGCATCTCATCGCGTCCCACCTGACCGGCGCGCATCAGCACGCGAAACAGCGCGGGCCAGGGCCAGTTGCCGGCATCGACGACGGCGTCCGTGCCAGGGGGCAGTACGCGTACGAGGTTGCCGGGTATCCCGCCACCCGTCACATGCGCGAGCGCGTGGACGGTGCCGAGGACGGGTCGCACCGCAGCGGCGTAGCTCCGGTGAATGGCAAGCAGCACCTGCGCCACGGACTGGCCAGTTTCCGGAAACGGATCATCGATGCCGAGCTTCATCGACTCGAACACGATTTTGCGCGCGAGCGTGTAGCCGTTGGTGTGCAGTCCGCTCGAGGCATAGCCGATCAGGAGGTCGCCGGGCGCCACCCGATCGCCATGGATCGCCTTGTCTTCCTCGACCACGCCGACGATCGAACCGGCGAGATCGTAATGACCCGGCGCGTATAGGTCGGGGAGCTGCGCCGTCTCACCGCCGGCGAGCGTCATCTCATGCCCTCGGCAGCCGCGGGAGACGCCCGTGACGATCTGCGCCGCAATCTCCGGCACGAGATTCCCGGTGGCGATGTAGTCGAGAAACGCGAGTGGCGTCGCCCCGTGCACGAGGATGTCGTTCACGGAATGGTTGACGAGATCCTCGCCGACGGTATCGTGAACGCCCGCGGCAATTGCCACGAGCACTTTCGTGCCCACGCCGTCGGTCGACATAACGAGCACCGGCTTCGCGTATCCGTCGGGCACGCGCACCATGCCGCCGAACCCACCGATCTGCCCCCGTGCCAGCGGCGTACGCGTCCCGCGCACAAGCTCCGCGATCCGGCGCTTCGCCTCGTCGGCGACGTCGAGCCTGACCCCCGCGGCCGCGTAGCGATCGGCCTTCGTCACTCGTCTTCTCCGTCGAGTGAGAAGTGCACGAGGTCTCGAAAGGCCTTCACACGCCCGCGCACTTCCTGGAGCGAGACCTGCTCGAGTCGCTGCACGCCGAACGCTTCGACCGCGAGCGATCCCATCGCGGAGCCGTAGACCATGGCACGGCGCAGGTTGGAAAACGTGAGATCACCAGTGCGCGCGACGTGCGCCATGAAGCCGCCGGCGAACGCATCGCCGGCGCCTGTCGGGTCGAACACTTCCTGCACCGGGTATGCAGGCACCTTGAACGTGGTGTCCGGATCCACGAGCAGCGCCCCGTGCTCGCCCTGCTTGATCACGACCATCTTCGGACCGCGCCCGAGGATCCAGTGTGCGGCACGGTACACATTCCAATCGCCCGACAGCTCCCGCGCCTCGGAGTCGTTCACCATCAGGATGTCGATGTGCCGCAGCAGCTGCAGCAGCAGATCCTTCTTGCCTTGAATCCAATAGTTCATCGTGTCGCAGGCGACGAGCTTCGGCTGCTTCACCTGATCGAGGACGTTTAGCTGGAGCTCCGGATCGATGTTGCCGAGAAAGACGAACTTCGCATCGCGGAATTTGGCGGGAATGCGCGGCTGGAACTGGGCGAACACCCCCAGGCGCGTCTCCAGCGTCTCGCGGCTATTGAGGTCGTAAGAATAGCGCGCCTTCCAGCGGAACGACTCTCCCTGCTGCCGCTCCACTCCTGCCAGGTCCACACCGTGTGCGGCGAGCTTCTGGAGGTGCGCCTCAGGGAAATCGTTGCCGACGACGCCGACGACCTGCACTGGATGCAGGATGGCGCCCGCCATCGCAAAGAACACCGCGGCGCCGCCGAGGGCGTCCGCGGTCTCGCCGAACGGCGTGATGACGGAATCGAGCGCGATGGAGCCGACGACGAGCAGACCCACGCCTACATCCGTTCCGGGGCGCGTATCCCCAAGAGAGTGAGACCGTTCGCGAGCACCTGCTTGATCGCGCGCGCGAGCACCAGCCGCGCAGCTTCCTCGGGCTCGCCCAAGACGCGGTACTTGTGATACCACGCATGCGCGATCCGGGCCAGTCCCTCGAGATAAGCCGTGACGCGATGCGGTTCGTAGGCCGCGGCGGCGCGGCGCAGCACATCTGGGAACTCCGCCAACTCCTTCACCAGCTCGATCTCCTCCGGTTGCGTGAGCACAGCGAGATCCACGCCATCGGCGGAGACGCTCGCGGCGTCGAGCCCGGCGACGCGAAAGATGCCGGACATGCGCGCGTGTGCCATCTGTACGTAGAAGACGGGGTTCTCCTCCGTCTGACTCTTGGCCAGATCGACGTCGAACACGAATTGCGAATCGCCGCGCTTCATCAGAAAGAAGTAGCGCGCCGCGTCGACGCCCGTCTCCTGGAACAAGTCCCGCAGCGACACAAAATCGCCAGCACGTTTGGAAAAGCGCACTTCTTCCTCGCCGCGCATCACACGCACGAGCTGCACGATCTCGACGTGAAAGAAATCGTCGGGGTAGCCCAGCGCCTGGAGGGCCGCGCGCATGCGCGGGATGTAGCCGTGATGGTCGGCGCCCCAAACATCGATCGCGCGGACAAAGCCGCGCTCATGCTTGTCGCGATGATAGGCGATGTCGGGAACGAGGTACGTGTAGGTCCCGTCGCTCTTTTTCAGCACCCGGTCTTTGTCGTCGCCGAGCTCGGTCGTCCGCAGCCAGAGCGCGCCGTCGGCGGTGAAGGTGTGGCCCTGTTTGTCGAGCTCCGTGAGTGTCGCCTCGATCAGCTTGCGTTTGTACATCGCTGACTCGAACGAGACGACGTCGAACCGCACGCCGAACGCGCGCAGGTCGGCATCCTGCTCATCGCGCTCGGCCCGGATGCCGATCTCGCGGCAGCGGCGTATGCCTTCGGCCTCCGGGACGTCCGCGAGACCCTTGCCTTCCCTCTCGAGGATCTCTCGGGCGAGCTCTAGGAGATACTCGCCGTGATAACCCCCTTCGGGGATTTCACCCTTGCGCCCAACCGCTTCTTGTACGCGCGCCCAGAGTGATCGCGCCATCTTGTCGATCTGCGTCCCGGCATCGTTGACGTAGAACTCGCGTGTCACTTTCCAGCCTGTCCACTCGAGGAGCGCAGCGATGCCGTCGCCGAGCGCGGCACCGCGGCCGTGGCCGACGTGCAGCGGTCCCGTGGGATTCGCCGAGACGAACTCGACGTTGATCTTGCGCACCCGACCGACGTCGCTCTTTCCGTAATCGGGACCGGCCGCGATGATCGACGGGAGCACGCCCACGACGTGCGCTTCGGCGAGAAAGAAGTTGATGAAGCCAGGACCGGCGATTTCCGTCTTGCGGACGATCGAGGCGGGCAGATCGAGCGCCGCGACGAGCCGCTCCGCGACGGCGCGGGGCTTCTGGCCGAGGGTCTTGGCGAGCGTGAGGGCGAGATTGGTCGCCAGGTCGCCGTGCGTCACGTCGCGAGGACGTTCGATCGTGACGTCGACATCAGGCGCGCCAAGTCGCGCCGCCGCCTGCGCCAGCGCCGCGCGGATCGTGTCGGGAGGGGCCTTCACTTGTCGGAGCTTGAGTCTTTCTTCGGCGGCGGTTTCGACTCCGCTGGCTTCTCGGCCTTTTCGGCCTTTTCGGTCTTCTCGGCCTTCTGCGCCGTATTATCAGCCTTCTCCGATGTACCGGCCGGCCGTTTGTAGTCGGTCGCGTAGAAGCCGGAGCCTTTGAAATGTACACCGGCCCCACCCGAGATCAGCCGCTCCGCGCGCTTCCCGCAAACGGGACATTTCGCGAAACGCTGACTGGTGATACGGGGGAAAGTTTTTTCAAACAGGTGCCCGTTCGGGCACTTGTACTCGTAGGTCGGCATCGTCCCAGAATCTAACGGCAACAGCGCGGCTGTGCGTCTAGCCTTTGCATGTCCTGGCTATTGGGGCAGCACCGGCAGCACAACATGTGACGCGTTCTTGGCTGAGCGGTAGATGCGATGCGTTCTGGCTCGGAAATCCTCCGGTTTCGCCTCAAAAATATTCGGCACAAAAGTCTGCGGATTCCGGTCGTACAGCGGGAACCACGTGCTCTGCACCTGCACCATGACGCGGTGCCCCTTTTGGAAGCGATATGTCTGCGGCGGAATATGCACCGTGTAGTCGAGCACCCGATTGGGCGCGATCGGCTCCGGACGGTCGAATGCGGTCCGATAGCGGCCGCGCATGATTTCTCCCGCGACCATCAGCTCGTAGCCGCCCATGCGCCGGTCGCCGTCGGCGGTGTCCGGGTAGACATCGATGAGTTTGACGACCCAATCGGCGTCGCTGCCCGTCGTGGACGCGAACAGCCGCGCGCTCAAATTGCCGGCGATCACGAGGTCTTCCTTCAGCGGCTCCGTGCTCCACACGAGAACATCAGGCCGTCCTTCGACGAACCGCTGATCCATCGCTTGCCACTGATTCCATTGGGAACCGCGCGAGTACGTCACCTCGATCGGTCGCGGCCGGTAGGGCACCGGGTGGGCGGGATCGGAAACGAACGAATCGGCGGCGGTGCCGGCGGCGGTCGGTTGGTCGAATGAAAGCCGCCCATCGGCCTGGAAGTACAAGTTCTTTGCGGTTGCGGCGCGCGGCGGCCAGGAGTCGAACCGGCGCCAGCGATTCGATCCGCCTTCGAACACGAGCGCCTCGGGAAGATCGAGCGGCGCGCGATCCTTGAGATAGAACGCGAAGAATGGCGCTTCCACCTCGCGCCGGAACCAGACGCCGGTCGAGTCGCCGAACTGCACCCGCGAGAGGCCCGTGCCCGGACCGTACCACCCACCGTGATTCCACGGACCCATGACGATGCGATTGCGGTTCGTCCCGGGGACTGTGTCGAATCGCTCGAACGCCGCGTAGGTCGCCGGCGGACCGAAGATGTCTTCTTGATCGTACCAGCCACCCACGGTGAGCACCGCCACCGGCGACGCATGAATCCGCTTTTCGGTGGCGCGCGACTGCCAGTACTGGTCGTAGCTCGGGTGCGCGACGAACCCGTCCCACGACGGCCACGAGCGGCCGAGCAGCTTCGGCACCTTGGAGAGCTCACCCATGCGCCGATACCAGTCGTACATGTCGGTCACGCCGACGTCGAACTCGCCGACCTCCATGCCATAGGTGTATTCGACGCCGTAGCTCTGCCGGAACGCGCCTTGATGGAAGAAGTCGTCGCCCATCCAGGTGTCCGTCATGGGCGCCTGAGGAGAGACGGCGCGCATGGCGGGGTGACCGGAGAGTCCCTGCATCGTCGCCAACCAGCCGGGATACGAAATGCCGAGTCCGCCGACGCGCCCGTTGTTCTTCGGCACGTTGTGAATGAGCCACTCGACCGCGTCGTACGTATCGCTCGCCTCGTCGAATCCCGCTGTGTCGCCCGGCGCGCGCAGCGGCCGGTTCATCAGATAGTCGCCTTGCGACTTCCCCCGGCCGCGAATGTCCTGAAAGACGAAGATGTACCCGTCGGCGGCGAGAAAGCGGTACGGGCCGGGAAACCGGCTCGCAGGCCCGTCGGCGCCGTACGGCGTCCGCACCAAGAGAATCGGCAACGGAGTGCCGCTCTCCGCTCCGCGCCGCGTCACGATGATCGTGTTCAGCTTCACGCCGTCGCGCATCGGGACCATCTCCGTGCGCTGCGCCCACGTGCTGTCGGGAGTCTGCGCCGCCAGTGAGGCGGCGCAGAGGCTCAACGTGATGACGAGCCTGTGGCTCACGGCTCGCCCGCCATACGCTTCCCGTCGGGATCCACGCTGACCTCGGACCGCTTGCCGTTCGTATTCACCGTCGCTTCGTACGCGACGATCCGCCCGCCCTTCGTGACCGACTCCACGCCCGTCACCCTGCCTTTCCCTGCGGCGGCCCGCAACGAATCACGCACCACAGCAGGCACATCGGCGAGCTTTACCTGCTCCTCGACTTCCACGACCGCGCCGGTCGTATCGATGAGCACGTCGCGATGGTGGCCGTGAACCGTCAATTCGACTTCGTACATTGTCTGTCCATTTTCCTTTTCCGTCGAATAGCCTCGGACCTTCGCACCGTGGCTCTCGGTGGCGGCGGTGCGGGCGACCGCAGCCGGTAAGTCACGCCGAGAGATCTTGCGTTCCTGCGCCGCAAGGGCGGTTGCGGTTGTGACAAGAAGGACGAGCACGATGAGAGATCTTGGCAGCGTCATGACAATCTCCTGAGGAGGAATTAACGGCATCTACTGACGCTTGAAAAACTGCACCGCCCGTTCGTGACGTTCGGCAGCAGCGCGTGTCGGGAATGTACCAAGATTGCGACGTCTTCCCGTACGCGGATTGATTGTCCGAGAATAGAGGCGGTACTTGCCCGATTTCAGCTTCCGAATCATTCGTCGCTCACACGCTGCCGCCGGGCCTTCGGCACAGGCACGTGATTTTGCCAGGCGAGCGTGAGCGCCTCGCGGCTTCGAGGGCCTGAGGCATGCTCAACGCGATGGTACGGAATTCCTGCGCGGTCACGCACCTTCCTTATAGTAGAAAGGTCACGCGATCAAACGGTGCAGGTCTCTACCGCTTCCCGCAGCGAGCGGAGCGGATCCCGGGTGGGCACGAATTCGTGGGCCATGAAACCGGTGAAGCCGGTGTCGGCGATCGCCTGGGCGATCGCGTGCCAGTTCAGCTCCTGCGTATCGTCCAGCTCGTGACGGCCGGGCACGCCGCCGGTGTGAAAATGACCAATGTGGTTCGCATGCTGCCGAATCGTGCGAATCACGTCCCCCTCCATGATCTGCATGTGATAGATGTCATAGAGCAGCTTCACCCGCGGCGAATTGACGCCTTCCATCACTTGCGCGCCGAAGGCCGTATGGTCGCCCTGATAGTCGTGATGATCGACCTTGCTGTTCAGCAGCTCCACGCAGATTGTGACGCCGTGGTGTTCGGCGAGCGGCGCGACGCGGCGCAGACCAGTCACACATGCCTCGATGCCCTGCGCGTCCGTACGTCCCCGCCGATTGCCGAACATGGCAATCAGATTCGGGATTCCTTGCTGCGCCGCGAGCGGCAGCGCGCGCTCGAGCTCACCAACCAGGAAGTCATGGTTTGCCGGGTCATTGAAGCCACGCGGGATGAAATCGTCCCGGATCGCGGCATAGCCCATCGAGCAGACGAGTCCACAATCACGGACGACGGGCCAGTCTTCCGGCGCCAGGAGATCGATGGCGGACAGTCCCATGCCCTTGCACGCGCGACAAAATTCGGGGAGCGGAATTGCTTTGTAGGGCCAGCGGCTGACGGATTGCTTGAGCCGGAAGGTTGGAATGTTGGAAGGTTGGACGGTTTGATACGGCAGGACCGCGACAGCCAGGGCCCCCGCCGCGGTGCGCAGCGCGTCCCGTCGCGTCACGGGGCCACCGTCCAACCTACCAACCTTCCCACGCATTCTAGAATTCCAGGTTCTTCAGATACCGATAGCTCGCCGCGATATCGTCGAACGGCTGGGGTGGCTGATCGTGCTCGACGAAGAAATGCTTGATGCCGGCCTGGTCTTGCTTCTCGAAGATCCGCTTCCAATCGATCTTTCCCTGTCCGACGTCAGCCATCTTGTGCTCCGGCGGGCCCGCCGAGTCCTTCACGTGCACCAGCGGAATGCGGCCGGGCCAGCGGGCGAAATACGCGAGTGGATCCTGACCGGCCTTGGTCATCCAGTAGAGATCGATCTCGAGCTGCACGAGTTTGGGGTCGGTGCTCTGGAGCAGCACGTCGTAGGGAACCTGCCCTTCCATCTTCGGGAATTCGAAATCGTGGTTGTGATACGCGAACTGGAGGCCTGCATCGTGCGCCATCTGGGCGGCTTTGTTGAAGACGGCGGCGACGTTCTTCCAACCGTCGAGCGTCATGCGCCGCTCCTGCGGAAGCCACGGCACGACGATGTATTCGTGTCCGACCGCCTTGGCGGTATCGAGCGCGGCCTTCCACGCGTCGCTTTCCCCAAGTGCGATGTGCGTCGACGGTGCCGAGAGGCCGTGGCGATCGAGGATCGCCTTCACTTCGGCCGGGGTGTGGTTGTAGTAGCCGGCGAACTCCACCTCCTTGTACCCGATCTCCGCCACATGGGCGAGCGTGCCCTCAAAGTCTTTCTCGAGCACCGTGCGGACGGTATAGAGCTGCAGGCCGACCTTCTCTACGTGCCGCGCGCGATGTGCGGTGCGCAACGCACCAGGGTACGCAATGGCGATTCCCGCGGCGGCCAGCGTTTGGACGAACTCGCGACGTTCAAGGTTTTTCATAGCTCGTTCCGTTTCATCGCATCGACGGCGTAGGCCGCCGCGCGGGCTGTGAGGGCCATGTAGGTGATCGACGGATTCTGGCAGGCGGTCGAGGCCATGCACGCGCCGTCGGTGATGAAGAGATTCGGGACGTCGTGAGTCTGATTATGCGCGTTCAACACGGACGTCTTCGGGTCCTTGCCCATCCGCGCGGTGCCCATCTCGTGGATGACGAGACCGGGCGGGTTATCGCTGGTGAACGGCTGGATGTCGTGCGCACCCGCCTCGGCGAGCATCTCGGCGCCGCTGATGGACATGTCATGGACGAGCGCCTTTTCGTTGTCGCCGTACGCGCAATGGATCTTGACGACCGGGATACCCCACGCGTCGACCTTGGTCTTGTCGATTTCGACGAAGTTCTCCGGCCGCGGCAGCATCTCGCCGAACCCATAGAGCGAGAATCCCCACGGTCCCGGGTGGCGCAATGCTTTCTTGAACTCAGCGCCGAACCCCGCCTGCTCGGCGCCCCGGCCCCAATCGGAGCGGCCGCCCCCGCCCTGGAAACCGTAGCCCCGCACAAAGGACGACTTGTTCTTCCCCACGTTGCGGAAACGCGGCACGTAGATGCCGTTGGGGCGGTTGCCGATCGTGTCCCGGTCGAGTGGCGCATCGACCCGGCCGCTGGCGCCGCCACCCATGATGTGATCCATCAGATTCTTGCCGACCTGCCCGCTCGAATTCGCCAGGTTGTGGTCCGAGTTGAGGAGGATCCGCGCCGATTCGATCGTCGACGCGCAGAGGAAGATGACGCGGGCCTTGAACTCAAGCGGGTGTTTCGTCTGGCCGTCGATCACGCGGACGCCTGTTGCCCGCCCACGCTTCGGGTCCCAGATCACGCTGTGCACGACGCTGTACGGACGCAGCGTGAGACGACCGGTCGCCTGCGCGGCCGGCAGCGTCGCATTGACGCTCGAGAAGTACGAGCGCGTGATGCAGCCCCGATGGCACGGGCCGCAGTAGTGGCATGCGGCGCGCCCGTTGTGGGCCTCCGTGAGCACGGCGCACCGCCCGATCGTCACCAGCCGTTCCCCCCCGGGCCAGGCGCGAGCCACGGCGTCCTTCACCAGCTGTTCCGCGCAGTTCAGCGCCATCGGCTTGAGGAATTTGCCGTCGGGAAGTTGAGGCAGACCCTCCGCCTGGCCGCTGATGCCGACAAACGCCTCGACATAGTCGTACCACGGAGCGATGTCGGCGTAGCGAATCGGCCAGTCGGCGCCGATGCCTTCGCGGGCGTTCGCCTCGAAATCCAGGTCGCTCCAGCGATAGACCTGGCGTCCCCACATGATGGAACGCCCGCCGACCTGGCGCCCGCGGATCCATGAAAAGGGTTTGTCGGGCGGCGTGGTGTACGGGTTCTCGAGGTCATTGACGAAGAATTTGTAGGCCATCTCGTCGCAGGCGTAGCATTGCTGCTGAATCGGCTGTTCCTTGGACCGTTGCTTGCGGTCGCCCATGCCGCGGAACTTCATCTCCCACATCGGCACATGCTCGACGTAGTCGGTCTCGGGATTGATCGGCCGGCCGGCCTCGAGCACGAGCGTTTGGAGGCCGCGTTCGGTCAGCTCCTTTGCCGCCCACCCGCCCGAGATGCCGGAGCCTATCACGATCGCGTCGTAGGTTTTCATTGGTCGAGGGGGTAGCAGGGTTCGTAACGTCCCGGCACGACGCGGTAGTGCAGTTCGGTGGTCGCGCCAACTTCCGATGTGTAGTAGCCCATCAGCGTCAGCCACTTCATGCCGTGGAAGAAGTTCTTCGACGTATCGCTGTTCGTATCGCGCAGTCGTGCGAGCTCCGCATCGAGATCGGTCAGGATCTGGGTCTGCTGGGTCTCGCTGCACGCGACGAAGTCCTTGGCGAACAGCCCGCGCGACCGTTCATCCACGTTCGCAAGTCCCGCCGTGAATAGCCGGCGCTGATCGTCGTCCACCCAGTCGGCGAGCATGACGTCGATGAACGCGGGCACTCCCGCCTCCCGCGCTCCCGGGGTGTCGGTTTTGGGGATGATCAGTTCGGCGATGGTGGCGACGGTTTCATTCTGGTGGGCGTTCAATGCGCGTAAAGTCCCAGCACGCACGCGCTTGTGGACGGTGCGACCGATCGCGAGCAGCTGATCGGGAAGTGCGCCCGTCCCGGCGAGCAGCAACAGCACTTCGCGCCGGTTCATCAGCGAATCCTCTTGAAAGAGTGCCCTAACTTGTCACGCGCCAACCCAGTCGGCTAGCGCCGTTGCTGCGCGAACAGCCAGCGTGTGAACTCGTCGGACGCGTACGCAGCATCCCACGAGTTGTGATTCAAGCCGAGCAATTCGCTGTAGCGAACGTCGGCCGATGCGGCCTTGAGCGCGGTGGCTGGTTCGCGCGAGCCGTTGACGTTCACCACTTGGTCCACTTCCCCGTGGAAGATCCAAATTGGAACCTTGCCGAGGCGCTGGACCAGATTCGGCATGATCGACGCACTGTCTCCCGGGACGACCGGAACCGAGCCCCGGAACTGCGGAAAGTCGCGCACCCATCCGCAGATCGGGACAATTGCTGCAAACAGCTCCGGATGGCGATACGCGACATACCAGGTTCCATGCCCGCCCATCGAGAGACCGGTGAGATACACGCGGCTCGGATCGACGTGGAATTCCCGCATCGTCTGCTGTAGCGCGGCGACGGCCATGTCGCCGGGTGTGCCGACCCACTGCGAATCGGGTGGCGCCTGCGGGAAGACTGCGATCGCGGGGTAGCGGGTCGCATTCTGTCGAATTGCGGCGCCAAGGCCCACGGCGGTCTGTATCAGACCGTCATTGCCTCGCTCGCCGGCGCCGTGCAAAAACAGAATCGCCGGCCAACTGCTCTTCGCGGCGTAATCCGCCGGAACGTAGACCTGATAGTGATACGCGCGGCCTCCAACCGTGATCGACCGATCGAGAAATCCAGTTTCCACGCGTTGCGCAGCCGATGGAGTGGCAAGACCGAGCAGCAGAGACGAAACGATCAGAACCCGTTCGCGCACGTTCAACCTCCGGAAGAAGTGACGGCGGCCTACCACGGCGGTGGTGTCCCCGGTTGAGTCGCGAGGCTCTTCCGGCGGTCGAGCACCGTCAGGAGCCGATCTGCACACCACACCAGCAGCTCGTACAGCCCGAACATCGCGACGATCATCAGCGTGCCGACGAGGAGCGCGGCGGCCATCGGAACGCGAGACGATATCAGCTCCTGCTTGTGGTGGTCGAAGTCAGCGATGTACTCCTTCATCGTCAGGGCGTTCCCACGCTCGGCATCGGCTGCGGTATTCTTGCCGACCGCAAACCCTACCGCGATGCCGAGCAGGATCGCGACGATCAGCCGGGCGACGACCATCCGCATCATCGGAGCCTCCTGGATTGTTTCATGGCTAACGGGGATCGTACACGCCCCAGACGGCGCGCAATACGTCGCTGATCTCGCCGAGCGTGGCGCGTGCCCGGACCGCGTCGAGAATCGGCTCCATCAAAGGCGCGCCGGATTCGCGTGCAACGGCGTCCACCGCAGCGAGCGTCCGTTTCACGTTTCTCGTTTCCCGTTTCCCACGGAGCGTCGCCAGGCGTCGCTGTTGTGTTTCCGCGAGCTTCGAGTAGTCAGGCGCCGGTGTCGGCGGCGCGGGATCTCCCGTGACGTATTCGTTCACGCCCACGATGACGCGCTTCCCTGCCTCGATGTCACGCTGCTGTTCGTACGCGCTGCGGCCGATCGCCTGCTGGAAAACCCCGAGCGCAATGGCAGCGACGGCGCCACCACCCGCTTCGACGTCGTCGATCAGGGCCCGCGCGTCTTTCTCCATCTGGTCAGTCAGCGACTCCAGATAGTAGCTGCCTCCGAGCGGATCACTGACGTCCGGGACGCCCGTCTCGCACGCGAGCAGCTGCTGCGTGCGGAGCGCCACGGTCGCGCTATGCTCGGTCGGCAGCGCGAGCGCTTCATCGTAGGCATTAGTGTGCAGCGATTGCGTGCCGCCGAGCACCGCCGCCATCGCCTGGAGCGCGACGCGCACCACGTTGTTGAGGGGTTGCTGCGCTGTGAGCGTGGCCCCCCCCGTCTGCGTGTGAAATCGCAGCCGCGCCGCGGAGTCGTCGGCGTTGAATTTTTCCCTCATGAGTCGCGCCCAGAGCCGCCGGGCGGCCCGGAACTTGGCTACTTCTTCGAAGAAATCGGTATAGCTGGCAAAGAAGAAGGAAAGCCTGGGCCCGAATTCGTTGATGGAGAGCCCGGCAGACTGCGCCCGCCGCACGTATTCCAAACCATTGGCAAAGGTGAACGCGATCTCCTGCACCGCCGTCGCACCCGCTTCGCGCATGTGATAGCCGGAGATCGAGATGGGATTGAAGCGCATCTTGGCGGCCGCCGTGAACCGGAAAATGTCGGCGACGAGTCGCAGCGACGGCTCGGGCGGATAGATGTAGGTGCCGCGCGCGATGTATTCCTTGAGGATGTCGTTTTGGAGCGTGCCCTCCAGCTTGTCCTGCGGGACACCCTGCTCCTCGCCAACCGCGACATACATCGCCAACAGGATGGCGGCCGTCGCGTTGATCGTCATCGACGTCGAAACGCGATCGAGCGGAATGCCGTGAAACAGGCGCTCCATGTCGTCCACGCTGTCGATCGCGACACCCGCTCGACCCACCTCGCCGTCCGCCATCGCATGATCCGAGTCGTAACCCATCTGCGTCGGCAGGTCGAACGCGACCGAGAGGCCCGTCTGACCGGCTTCGAGGAGATGGCGAAAGCGGGCGTTGGTTTCTTCAGCAGTGCCGAAGCCGGCGTACTGGCGCATCGTCCACAGCTTGCCGCGGTACATCGTGGGATAGATGCCCCGCGTGTACGGCCACTCCCCGGGAGCGCTTTGGTCGGCTGAAGTCATTGCCCGGCGAGTACCGACTGGGCGAACGCCACGTCCTGCTTGGAGCCGATGATCAGCGGTGTACGCTGATGCAGCACCGCCGGTTTGATGTCGAGGATGTTGCGCTTCCCATCCGTCGCGGCACCGCCCGCTTGCTCGACCACGAGCGCGAGCGGCGCCGCTTCGTACAGCAGGCGGAGCTTGCCCTGCGGCGAAAGCGTGTCGGCCGGATAGAGAAAGACACCGCCGGACATCAGATTGCGATGGATGTCGGCCACGAGCGATCCGATATAGCGCGCGTTCTTCGCTTCCACCCGGCCGCCGTCGCCATTCTTGAACGCGCCGACCACACGTTGGATTCCCGGCGCCCATTTGTTCCAGTGGCTTTCATTGACGCTGTAATACTTGCCCACATCGGGCGAGCGGATGTCGGGATGGGAGAGCAGAAACTCGCCAATCGTCGGGTCGAGCGTAAAGCCGTGCACGCCCTGGCCAGTCGTGTAGACAAGCATGGTGCTCGATCCATAGAGGATGTACCCCGCGGCAACCTGCGCGCGCCCCTCCTGCAGACAATCGGCGAGCGAACCGGGTCCGCGTTTCGTTGCGGTGCGGCGATGGATGGAAAAGATCGTGCCGATCGAGACGTTGACGTCGATATTGGTCGAGCCATCGAGCGGATCGTACAGCAGGACGTACTTCCCGCCACGCCGGTCCTCACGGACCTTCACGGGAATGGGATTCTCGTCTTCCTCCGATGCCACGACGCACACCCGTCCGGTGTGCTCGACGCTGTGACGCACCGTCTCGTTCGCGAAAACATCGAGCTTCTGCTGCAGCTCGCCCTGGACGTTGATCGCTCCGAACTCACCCAGGATGTCGGTGAGCCCGGCACACCGCACCTGGCGCGAGATGATCTTGGCAGCAAGGCAGAGATCGTACAGCAGGTTGGAGAGCTCACCCGTGGCCTCGGGGTGCAGCCGCTCCTGCTCCATGATGAAGCGCTCAATCGTGATGACCGACGTCGGTGAGTGCACTCGTCCCCTGGCTGGAAACGGTGAAGGTGATCGTACCCCGCTCATCCGTCCGGAGCACGGTGATGCCTCGAGCCTTGAGGCGCGCCACCACCTCGGGCGCGGGATGGCCGTACCGATTGTGCGCGCCCACGCTGATCACCGCATCCTCGGGCCGCAGCTCGTCGAGCCAGTGGTCCGAGGTAGCCCCGCGCGAGCCGTGATGCCCCACCTTGAGCAGCGTCACGTGCCCAACCGTGCCGGCAATGTGCGCTTCCGTCGGCCGGCCGGCATCGCCGGCGAGCAACAGTCGCGTCGTCCCGTACGTCACGAGCAGAACGACGGACTCCTCGTTGATATCCGTCTGACTGACCGCCCAGGCGGAATCGGGGCTCAACACCTCGAACGTCACGCCGTCGAGCTCGAGCCGATCGCCCCGGCGCGCCGGCCGCCACTCGGCTCCATCCGCTTCGACAGCGCCGAGGAAGCCGAGGTAATTCGCGTCGGGCACCGGCTCTCCCGGCTCGAGCACATACGCCGGGTCGAACGCCTCGAGGACCGCGGGCAGTCCACCGAAGTGGTCGAGGTGCGCGTGCGTCGCGACGATGGCGGCGAGCTGCGTCGCGCCGTGACTCCTCAGAAACGGCACCACCACCCGCCGCCCCGCGTCGCCGACGGGCGGCGGTCCCCGCGGTCCGCCGTCGATCAAGAGCCAGCGCCCCGCGGGCGTGCGCAGCGCGATGGCGTCACCCTGACCGACGTCCAGGAAATGTACGGTTAGGCAATGACAATCTGAAAGGCGGGAAAAGGCGGAGAACAGCGCGGTGCATGAAAGGGCGGCTCCGACGAACGCCAGTCGAGCGACGATCAACCAACGACGGCGCGGGGAGCTCCACAGCCACCAGGCCAGCGCGACGACTCCGAGCCAGAGCACGGCGGCGCGCGGCCCGGCGATCATGATGAAATGGCCGCCCGGAATCGCCGCCGCCGCGCGCGCGACCACGTCGAGCAGCGCCAGGCAGAGTCCCGATCCTGCGGCGAGCAGAGTCGAGGATGACATCAACGCGACCATGAGACCTGGGACCGCGACGCCCGCCAGCGGAATCGCGAGAAGGTTGGCGAGCACCCCGATCGGAGCGACCGTGCCGAATGCGTAGGCGGTGATCGGGGCCGTGAGCAGTGTTGCCGCGGCGGCGGGTGCGAGCAGACGCACAATTTTCGGATGGCGTTCCGTCGCCCGGCCGGCCCAGATCACGGCTGCCACCGCCGCGACCGAGAGCCACGCGCCGACCGACTGCACCGACCACGGATCGGTCAGCATGACGAGGAGTGCCGCGAGGCTGATGGTTCCCCGCGGTGCAACTATCCGCTGGCGCAACTTCGCGATGTCGAGGAGCGCCAGCATCGCCGCGGAACGGGTTGCCGGCGTCGGGAAGCCGAGGAGCCAGACGTAGGTGAGCATGACCGCGGTGCCGACGAGGAATTGGGCGCGAGCGCTGAGACGTAGCCGTTTGAGCAAGACATTGAGCCACGCCGCGAAGAAGGCGACGTGCAACCCGGAGATCGACAGGAGGTGCGCCAGCCCCGAGCGCGCATACCGCTCGCGCAGCTCGGCGTCGAGATCGGTGCGCCGGGCGATGACGAGCGCGTCGACGAGCGGCGCACGCGTGCCGAAGAGGCGGCGGCTCCGCTCGCTGATCCGGTCGCGGAGGGCGCCGCGGCCACGCGGCGTCGCATCGAGCTCGCGCACGCGCCGCGCGACCAGGATCCCGCGATTCTGGTCGCCCAAGAAGCGGCCCGCGACAAGCCAAGTCGTACCACCATGGGCGGCGTGGTGGTCGGGCCAACGAATGGTCAGCAAGCCGCTGCACGAGCCTGACTGAGCGGTCCCCTCAGCGACACCGCCTGATTCGGAAACCGGGTCGGCCAGCACAATGACTGCAGCCCGAGTGGGTGTGTTAACCCCGGGCTGCCAGCCCGGGGTTAACACACCCTGGCGGCCCCATTGTCCAGCGCATGTAACCGCGCGTTCCCGCTGCGCCGCCGCGCCCCATAACAAGCCTGCCACGAGCATCAGTCCGCTCGCCCCGCCGACCGGCGCTCGCCGATGAACCAGCGCGACTCCGGCGAGGACGCACCACGCCGTCAGACGCAGGTCCAGGCCACTCAACGCCGCAAACAGTCCGGCGCCGAATGCTAGGGTGAGATAGAGGATCGGCGGCCGCACAGAGGCCGCGTCAGACTACAACTGGCTGGGTTTTGCTCCGCAGCGGGGTGCGAGGGCGACTTTGCGGAATCCTTCGAGCAGCGCGACGTCGAGCTTCGCCTTTTCCTGGTCGCTCGCGAGTGACAACTCGGTGAGAATCTCTCCCTGGCGCGTGGAGACGTAATGCGGCGCCAGGCGATTGAGCGCGTAGACGAGCACGTCGCCGCGGCACGTATCGCAGCCACAGAACTTGGGGAAACCGTCGCGCAGGCTGCGGTATTCGCGCTGCACGACCTCGAACGTCACATTCGCTACTGCCACGACCTGACCAGTGCCTCTCGCATGGCCGTGAAGGTCGATCCGGTCGTGCCTGTGAAGCGAACGTTGACGTACGTGCCGATCCAGTCCGTCGAGCCTTCCAGCAGCGCGATCTTGTTCGTGCGCGTGCGGGCCTGCAACAACCCGCCCCGCTTGGCCGGCCCCTCGACCAGGACTTCGTGGGTCGTCCCGACGAGCGCGATGTTTTTCTGCTTCGCGACGTGCCGCACCACCTGAATGAGCCGCCCGATGCGCGCCGTCTTGATCTCTTCCGAAACATGATCCTTGATTCGCACGGCCGGTGTGCCTTCGCGCAGCGAGTACTTGAACGTGTATGCGTCGTCGAATGCAACCTGCTCGACCAGCGACAGCGTTTCGGCAAAATCCGCTTCGGTTTCGCCCGGGAATCCCACGATGATGTCGGTCGACAGCGCGATGCCCGGCACCGCTTCCCGCAGAGCCCGGACGACTTCGAGGTAGGCCTCACGGTCATAGCGGCGCAGCATGCGCTTGAGCGTTCGCGAACTCCCGCTCTGCACCGGCAAGTGCACGTGCTCGCAGACGGCCGGCGTTTCCGCCAGCGCAGCGAGAACACGCGGCGTGAAATCGGTGGGATAGGGCGAGGTAAAGCGCAGGCGGCCAATCCCCGAGACCGCGCCGACTGCGCGCAGCAGGTCGGCAAAGTCGTGGTCGCCATCGTGATAACTGTTG
>DATGVZ010000038.1:0-15112 GCA_035299765.1 Gemmatimonadales bacterium
CGCGTCGTCGAATGCCACCTGCTCGACCAGCGACAGCGTTTCGGCGAAGTTCGCTTCTGTCTCGCCTGGGAATCCCACGATGATGTCGGTCGACAGCGCGACGCCGGGGATCGCTTCCCGCAGAGCGCGGACGACCTCGAGGTAGGCCTCACGGTCATAGCGGCGCAGCATGCGCTTGAGCGTGCGCGAGCTGCCGCTCTGCACCGGCAAGTGTACATGCTCGCACACGGCCGGCGTTTCGGCCATCGCGGCAAGTACGCGCGGCGTGAAATCGGTGGGATAGGGCGACGTAAAGCGCAGGCGGCGAATGCCTGGGACTGCGCCGACTGCGCGCAGCAGGTCGGCAAAGTCGTGGTCGCCATCGTGATAACTGTTGACCGTCTGCCCAAGAAGCGTGACCTCGCTGGTGCCGGACTCCGCCAACCCGGAGACCTCACGCACGACGTCTGCCAACTTGCGGCTCCGCTCCCGCCCGCGCGTCATCGGAACGATGCAGAAGGTGCACCGATAATCGCAGCCACGCTGCACCGTGACGAACGCGGACACCTGCCGCTCACGGACGGGAGGAACGTCCTCGTAGTGCTCCCAGCTCCGGAACGTGGTCTCGGCGGCGCGCTCGCCGTCGCGCGCGCGCGCAATGAGCTCCGGCAGACCGCGATACCCGTCGGGGCCGATCACCAGGTCCACCTGTGGGACGCGCTCCAGCAGCTTCGGACCGAGGCGCTGCGCCATACAACCCACGACGCCCAGGACATCTCCAGGCCGCTTGAAGCGCTTCAGCTCGCCCATTCGCCCCAGCACCCGCTGTTCGGCGTGATCGCGCACGGCGCACGTGTTGACGAGCAGCACGTCCGCCTCCGCCGGATCGTCGGTGCGCACGTATCCCTCACGCCCCAGCACTCCGAACATCAGCTCGGAGTCCGAAACGTTCATCTGGCAGCCGTAGGTCTCGATGTAAATCCGCGGTGCGCGCGGCATCAGTCGATCACGACCTCGAATCTGGGACGACCACTCCACGCTTCGCTACGAACATAGACACTCAGGTAATCCTGCGTCAGGACCTCGACCCGGCCGCCCTGTCGGCCCGACACCACGCCATCGGCGGCCTGTCCGGCGCGGGCCGCCCGATACGCGGCGGCCTTCGATTCGCCCAGCTCGCGCAGCTCGCGCGCGCGCGCGCGGATGACATCAGGCGGGACCTGCCCGGGGAGCTTCGCCGCTGGAGCGTCGGGGCGAACGGAGAATGGAAAGACGTGCAGATACGTAAACGGCAAGGCGTGCAACAGCGTGAGCGAGGCGTGATGATCGGCCTCTGTTTCTCCTGGAAAACCGGCAATCACGTCCGCACCGAGACCGAACACCGGCAACCGCTCAGCGAGCCATTCGATACGCGCGCGGTACGTGTCCGCCGTATACCAGTGCCGCCCCATCCGCTTGAGGATGCGATTGGAACCCGACTGCAGTGGCGCGTGCAGATGCGCGGCCACATGGCGCGGCGCTTCGATCAGGAGCCGGGCGAGCGTGTCGTCGACTTCGGTGGCTTCGACCGACGACAGGCGGAAACGCACGGAGGGAACGGCGGCGATGAGGGCCTCGAGGAGAGAACCGAGGGTGGCACTAGCGTCCTGCCCATACGTCCCGATGTGTACGCCCGTCAGCACAATTTCCGCGTGATGCTCAGCCAGCTCGCGCGCTTCTTGTACGAGCTCCTCCACCGACCGCGACCGATTGTTGCCGCGCGCAATCGTGGTCGCGCAGAACGTGCAATGCTCGTCGCAGCCGTCCTGAATTTTTAGGAGGGCTCTGTTCTTCCCCATCGTTCCCGCGCGCCGCAACGCGGAGAGGGGGCCAGGGGGTGAGGTCAACCCGGCGGCGCGCAACACCACGGTCGGATCCGCATTGGGCACGACCGCCCGGACCGCCGGTAACGCCGCGATCGTGCCGTCATCGAGTGCAGCCGCGCATCCCATCACGATCGTCTGCGCGGTCCCGCTCTTCGCCACGCGCCGCACGAAGCGCCGCAGCTTGACTTCACTTTCGTGCGTGACGGTGCAGGAATTGATGACGGCGAGATCAGCGTGCGAGGGATCGTCGACGACGGTGGCTCCGCCATCGCTGAAGGCCTGGCGAACCAAGTCGGTGTCGTACTGGTTCGCCTTGCATCCGAAGGTGTGAAAGTAGACGTTCACGGCCGCACGGTCAGCCCCAGCAGGAACGTCCACACCCGTTCCGTGAGTCCCGCGCCTTTGCGCTGCAGCCGCTCGATGCCGATGTCGAGCCGGCCGCGACCGCCCGAGAATTGGCGGCCAAGTCCGCCCGAGAACCCCACCTCTGTGGGTGCCGTCCCGACAGCGAACGGCAACTGCCCACCACGAGCACCGAACCGGAGGGGCGCGGACACGGAGCCCAGCTCGGCGCCGAGCGACCAGTTGAAGGTGTTGTGCGCATCGGGGGTTGCGTGGACGCTGCCCCAGTTGCGCCACGTTGCCGTCCCGGCCAGGATCGCCTGACCGCCCACACGCCACTGGATGCCGGCGCCGTAGGTTGGCGGCAAATCGTTTTCCGCAGCGGTGCGGCCGTTCACATCGGCGCGCAGCTTCGAATCGACGCGATACCAACCGGCCATCCGCAGATCCTGGCTCAGATCGACCAGCGCGCTGAATGACCCGCCCTTCCCCGAGTACGCCACTTCGTCGCGTGACGACGACGTGCGATAGGTGGTGTCCGTGAAGGTGCGAGTGGCAACCATGCGCGTCGAGCCGGTCAGCAGATGGAAGCCGACGCCGAGCGTGAGCCAGCTGCTGACGCGACTCGCCGCCGCGATTCGCAGATCGGTCACGGCGCCGTCACTCTGGAGCAGATCCGTAATCGGCTGCGGGACGCCCCGCAGGACGATCGTATCGTGCGTGAGAATGCCGAAGGTGCGATCGAGATACGTCGAAAAACCGCCGCCAATGGTGATGCGTCGCATCGCGGGCCCGGCGAGCACGAGCGCCGGGAAGCGCGTGCCGCGGAGTGATGAGGTGCCGGAGTCGACCGCGACGGAGCGCCACGACGCGCCGGTCGTGATGCTCGCGCTCATGCGCCGTATGTCGCCCAGCGGGGCGTCGATCAACGGCGAGAACGGATCGAACGGCGCAAACGCGCCACCGGTGGAGCGGGCGCGGACGCTCTCCCACTTTCCCGGCGTGCCCAGACCGCGGATGCCGAATTGGGAGTCCTGGGCGGCCAGACGGCCCGACGGCCCGACGGTCAAGAGCAACGCCGCGATCATCACCGCTACGGCCGTCCGGCCGTCCGGCCGTTCGGCCGTCACGGTGTCCCGAACGGGAAGCGCTTCACGTACGTGATGTGCAATGCCGGCCGGAACGCGGGCGCGCGCGACGAATAGAATCGGATCTCGGTAAAAGACGCGGCCTCCGGCACCTGGGCCAGGAAGAATGCGGTCTGAGCGGTCGTATCTTGCGCCCACGCGCGTACCAGATCGGTCAACTCGATCGTCACGGTGTCCGCTGTGCCGATATGGATGGTTCGCGCCGTGCTGAATGCACCGCTCAGCGGCGATTTCCCGCCTAAATCCGTGAGGATGGGACGCACCAGGATGCTGAACGAGTCGCTCGGCGCTCCGACGACCGGCGCGACCGACACGAGGATCGCGGTCGCGCGCACGACATCGAGGCTGTCGTGAAGGAATCTCGGCAGCTTGACGCGGACCAGGCTGCGCGCGGACGGCGTGCCCCCCACCGCCAGATTGCTGTCGAGCGGCGCCGTCGGCGGATTGAACACGAAGCTGTCGAACAGCGGCGTGCGCAACCGGTTGTCGTAGACGTTGCTATCGGGTTTCACGCCCGTCGTGTCGTGAATCGTATGATGGAAGAACCATTCCATCAGCGGACTATGCGTCGATTCGCTGGAGCCGAGGGAGACGGAAGCGAACGAATCGGCCGCGACCCGGAAACCGAACGCGAGCTGTCCCGAATCGGCGGCCACGAATTGCGCCTGCACCGTATCGAAGTGGAAAAACAGCGTCAGCGTCCTCCCGCTGTCGGCGACGGTGAGAATATGTCCCGCCGAATCGGTGCGGGTCGTATCGCCGAAGATTCTGCGGTTCGTGCTGTCGGCTTTCGCGGTATCGACGATCGGCGGGCGCGCCAGCAGCTGGCTCACGTTCACGGTGTCGATCGGCGCCGCGGTGAAGGCAGGATCGAGCGACGCAAACGTCGAGTTCGAGTCGCTGGTGATCGGCAGTCTGTAGACCCGCAGTTTCAGATTCGTCGCGCTGGTATCGCGACGCACAATCGTCAGCCGGAATCGCGACGAATCGACGACGATGGGCACCTGCGTGGAGTCCGTGGACGATTTCCGGATGGTCGTGATCATGTTGTGGGGCAGAACGACCAACGCGCGACTGTCCATGTTGGGCAGACTGGCGGCGGCCATCGCTTGCGCCGCGTAGGGCGGCATGTAGCCGCGGTAGCTCGAGTCTCGCTGGATCACGTCGGTGAAGATCGTGTCCTTGATTTCGGTAGTGCCGCCCGGACAAAAAGTCGGACACCGGCCGGGTGCCGTCGCTTCTTCGGTGCAGGAGACGATTCCCGCGCCCAGCAGGAGGAGCAGCCAGGTGAGTGGTCGCGTCACCGGTCGAGCGATTCTTTGGTGAACGCATCGGGCAGCAATGCCACCAGCGTCCAGCGCCGTTCTGTGGCCGGTCCGACCGCAATCACTTCCAGATCCATGCCGAACTCCGCGAGTAGCTGGCGACAGGCACCGCACGGTGCTGCCGGAGGATCGACGTCCGTCGTCACGACGATGCGCTTCAGTTTGCGCGCCCCGCCCACGACGGCGGCGCCCAGCGCCATCCGCTCCGCGCAAATGGTCAGGCCGTACGACGCGCTTTCGACATTGCAGCCGACGTACACTTTGCCGTCGTTCGCTTCGATGGCCGCGCCGACGTGAAAGTTGCTGTACGGTGCCCACGCGTGGCGCATGGCGGCGCGGGCCTGGCCGACGAGATCGCTCACGCGAAGACGTTACTCAGAAACGACGTTCCCGCGGCGAGCCGTGGGATGCCGAAATACTCGGCGACCGTCTGCCCCATGTCGGCAAACGTCCGCCGCGTGCCGAGCGAAACGGGCTTCACCTTCGGACCGAGCACGAGGAGCGGCACGACTTCACGCGAATGATCGGTCGACGGTGTGGTGGGATCGTTGCCGTGATCCGCCGTCAGCATCACCAAATCATCCCCGCGCAGCCGGGCCAGCAGGCGCGGCACCCACGCGTCCAACTCCTTGAGCCCCTGGTGGAACCCCGGTACGTCATTGCGGTGCCCCCACGTTTGGTCGAATTCGATGACATTGACGAACACGAATCCCGTTGCCAACTGATCCAACGCCCGCTCGATCAAGCGATACGCGTCCTGGTTCGTCGGCGTATGCTCGCTGCTGATGTTTCGTCCCGCGAACAAATCGTCGACCTTGCCGATGCCGACGCGTGCAATGCCCGCTTCCGCGAGGCGGTCGAGCAATGTCGTCCCGACGGGCGCAAGCGAAAAATCCTTCCGATGCGCGGTGCGCCGGTAGCCCCCGGGCTGACCTTCGAACGGTCTCGCGATCACGCGACTCACGGCATGCTCGCCCATCAGCATCTCGCGCGCGGTCGCGCAGGCGCGATACAGCTCCTCGAGCGGAACCGTGCCCTCGTGTGCCGCAACCTGAAACACCGAGTCGGCCGACGTATAGACGATCCACTTTCCCGTGCGCTGCTGCTCCGCGCCGAGCTCGTCGATGATCGCGGTACCAGATGCGGCTTTGTTGCCGAGCCAGCCACGTCCCGTCCGTCGCGCGAATTCGTCGAGCAGCGGGACCGGGAACCCCTTGGGATACGTGCGAAATGCTTTCTTCAAGAGAACGCCGCAGATCTCCCAGTGACCGGTCGTGCTGTCTTTCCCCGCCGATGCGGGTTGTGCTATCCCGTAAGCCCCGGTCGGTCTGACCCCGGGCGCAAGCCCGGGGATCGCGGGACTCTCCCGACACTTTCCCAGTCCAATCTTTTCTAGATTCGGCAGTTTCAGCCCGCCAACTGCGCGGGCGACATTCCCCAGTGTGTCCGATCCCTCGTCACCGTATGCCGCGGTGTCCGGCGCAGGACCGATGCCGAGCCCATCGAGAACGATGATCGCCGCGCGTTTCGTCATACCGGCACTCGCGGCAATCGGCTCCCTAGTCCCGCCAAAACCTCATGCACGATCGCCCCGCTCCAGGCGGAGAATTCCTCCAACGTGATTTGCTGCTTCGTGTCCTCGCCGACGATGGTCGCGACGTCGCCGACCTGCACTTCGAGAGTGCCCGTGTCGACGATCGTGAGGTCCATCTGCACGAGGCCCGCGATCGGGCAACGCTGGCCTCGAAGCAGCACGTGCGCCTTGCCACTAACAGCCACGCCGCGCCGCACCCCATCGGCGTACCCGATGCCGAGCGTCGCGACGACGGTATCGCGTGGCGCGATCCAGCTCGCGCCGTAGCTCACGCTCTCGCCCTTGCGGATTCGTCGCACGCTCAGCACGCGCGCCCGTACACTCACGACCGGCCGTGGCCGCATCAGATGCTCGGCCGGCGCTCCGCCGTACAGGAAGATGCCGGGCCGCACCAGATCGAACGCGAACTGCTTCCCCCGCAGCGCCGCGGCGCTGTTCGCGACGTGCAGCAGCGCGGGCCGGCGCGCCAGACTGCGCACCGCGGTCTGAAATCGCTCCAACTGCTGCTCGGCCGTCCCGTCGGTTCGGTCGGCGGAGTGGAAGTGCGTGTAACAGCCTTCGAACGCGGGCGTGTCGACGGCCTCGCCCAGCTCATCTACGTCGTCCCACCGCACGCCGGCGCGTCCCATCCCCGTGTCGATCTCGAGATGAAAGGGACGGTCGCCGCGTGCCGTCCATTCGAGAATGCTGCCCGCGTCGCCGAGCGCGGGCGTCAGGCGATGCCGCTCGTATTCGTCAAATAACTGGGCGCGCGTCGGCATGAAGACGAGAATGGGACGCGTGATTCCCGCGGCGCGCAATTCCGCGCCTTCTTCGATCGTCGCGACTCCATAACCCCAGGGATCGAGCTGCTCGAGAGCCTTGGATGCAAGGACGGCTCCGACCCCGTACGCGTTGGCCTTGACGACAGGGAGGAGCCGCGTGCCCGAGACTCGTGCGATCGTGCGGGCGTTGTCGATGAGGGCATCCACGGCCACTTCCACCCACGCCCGCGGAGGGAGACCCTTCCCACTCATTGACATCGCTCTCAAGGCGCGGGTATGATACCCCGCCCGGAGGCTAAATGCAAGGCGATTCAGCGCTTGGACGTGCTCTCGGACTTGTGCGCGAACTGCGGCAGCGCTGTCCCTGGGACCGCGCACAGACTCCCCAGACACTCCGTCCGTATTTGGTCGAGGAAGCACTCGAGCTCGATCAGGCCATTCAGACCGACGACCCCGAAGCGATGCGCGACGAGCTGGGCGACGTGCTGCTGCATCTCGCGTTTCAGATCGTCATCGGCGAAGAGCGATCGCAGTTCAATGCCGAGGTCGTCACCCACACCCTCGAAGAAAAAATGTGGCGACGCCATCCGACTCTCTTCGGTGATGGGCGCGTCAGCACCAGCGATCATCAGGGATGGGAGCTCGTGAAACGGCGCGAGCCGCGCGGTGGTGGAAAACGCGGGACGCTGGCGGGCCTGCCGCCGACGCTGCCGCCGCTCTTGATGGCCTATCGTCTCCAGGAGCGGGCGGCCGGCATCGGCTTTGATTGGCCGGACGCGACTGGTCCCATGCAGAAGGTCAAGGAAGAGGTCGGTGAGTTGGAGCGGGAAACGGGACGCGGGAAACGGGAAACGATTGAAGAGGAGATTGGCGACTTGTTCTTTGCCGCGATCAATCTTGCGCGGAAGCTGGGCGTCGAACCGGGTCAGGCGCTCGAGCGGGCGAACGCGAAGTTTACCAAGCGATTCGAGCAGGTGGAAAAGTTGGTCGAGGAGCGCGGCCTGGAAATGGGCCGGGCGTCCCTGGAAGACCTCGACAAGTTGTGGGATGAGGTGAAGCAAAAAGGCGTGTGAAGCGGTCGCGGGACACCCACCTGGCGTCCCACCAACAACTGGTAACTACCGGAGACATCACTCTCATACGCTGAATAGACCGCAAGGGTCGGCCCGAACGCACCGACTTCCTCCAGCCGCTCAGACCAGCGTTCATTGGTGAATCGGCTCCACAAGAGGGGGATCTTCGCTGTTGACGGACTCGATTCCGCCGCGTTGGTTGTCCGCGTCGCCAAGCCCACGACTTGCTTCGGCTCGGCACGCCGGGACTGTGGTTCAGAACTCAAATCGATTCTCGTGTGTGTGCCTTCAGTACGATGAGTCTTCGGTCCAATGCTTACGGTATTGCTGAGTTGCTCACGAACGCCAGTCGCGCGCCGTCCGGCGCCCACGACGGGACGTTGATCGTTCCCTGCCCACCATACAGATAGGCGATCACTCGCGCTGGTCCCCCTCCACCACCAACGGGCATCAATCGCAGCAGCACGTGCTTGTAGAACGGATGATCGTCCGGCGCAACGTCCGGGGGAAAGGCGAGGTACACGATCCACTTGCCGTCGGGCGAAATGTGCGGGAACCAGTTGTTGAGGCCGTCGTGCGTGACCTGCTCCTGAGCGGTCCCATCGGGTCGCATCCGCCAGATCTGCATCCGTCCGCTACGCGATGAGTTGAAGTAGATGTACGCTCCATCGGGCGTGAACTCCGGCCCGTCGTCCAATCCGGGCGCGGTCGTGAGGCGAATCTCGTCGCCGCCGCTCACGGAGATCTTGTAGACGTCTAATTCGCCGTTGCGCAGGCCGGTATACACGAGCCATCGGCCATCGGGGGACCAGCCATGCAGGTACGACGGTCCTTTCGCTGTCACACGGGTTGGGGTACCGCCGGTTGCCGGCACCGTGTAGACAATCGAAGCACCACTGTCCTCGATCGCATGGTGACTGATGCCTATCATCCGGCCGTCAAACGACAGCACGTGATCGTTATTGTTGCGCGTCGCGAATCCCGTATTGATCGCGGCGGCCGAGTGTGACGCGAGATCGAAGCGGTAAAGGCGTCCCTCCTGCGCGAAAATGAGCGCCGTCCCGTCGCGAGTCCAGTTGGGCGCCTGAAACGATCCCGAGTACTGGTGCACGACCGTCGCGTTCCCCGTCGCGACGTCGAGAATCTCGAGGTTCGAGCCGATGTAATCGCGGTACGGGACGAAGTCCCGCTTCGCCGGCATCGTGATGCGGACGTTGCTGAATGTGGCCCGCTCCGTGACGGTGTCATTGTGCGCGCACACGAACAGGCCGACGTAGACCGTATCAGGGAGTGAGACGTTGGCGAGCCGCTGCGTGGCGAGCGTGTCGCCGAATTGCGCCACCGACATGAAATACTCGCCATCGCGCCGCTCGAGCTGGATGACCGCGTCCGCACCCGGGAGGCTGTCCGGCGACTTGGCCTCCTCCGTGATCCCGCCAGTCTGTCGACGGAACTGGAGTGACATCAAGCCGTTGCCATGCAACGCCGCGGTCACGTGCGCGCTGCCCGGATCGAGCGAGGACCGAATGGTCCAGCCGATCTTCCGATGCTCCTCCACGCCCGCGCCAATGAAGCGCGCCCGCGTGGAGAGAATGAAATTGCCGTTGATCCGTTTCCAGACGAAATGAAAATCGTCGCGGGAGCCCCACATGTTCTGACCCGAGCCCGCGACCAGATACGTCTGCTGCTGCGGGTCGTAAGACGCGGAGCCTCTCGCTCGGCCGACCTCCGTGTGCGTGGCAAAGACGCCGACCGGACTCTGAGCGCCAAGGACATCGCCGACGACGGCAGAACTCAGCACGAGCGTCAGCAGGCGGTAGGTGACTCGGCGAGTCATCGCTTCCCCTTCCTCTTATTAGCCGCGACCGCGATCGCCTTCTCGGCCCAGGGGCGGAGCGCCTCCGGATCCTCGAGGAGTTCGGCGGGCACCTGGTAGTACTGCATGACTTCACCGCCCTCGCCGTAGGGCTGGAACGGTCTCATTCCCAGCCGCTCGAACTCGGGACGATTGGAGTCATCCACCTTGAAGTACAGCGTGTCATCGGCAATGAGTGCGAAAAACAGTTGGCCGGCATAGATGCCGACTCCGCCGAACATGCCGCGCGCACGCAGGTGCGGCACAACACGACTCAGTTGATCAACGATGAATGTGCGGAAGCTCGCGCTGACTGGCACCGTGATCCGATTCCAGGCGGGCGCCTAACGGAGCGCGCCACCCTTTCCTGACTTGCGGCGTGGCCGCACCGGCGGCAGCGCAGCGACGTGGTGGCAGGACTCTTTAAGGATGTCACTGAGCAGCGATGGCGGTACTTCGGCCAGACGAACGAGAACTGCTGGATAATTGCGATAGTGGTCGGTGAAGAAGAACGCACGCGGATCCAGTTCCATGAGCACTTCCCGCTCGCTGATCGTGGCCAATTGCACCACGAGAACGGTATCATCATCGCGAAACCGAGCGAGAAACCGATCATTCAAAAGGAAGGACGGCATCCCATACGACCGTCCTTCGGTCACGCTCGGAAGGTCGAGCAATAACCGACGGACGTCCGCGACGCGCACGCCACGGGCGCGGACCTTCTGAGCTTGAGGACGACGAGTGGGTTTGATAGCCGCCGCCTAACGAGCCGCGCTCCGGTAGATCAGCCCGATCACCATGCCGACGACTGTCCATTCAATGAAGGACATGATTCAGAGTTGAAGGACCAGGTCGCGATCTGACGGAACCTCATCGGGAACCTCCCGCTTGTTCGACATCGGGAATTTATTGGCAGATTCGTCAAGGCAGCCCACCGGACGCCGCGCAAGACCAGAAGCGAGAGCCAAACATCAAAATGATTCGACTCAGGCTGATCAGCCAGCGAGGGTGACCAGGTCGGATCATCCCCACCCTAGGTCAACTTCGTAAACCGTTTGGAGCGCGCGGCCCACACCTTGTCCTTTCGCCTGGCCTGCAACGGCACGCGGGGCCACAAGCTACCTCGGCTCCCGACGTCGCCACATCATGAGCTTCTCGTACGCGAGTGCGGCAAGGAGGGGCAACGCGAGGACCGGGACGACATGGAGCTCTGCCGGATAGGAGTCGACATACTGGAACGCCCATCCATTGAAAATGGGCCTCACCCAGACGAGATACACAGGAAACCAGATCACAAAAACCAGGATGATCACGTAACCCTGCTGCTGCTGTAGCCTGGTCAGTGGTGGCTGAGCAGTGTGCGGCGTCGTCGGACGATTGTCATTCCTCGGATCCAATTGCGTTGCCTCCATCGGTTCGTCATCCGATTGCGGCAGCTCGGATCAACGTCATTGCGTGCAACGCCAGCTTTGGCGCGTGTTAGGCAGCGCGCTTCCTGCGCCAACGGCGCTCCAACGCGTCGAGGGGCGAGAAGACGAGACACGCCAGTTCCGCGCGTTTCCGAAAGAGCGCACTAGGAATTGACATCACCTCACACCCCGGATCCGCTCGCACACCTGCGACCAACAATGAGACGCCGAGGAACGTGCCTGCTGCGAGCTCCCCTTCTCCGCGTCCCAAGAGCGGTCCCCCGGGGGCTCCAGCGAGATATACCGCGACGAGCGTCCCCAACCCCACGAACGCTCCCAACCCCGGGCTTAGGGCGACCAGGCGGCGCAGCACCACGACGTGGAGCAGACTGTAGACGGCCAGCAACCCGAGCATGAGGAGGGCCGCCCCGATGGCAAGACCGGCATCCACGTGGAAGTAGACGGGCGTCGCCTGCGCCATCAGGCCGAGGCCGACCAAGATCCGAAGGACACGCCCCCCGGGAGGGGCCCGACGCGCTCCTTGAGAGTCGAGGGAGCCTACGTTCATTGCGTACCGGCGTCCACTTAGCGAACGAGGAGTAACCGCACCATACCGTGCGTGTAGTGCGGTTTGCCGTCGTGTTCGTCCGGCACGAAGCAGAAGAGAGCATATCGCCCCCGTCGGAGTTGCAACGGGACCAATGCCCGCATCCCCGGCTCAATTCCACTCGCACCCCCGGCGAGCGTGCCGGGCACGCGCCCTTCCATCCCCGCATCGGCCCACTGAGTCACTGCGGTCAGGGAGCCGCGGGGCGGCAGACGAACGAACTGCACATCGTGCTCTTGTTGCCCCCGATTGACGAACGTCACCAGCACTGGGCCCGCCTCGACGGTGTCCGGTCCGTCTAAGCGGTACTCGCTAGACGCGATCTGCCAAAGCCCAGCTGGTATCTCGCCAGGGGACTTTGGTCCTGGCCGGAGGTGCACCTCTGCAAACATCCCTTTGGCGATATGTGGTTGACCATTCCGCGAGAACGCCCAGCAGGACAAGGCGTAGTGGCCAGGCGTCAACATCAGCCACGCCTCAGCCGAGTCGCCTGGTGCGACCAGGTTCGGGCCGCCAACATCGTGGTACCCGCCATGGGGATGGGGACTGAGCACGTCCCTAAAGAACTGCTGGAGCGACAGAGTGTCGTCCATGCGTGAAAGTACGAGATGGTGTGGGTGCCGCCCGATGTTGACGAGTCGCACGCGAACATTCCCAGCGAGGAAAATGGCGGGCGCCTGATAGGCGTAGTCAGTCGCCAGAACACGGAGCAACGGCAGCGTATCCGCTGGGGTGGAAGGCGCAACGAACACGACTAGCAAGGCCTGGATCACGGGAATGCCCCCCAAGTTGCTTGGGTGGACGTCTAACGGCGTGCGCGTAAGCTGCGGCGCCAAGCTTTCGTGTTCACAAATGCAAGTCTACAGCAGATGAGGGACGTCGTCCTCCACCTCAGGAGCTGCGTTGCCACCCTCGGGCGAACCCAAGACCGGCGAGCACTCCGGCTCCTGCCAGACCACAAATCAACAGCGGGATCAGGGGGGCGTGGAGGTTGGCAACGGCGATCGGCGCGGCGACTGCAAAACCCACGACCCCTCCCACCAACGCACCTCGTCGGTCGCTGACCAAGATCCAGCCGAGTCTGCTCGCAGCAGCGACGGCGACGGTGATACCGATGACGCCGCCGAGCACAGCGCTGAGGAAGAGCCCGCTCTTCCCGGCAGCGCGCCCGAGCACGGAGCCGATTACGGCACCGAAACCCGCGAGCAGCCACCCAGCGAGAAAAGTGAGAACAGGTTTCATCGTACCAAGAACTACGTCCCGCTACAGTCTTGCCTGAGGCAATACACAATGCCGGCGACAACGAGCCCGCCTACTACTAACGTCGTGCTCCGCCAGAATCCATTCACAAGATCCCCCACTCGGACCGAGTCGATCTGGGCTCGAGGGATCACCACGTAGCAAGTGTCACACGCTAAGGACTTGTGGAACGGAATCCCAGTGACCGTTGTCGAGTCGATTCGTACCGCGTGGAGGATGTCGGCTCGCCCCCCGTGCCAAACCTGGACTTGCTGCCGGGCCGGCACTGGATCAAGCGAGTTGAGCGGGCGTCGGGACCAGCCCGCGCCGCACCCCATACAACAAAGCGCCAGCGTCGCGCTCCCAATTCGAGACTGCACTAAACCAGGCAACCTCACAGACCGAACTGACGCAAATGATGATCCAGATGTTTGTACTCCATGACACCCCAGCTCGGGCCGGAAATGGATCCAAAGACCCGGCTCGCCGGCCACGCCGCGGCTGGCCCTCGCGCCCCGAAGCGCTGAATGAGCTCGCGCAGTCGACCTACGTCGGCAGCCCACGTGGTGGGACGAGTCGCGAGGAATTCGGGCGGGCTCTTCCCCTTTCCTTTCGGCCAAGGCAGGACATGAATCGCGAGCCAATTCAGTGGAAAGCGCGCCAGCGGTCCGGATGGTGGACCAGCCTCGAGCTCACCGAGTCCCTGCCGCAGATCGCAGCTTACATGACAAACCATTTCCGGCGCCGTGAATCGACCCCAGACCGGCGTGCGCTCGGGGGTCAGTCGGGAGATCCGATCCATAATGGCGGTCCGAACTTGTGGATCAAAAATTGAAGGCATGTTCGGTCACAGTTTAGCTGCCTGCGCTGAAAAAGAATTCATTCCCTAGTATACGCCCGCCGCCAGTTTCCGGCGCTTGTTAGGCCGCTCCCTCGAGGTTCGCTGGCCGAAACAGCGCCAGGAGGATCGTTCCCCCAAGGGCGACAGCCAGTGGAATTGTCAGGCCCGAAAAGAAATAACCTACCCACGCCAGCAGCGCGCTTCCATCGATCAGGCACCAGAGAATGAGCGCCTGAGCGCCAATTTCTCGACGTGCCCAATAATCCGCGGGTGACTTATCAGCGCGACGTTGTACAACTCTCGCGCGCACTACCGAGGTGATTGCAAGAAGGAGGATCGCGACTCCAGCGAATGGCAGGCCAAGCATCGACAGGCCCGTTCGAGCTCCCACTGTTCGCTGGAGGAATACAAAGACCGCGCCCAGCAAGAAAAGACCTGCTAGCAGAGCGATGTGAAAGACCCGATAGGCGCGAACCAGGTTTTTCGTTTCAGGAGCGGTCGTCATGACGATTTATCGGAGCGGCCTAACGGGGCGCGCTTAAGCCGCGGCGCCACACGAGAACGTTCACAAACGCAATTCTACCTTGAAAAGTGCAGCGACCTCCTCAGCTCACCGCTTTCTTCACGAGCGCGGCGATCCTTGCCTCGTCGGCCGCGGTCAACTCCTTCAGGGCGAAGGCGACCGGCCACACGGTGCCTTCGTCGAGGTTCGCCTTGTCGCTGAAGCCCAACGTCGCATACCTCGCCTTGAACTTGTGCGCGCTTTGGAAGAAGCAGACGACATTGCCGTCCTTGGCGTACGCGGGCATCCCGTACCAGGTTCTCGGCGAGAGGGCTGGCGCGCTGGCTTTGATGATAGCATGGAGCCGCTCGGCCATGGCGCGATCCCGTTCCGGCATCTTGGCAATCTGCGCGAACAGGTCGCTTTCCCCGTCCGCCCGCTTCGCACGCGGGCCGCGGCGCGCTTCCGCCTTCAGCTCTTGGACACGCTCCTTCATCGCGGCTCGTTCCTCGTCCGTGAATCCCTTGACCGCCTTGCCGGTCACGGTGGCGCTCTTGGCGGACTTCTGT